>JANOQS010000209.1:0-11292 GCA_031414975.1 Methylibium sp. | reverse complement strand
GAACTCATGCAGTGGCTCGAAAGCCGCCATGAGGTGAGCTTTGCGCCCGAGCTGGCTCAGGATCCGCGGGCTTTTCGCCAGGCGCTGTACAAGGTGCGCGCCATGATCGTGCCGGCCAGCGTGGCGATCGACGCCCAGGCGCTGCGCCACGCCCCGGTGCTGCGCGCGGTCGGGCGGGTGAGCGCCGGCGCCGAGAACATCGACCTCGATGCCTGCGCGCGTGCGCAGGTCGAGGTGGTGCGCAGCCGCACCGCCAGCGCCCAGGCCGAGGCCGAGTTCATGGTCGGCGCGCTGCTGTCGCTGTTGCGGCGCGTGCCGGTGGTCGGGGCCGACGGCATCCTGGTCGGGCGCGAACTGGGCGCGGCGACCGTCGGGCTGCTGGGCATGGCGCCGGCGGCGCGGTCGATGTCGCAGATGCTGGGGGGCTTCGGATCGCGCGTGGTCGGGTACGACCCGTCCTTGCACTCGAACGACAGTGTCTGGGAGCGCTGGAGGGTGCGGCCGCTGGGCCTGCGCGAAATGCTGGAGCAGTCCGACGCGGTGTGCGTGCAACTCGGCTACTTCAGCCGCTACCAGGGCCTGCTCGGCGAGCGGTTCCTGCAATTCTGCAAGCCCAACCAGGTGATGGTCAGCATCTCGCATTCGGGCCTGTTCGACGAGGTGGCGCTGGCCGAGGCCTTGTCCAGCGGACGCATCGCGGCCGCCTGGCTCGACAGCCTGGAGCCTGGCTCGCTGGATCAGGGCCGGCCGCTGCACGGCATCGAAACCCTGCAGACCACGCCGCGCCTGGCCAGCACCACGCGCGAGTCGCGCCTGCGCAGCGCCTGGACGGTGATCAAGCGCATCGATGAGCTGCTGAACAACGAGCCCGAGTTGGCGCGCGAGTTCAGGCCGACGATCCCAGGCGCGCTAGCTGATCTTGCAATTGGGCCCGTGTCGTCGTGAACGCGGCGATGCGCTGGCGTTCCTGATCGACCACTGCCGCTGGCGCGCGCGCCACGAAACTCTGGTTCGCGAGCTTGGCGGTGGCCTTGTCGATCTCGCCGGCCAGGCGAGCGATTTCCTTGGCCAGGCGCTCGGACTCTGCCGCGACGTCGATCTCGACATGCAGCGCCAGGCGCGCTTCACCGTGCATCGCCACCGGGGCCTGGCGCGTGGCTGACGCGAATGCCGCCTCGTCGTCGAACGCATTTACCGCCGACAGCTTGGCCAGCGCCTGCAGCAGCGGCGCGGCCTGCGCGATGAAGGTCTCGTCGCCGCGCACCAGCAGCGGCACGCGCGCCGCGGGCGACAGGTTCATCTCGCCGCGCAGGGTGCGGCAGATGCCGACCACCGCCTTCAGCTTGGCGACCCAGGCGTCGGCTTTCTCGTCGATCCGTTCGAGCTGCGCCTTCGGGTATGCGGTGGTGACGATGCTCTGGCCATCACCCTTGCGCCCTGCCAGCGGCGCCACCGCCTCCCACAACTCGGCGGTGATGAACGGCGTGATCGGGTGCAGCAGGCGCAGGATCGTTTCGAGCACGCGGATCAAGGTTCTCCGCGTGGCGCGCTGCTGGGCCGGGTTGCCGGTCTGCACCTGCACCTTGGCGATCTCGATGTACCAGTCGCAGTACTCGTCCCACACGAACGAGTAGATCGCGTTCGCCACGTTGTCGAGCCGGTACTCGGCAAAGCCTTTTTCGACCGCCGCTTCGACGCGCTGCAGCTCACCGCTGATCCAGCGGTCAGCCTGCGAGAACGTCAGGTACTGGTAGAACTCGCCGGCCGGTGTGACTAATTTGCCGGCGTCGTCATACTTCGGCGGCGCGCATTGCGCCTTGGTGTGCTCGGCCAGGCCGCAGTCCTGGCCTTCGCAGTTCATCAGCACGAACTTGGTCGCGTTCCAGAGCTTGTTGCAGAAGTTGCGGTAACCCTCGCAGCGCTTGGTATCGAAGTTGATGTTGCGGCCCAGGCTGGCCAGCGACGCGAAGGTGAAGCGCAGCGCATCGGCGCCGAAGCCGGGAATACCGTCGGGGAACTCCTTCTCGGTTTCCTTGCGCACCTTCGGCGCGGTCTCGGGGCGGCGCAGGCCGGTGGCGCGCTTGTCCAGCAGGGCGGGCAGCGTTATGCCGTCGATCAGATCCACCGGGTCCAGCACGTTGCCTTCGGACTTGCTCATCTTGCGGCCCTGAGAGTCGCGCACCAGGCCGTGGATGTAGACGTGGTGGAACGGCACTCGACCGGTGAAATGCGTCGTCATCATGATCATCCGGGCGACCCAGAAGAAGATGATGTCGAAGCCGGTGACCAGCACGCTGGACGGCAGGAACAGGTCGAGCTCCTTCGTCTTGGCCGGCCAGCCGAGCGACGAGAACGGCACCAGCGCCGACGAGTACCAGGTGTCGAGCACGTCCTCGTCGCGCTTGAGTTCTCCGGTGTAGCCGGCGGCCGTCGCGCGGGCGCGCGCCTCGACTTCGTCATGCGCGACGAACAGCTCGCCGCCCGTGCCGTACCAGGCCGGAATCTGGTGCCCCCACCACAACTGGCGCGAGATGCACCAGTCCTGGATGTTCTTCATCCACTGGTTGTAGGTGTTGACCCATTGTTCGGGCACGAACTTGACCGAGCCGTTCTCGACCACCTCGATCGCCTTCTGCGCGATGCTCTTGCCGTCGGCGCCCGGCTTGGTGGTGGCGACGAACCACTGGTCGGTCAGCATCGGCTCGACGATCTGGCCGGTGCGCTCGCAGCGGGGCACGACCAACTTGTGCTTCTTGATTTCGACCAACAGGCCCAGCGCTTCGAGGTCGGCCACCACCTTCTTGCGCGCGACGAAGCGGTCCAGCCCGCGGTAGGGCGCCGGCGCGTTGTCGTTGATCGTTGCGTCCAGCGTCAGCACGCCGATGATCGGCAGGCCGTGGCGCTGGCCGACGGCGTAGTCGTTCACGTCGTGCGCCGGCGTGACCTTGACCACGCCGGTGCCGAAGGCGCGGTCCACGTAGTCGTCGGCGATCACCGGGATCGTGCGCTCGCACAGCGGCAAGGTGACCTGCTTGCCCACCAGCGCGGTGTAGCGCTCGTCCTCGGGGTGCACCATCACCGCCACGTCGCCGAGCATCGTCTCGGGTCGCGTGGTGGCCACCACCAGCGAACCGGAACCATCGGCCAACGGATAACGGATGTGCCACAGCGATCCGTCTTCTTCCTCGCTGACGACCTCCAGATCGGACACCGCCGATTTCAGCACCGGGTCCCAGTTCACCAGCCGCTTGCCGCGGTAGATCAGCCCTTCGTCGTAGAGCTTCACGAAGGTGTCGGTCACCACGGGCGACAGTTTGTCGTCCATCGTGAAGTACTCGTGCTTCCAGGCCACCGAGTCGCCCATGCGGCGCATCTGGCGCGTGATGGTGGAGCCCGACTGTTCTTTCCACTCCCACACCTTGGCGACGAAGTTCTTGCGCCCCAGGTCGTGGCGGCTCTGCTCTTTGCCCAATGCCACGCCCTGGTCCTTCAACTGCCGCTCGACGACGATCTGCGTGGCGATGCCCGCATGGTCGGTGCCCGGCACCCACAGCGTGTTGAAGCCCTTCATGCGGTGGTAGCGCGTCAACGAGTCCATGATGGTCTGGTTGAACGCGTGGCCCATGTGCAAGGTGCCGGTCACGTTGGGCGGCGGCAGCTGGATGGCGAATGACGGCCGGCTCGCGTCGAGCGTCGGTTCGTACAGGCCGCTGGCCTCCCACACGGGCGCCCAGCGGGCCTCGATGGCGGCGGGTTCGAACGATTTGGCGAGTTCGGTCAAGGTGAAACAGTCTGAAAAATGGCAGGCGACGATTGTAGGTCGCGCACCCGGGCTGCTAAGGTGCCGGCGATGCATCGCCCGCGCACGCCCATGACACACCGCAGCGTCTGGCGTGGCCCGGCGGCGGCGCTGGCCGCCGTGTCGCTGGCGCTGCTCGCTGGCTGCGGCGGCGGCTCGTCCGGCACGCCCGGCAGCGCCACCTGCGACGTGCCGGCGCAGAAGGACTGGCTGCGCAGCTACATGCTCGACAGCTACTTCTGGTCGGGCGCGTCGCCCAACCCCGAGCCGGCCGGCTACGCAACGCTGCAACAGTACTTCGATGCGCTGCGGTTTGCCGGCGCCGGCACGACACCGGCCGACCGCTGGAGCTACATCTCCGACGCGGCAAGCTACAACCAGTTCTTCACCGAAGGCAGGACCTTGGGTTACGGCGTGTCCGTCAACGGCCTGGAACTTCAACTGCCATTGAAAGTGCGTTTCGTCGAGGCGCAGTCGCCGGCCGCGGGCCAGGGCTTGGTGCGTGGTGACGAGATCCTGGCCATCAACGGCCGCAGCGCGGCCGACATCGTGGCCGCCAACGACTTCGCTGCGCTGAGCGCTGCCAACGAGGGCGACACGGTGAGCCTGCGAATCGGCGGCGCCGCCGCCCGCAGCGTGACCCTGACCGCGGCGACCTACACGCTCACGCCGGTGCCGGTGGCGCAGGTGCTGACCTTGGCCAACGGCACAAAGGTGGGCTACCTGGTGCTGAAGGACTTCATCACCCAGGCCGAGGCACCGCTGGCGGCGGCGTTCACCAGCTTTCGCGCGGCCGGCGCGACCGAGCTGATCCTGGACCTGCGCTACAACGGCGGCGGCCGGGTGTCGACGGCCGGCATCCTGGCGTCACTGGCGGCTGGCAGCGCGCACGACGGCAAGGTGTTCACGCGCCTGAGCTACAACGCGCGCCAGTCGTCACGCAACGTGAGCTTTGCATTGGCTTCAGCCGACACCGGCTTTGCCCGCGTGGTGGTGCTCACCGGAGAGCGCACCTGCTCGGCCAGCGAACTGGTGGTGAACGGGCTGAAGCCGTTTGTGCAGGTGGTCACGGTGGGCGCGCAAAGTTGCGGCAAGCCGTTCGGCTTCAACCCGACCACCTCGTGCAGCAGCACGTTCAGCGCGGTCAACTTCGAAGCGCTGAATGCACTCGGCGAAGGGCGCTACTACGACGGCATTGCGGCCACCTGCCCGGTGGCGGAGGACTTCAGCGGGCAGCTTGGCGACGCCACCGAGAAGCTCACGGCTGCTGCGGCGAGCTACCTGCAGACCGGCGCATGCCCGCCGGTGGCGGCGCAGTCGGAGCGGGCGCGAGCGCTGTCGGTGCTGCAGCGGTCGAGAATCTCGGCCCCCGAGCCGGGCGAGCGACGCGGGATGTGGGCTGATTGATCCTCAGTCGCGGGCATCGAGCCCGCTCCTTCGCCGATCCCGACGCTGGTCGATCCCCGTGAACGGGGCCCCTCGCCCTTCGCTATGGGCTCAACATCAACAGATGCTCGCCCGCGTTGTCGCCCCCCAGGATCACGTAGTTCACCTTGCGAATGTCGAACAGCCTGGTCCCGCCGCCATATGAAATCGAGCTCTGCACGTCCTCGCGCATCTCGCGCATCGTGTCGGCCAGCTTGCCCTTGATCGGCTCCAGGATGCGCTTGCCTTCGACGTGCTTGTACTCGCCCTTGTTGAAGTCGCTCGCCGAACCGTAGTACTCCTTGAAGAGTTTGCCGCCTTCCTCGACGGTCTTGCCGGGCGACTCTTCGTGGCCGGCGAACAGCGAGCCGATCATCACCATCGACGCGCCGAAGCGCACGCTCTTGGCAATGTCGCCATGGTCGCGAATGCCGCCGTCGGCGACGATCGGCTTGGTCGCAACGCGCGCACACCACTTGAGTGCCGAGAGTTGCCAGCCACCGGTGCCGAAGCCCGTCTTGAGCTTGGTGATGCAGACCTTGCCCGGGCCGACGCCGACCTTGGTGGCGTCGGCGCCCCAGTTTTCCAGGTCGATCACCGCCTCGGGCGTGGCCACGTTGCCGGCGATCACGAAGGTGTTCGGCAACTTCGTCTTGATGTGCTCGATCATCTTGTGCACGCTGTCGGCATGGCCGTGCGCGATGTCGATGGTGATGTAGTCGGCGCCGAGCCCGCTGGAGGCGAGCTTGTCGATGATGGCGTAGTCGGGCGGCTTGACGCCCGAGCTGATCGACACGAACAGGCCCTTGTCGCGCATGCGTTGCGCGTAGGCGAGGTTGTCGATGTCGAAGCGGTGCATCACGTAGAAGTAGCCGTTCGCCGCGAGCCATTCGGTGATCGGCTCGTCGACCACCGTCTTCATGTTGGCCGGCACCACCGGCAGGTTGAAGCGGCGCGGGCCGAACTCCACCGAAGCGTCGCACTGGCTGCGGCTTTCCACGCGGCACTTGCGCGGCAGCAGCAGCACGTTGTCGTAGTCGAAGATCTCCATGATCCGGCACCGCCCACAAAGCAATCGGGCACCAAATTTAGTGCCCGCGGTCGAATTCTACGGGCCTATCATCGACAGGTTTCGGGTTTGCAAGGCGTCGCATTTGGGCAATACCGACCTGGCCATGTTGAGAAAGCCTCGGCGTCATCTGTCCGGGCTTTCCAGCTTGCAATGGTTGAGTGTGGCCATGTTCATCGTCTTCACGGTGAGCTTCGTCGTCTATGTCCGGGCCGAAAGAGACATCAATCGGGCCGGGGCGGCGCGCCAGCAGTCTTTCTTTCTGGCCCACGAGTTGCGCCAGTCCTCCGACGACCTGACCCGCATGGCGCGCGCGTATGTGGTGACCGGCGATCCGGCCTACAAGCAGCGTTACCTCGACCTGCTCGACATTCGCGAAGGCCGCAAGCCCCGTCCACCGGGCTACCCCGATCTGCTCTGGGAGCTTGGGCCGGTCGACGACTCGCGCGTGGAGTCCCGCGAACCCGCGGTGCCGTTGCTCGACAGGATGCGCCAGGCCGGCTTTTCCGACGCCGAGTTCAGCCTGCTCGCGGCCGCCAAGGCCGACTCGGACGCGTTGACCCGCATCGATCGCGAAGCGATGGCACTGTTCGAGTCGGCCGGTTCCGCGGGCCGGGACCCTGCGGTTCGAATGCTTCACGACGCGGCCTATCTTCAGGCCAGGGCCGGCGTCGCGCGCCCCATCGACGAGTTCAAGCGCAAGATGGATCAGCGCACGCTCAGCGCGGGCGACGCCACCGAGGGCCACGCGCAGCGCATGCGCCTGGTCTTCGCGCTGATGGGGCTGATTCTGGCTTTCACGCTGTGGCGATCGCGGCGTTCGGTGAATGCCATTCTGGGGGCGCCGCCAGACGCGTTGTACGCGCGGATCGCGCGCCTGGGCAGCGGCGACTTTTCATCGCCCATCCCGGTGGCCCAGGGTGCGCAAGACAGCGTGCTGGGCTGGTTGGCCGAGACGCAGGGCAAGCTGGCACGGATCGACGCCAGCCGGCGCCAGGCCGAGAGCGAGGCCAAAGCATCGGAGCAGCGCTTCCGCGACATGGTCAACACCACCGACGGCATCGTGTGGGAAGGCGATGCCCGCACCTTCCAGTTCACCTTCATCAGCCAGAAAGCCGAAAGCCTGCTCGGCTTTCCGGTGGCCGACTGGCTCGAACCGGGCTTCTGGGTCGACCACCTGCATCCCGACGACAAAGCCTGGGCGCCGGACTATTGCGCTTCGTGCACCGGGCGCCTGGTGTCGCACGACTTCGAGTACCGCTTCATCGCCAAGGATGGGCGCGCCGTCTGGTTGCGCGACATCGTCACGGTCGTTGTCGACGGCGACGCTCCGCGCTGGCTGCGCGGCATCATGGTCGACGTGACCGAGCGCAAGCTCGCCGAGGCTGAACTCGAACAACACCGCCATCATCTCGAAGAACTGGTGGAGGTGCGCACCGCCGAACTCAAGCACGCCCGCGTCGCCGCCGATGTTGCGAACCTGGCCAAGAGCGCCTTTCTCGCCAACATGAGCCACGAAATCCGCACGCCGCTGACGGCCATCATCGGCATGGGCGAACTGATGAAGCTCGAACCGATGACGGCCAAACAGGCCGACCGCATCACCAAGATCAACCTGTCGGCCGAGCACCTGCTGAGCATCGTCAACGACATTCTCGACCTGTCGAAAATCGACGCTGGCATGCTCAGGCTGGAAGAAGCGCCGGTCTGCGTCGAGCGGCTGTTGAACAACGCAGCGGCCATCATTTCGGAGCGCGCCCTGGCCAAGGGCCTGAGGGTGGACGTCCATACCGAGGGCGTGCCGCCCGAACTGCTGGGCGATGCGACGCGGCTGCAGCAGGGCCTGCTGAACTACGCCAGCAATGCGGTCAAGTTCACCGATCGAGGGTCCATCAGCCTGCGCGCCACCGTGCAGGCGCAAGACGCCGATTCCATGCTGGTTCGTTTCGAGGTCAGTGACTCCGGCGTGGGCATACCGGCGGAAGCCTTGCGCAGGATCTTCAGGGCCTTCGAGCAGGCCGACAACTCCACGACGCGCCAGTACGGCGGCACCGGGCTGGGCCTGATGATCACCCGGCGCCTGGCCGAACTGATGGGGGGCGAATTCGGTGTCGACAGCGAACCCGGCGCAGGCAGCACGTTCTGGTTCAGCGCCCGGCTGAAGAAGGCGGCAAGCCTCGGCGTCGAGCGCCGCCAGTTGCCTTTCGATGCGAGCGCCACGCTGGCCGAACGCCACCGCGGCGCGCGCATCCTGGTGGTGGACGACCAGCCCGTCAACCTTGAAATCGCCAAGACCTTGCTCGAGTTTCCGGGGTTGGTGGTCGACGTGGCGGAAGACGGCGCGGAAGCCGTTCGCCGGGCCGGTGAAGTGGCCTATGCGCTGATCCTGATGGACGTGCAGATGCCGGGGCTCGACGGGCTGAAGGCGACCCCGCTGATTCGTGCCGCTCCCGGCCACCGCCACACGCCGATCCTGGCCATCACCGCGAATGCGTATGCCGAAGACCGCGCGGAATGCCTTGCAGCGGGCATGGACGGGTTCATTGCCAAACCTTTCGCGCCGGCAGCGCTCTATGCCGCGGTGCTGAAGTGGCTCGGCGCACGGGACGAGATGATCGCCCGCTGAGTGCCGCCCGGCCGGCGTGCCCGACAATGACGGGATGACGCTGCTTGCCAATCTGAACCCCGAACAACTCGCCGCGGTGACGCTGCCCGCCCAGCCGGCGCTGATCCTTGCGGGCGCCGGCTCGGGCAAGACTCGGGTGCTGACCACGCGCATCGCCTGGCTGATCCAGACCGGCCAACTTTCACCCGGCGGCGTGATGGCGGTGACCTTCACCAACAAGGCCGCGAAAGAAATGCTCACCCGCCTGGGCGCGATGCTGCCGCTGCCAGTGCGTGGCATGTGGATCGGCACCTTTCACGGCCTGTGCAATCGCTTTCTGCGCGCGCACTGGAAGTTGGCGGCGCTGCCGCAGGGCTTCCAGATTCTCGACTCGGCCGATCAGCTGTCGGCCATCAAACGCATCATCAAGGCGATGAACCTGGACGAAGAACGCTTCGTGCCCAAGCAGGTCACCTGGTTCATCGCCGGCACCAAGGAAGACGGGCATCGGCCGAAGGACGTGGAGATCCGCGACGAGCAGACCCGAACGATGGTGGCGATCTACCAGGCCTACGAAGACCAGTGCCAGCGCGAAGGCGTGGTCGACTTCGCCGAGCTGCTGCTGCGCACCTACGAGCTGATGCGCGACAACCAGTCACTGCGCGAGCACTACCAGCACCGCTTCCGCCACATCCTGGTCGATGAGTTCCAGGACACCAACAAGCTGCAGTACGCGTGGTTGAAGATGTTCGCCGGGCCGCCCGGGCCGGGCGGGTGTGCCGTGTTCGCGGTGGGCGACGACGACCAGAGCATCTATGCGTTCCGCGGCGCGCAGGTCGGCAACATGGCCGACTTCGAGCGCCAGTTTCATGTGCAGCAGATCATCAAGCTGGAGCGCAACTACCGCTCGTTCGGCAACCTCCTCGATGCCGCGAACGAGCTGATCGCGCACAACTCGCGCCGCCTGGGCAAGAACCTGCACACCGAAGCCGGCCCCGGCGAGCCGGTGCGCGTGCGCGAGGCGACGAGCGACTTTGCCGAAGCGCAGTGGTTCGTCGAAGAAGCGCAGCAACTGCACCGCGACGGCACCTCGCGCAGCAACATCGCGCTGCTCTACCGCAGCAACGCGCAGAGCCGGGTGATGGAGAGTGCGCTGTTCAACGCCAGCATTCCCTACAAGGTCTACGGCGGCTTGCGCTTCTTTGAGCGCGCCGAGGTCAAACACGCACTGAGCTACCTGCGGCTGATCGAGAACGCCAACGACGACACGAGCTTCTTGCGGGTGGTCAACTTCCCGACGCGCGGCATCGGCGCGCGCACCGTCGAGCAGTTGCAGGATGCGGCGCGCGCCAGCGGCCGCAGCCTGGCGCAGAGCGTGGGTGCGCTGGCAGGCAAGGGCGGCAACAACCTGCAAGCCTTCGTGAGCCTGATCGACGCGATGCGCGACGCGACCAAGGGGCTGACCCTGCGCGAGATCATCGAGCACATGCTGGAAGCCTCCGGCCTGGTCGACTTCTACAAGACCGACAAGGAAGGCGCCGACCGGCTCGAGAACCTGACCGAACTGGTGAACGCCGCCGAGGCGTTCGTCACGCAGGAAGGTTTCGGCAAGGACGCGGTGGCGCTGCCGGTGGACGAAGTGGCCGGCGCCTTGAGCGAAGGCACACCCACCGCCGTGGCGCCTGCGGCCGTGACGCCCGACGCCGACACCGGAGAGATCATGTCGCCGCTGGCCGCCTTCCTGACGCACGCGTCGCTGGAAGCCGGCGACAACCAGGCCCAGGCCGGGCAGGACGCGGTCCAGTTGATGACGGTGCATTCGGCCAAGGGCCTGGAGTTCGACTGCGTGTTCATCACCGGCCTGGAGGAAGGCCTGTTCCCGCACGAGAACTCGGTGGCCGATCTCAACGGGCTCGAAGAAGAACGCCGCCTGATGTACGTGGCCATCACGCGTGCGCGCAAGCGCCTGTACCTGAGCTTCAGCCAGACGCGCATGCTGCACGGACAGACGCGCTACAACATCAAGAGCCGCTTCTTCGACGAACTGCCCGAGAGCGCGCTGAAGTGGATCACACCGCGCAACCAGGGTTTCGGCTCGGGTTATGCGCGCGAGTACCAATCGGCCTGGGCCAAGGGCTCCGGGCTCAACTCCATCGTCGGCGCCGGCAACGTGGCGGCGCGAAATGTGGGTTCACGCGAGCCGGCCTTCGGTGCCGGCCCCAAGACCGCCAGCCACGGCCTGCGCTCGGGGCAGAGCGTGTTCCACACCAAGTTCGGCGAGGGCGTCATCGTCACGCTCGAAGGCCACGGCGACGATGCCCGCGCGCAGGTCAACTTCGGGCGCCACGGCATGAAGTGGCTGGCCTTGTCGGTGGCCAAGCTGACACCGGTCAA
>JANOQS010000208.1:0-10247 GCA_031414975.1 Methylibium sp. | reverse complement strand
TCCGATGTGCTGACCCCTTGGTCCATCAAGCGCATGTCGCGCGGCAAGCAGATCACCCTGATGCATTTGCCCGACACCGGCCACGCGCCGCTGCTGGCCGACCGCAACCAGATCTGGTTCCTGCGCGACTGGCTCGAGCGCACCGGCGTGGCAGAAGGCGAATGGACCGTGCTGCACGCCCCGCAACGCGAACGCCACCCGGGCACGCCGCTGAGTTTTGCGCCCGCCACGGTGCTGCGCTGAAAGCCGGACGCCATGCACACCCTGCCGCCCTACTTTCCCAGCGCGCCCGGCGAACACTCGCTGAGCTTCGTGCGCCACGGCGCCACCGAGCCCAACCTCGCCGGCTTGCGCTGCGGCGGTGATCTGGACGTGCCTCTCACCGACGCCGGCCGCCGCCAGGCCGCCGACGTGGGCCGGCGCCTGGCCGCGCTCGGCCGCCCGATCGGCCTGATCGTCAGCAGCGACCTGCAACGCACCCGCGAAACCGCGCGCATCGTGGCGGCGGCGCTGCCGGGGGTCGAGGTGGTGATCGAGGCCGGCTTCGGCGAGCGCCACCTGGGGACCTGGAACCTGCGCCCCATTGCCGACACCGAGGCCGAGCTGCAAAGCGGCATCACACCCCCGGGCGGCGAGTCCAACGAACACTTCTTCGAGCGCATCGCGCTGGCCCTGGAAACCCTGTTGCCGCGGCTGGCGCAGCGCCCGCTGCTGGTGGGCAGCAAGGGCGTGGCCCGCGCACTCGGCGAACTGCTCGGGCAACCCCTCGTCGGCCCGGGGAGTCCGGGGGGTCTGGACAACGGCGCGCTGGCCCACTTCGACCTGGCGCCTTTCGTTCAACGCAGCGTCCGCAATCCAACAAGGTGCCCGGCATGAAACCGACCTCCCACTGGCTCGACGAACCCTGGGTCGGCTCCGCCTTGGCGGCGCTCACGCTGGCCGCGCTGGCGATGGACCTGGTGGGCCACGCCGTGCCGGGCGCGTTGTTCAGCGTGCCGGCGTCGGCCTTTGCGCTGCTGGTGCTGCTGTGCAACACGTGGCGCGGGCACGCCCGGCCCAACCCGGTGAGTGACGAGCTGCGCAGCCATGCCGAATCCCGCCTGGACGAGGCGGCGAACGTGCCGGCCGCGCCGCTCGGCGCGGTGGCGTTCATCGACGCACAGCGCCTGTGCACCCACATCAGCCCCCTGCTCGCCCGGCTGCTGGGACGGGCCTGCGACGAAGTCCAGGGGCGTGCGATCGAAGAGGCCTTCGGGCCGGTCAACGCCAATGTGCTGCGCCCCCGGCTCGACGCCGTCTTGAAGGGCACCGTGCAGCGGCTGCGCTGCGCGTCGCTGCAGCCCGACCAGAGCCTGCAGACCTTGCAGATCGAGCTGCTGCCGGAACACGACGCGCAGGGTGCGGTGGTGGGCTGCCAGCTGTTCGCGCTGGACGTGTCGGAAGAACAGCGCCAGCTCGAAACGGCGCAGCGTTCGGAGCGCCGCCTGCGCACGATCATGGACCAGATCCCGGTGACCGTGTCCTACATCGACGCCGACTTCCGCTACCGCTACATCAACCGCGCCCAGGAAGTGTGGCTCGGCAAGACCGACGCCGAAGTGATCGGGCGCAAGGTGCCCGACCTGGTCGGCGACCAGGTCTGGACCAACATCGAACCGCACCTGTCCACCGCACTGGCCGGCCAGTCGGTGCCGCTGGAGCGCCAGCGGACCGACCGCAACGGCAACCTGGTGTGGCACTCCGGCCGCCACGTGCCCGACGTCAACGACGAGGGCAAGGTGGTGGGCGTCTACACGGTGTTCTTCGACACCACGCAGCGCGCGCTGGCCGAACAGGCGCTGCGCCGCAGCGAGCACGAATTGCGCGTGGCCAAGGCCGCGGCCGAGAACGCCAGCAAGGCCAAGTCGGAGTTCCTGGCCAACATGAGCCACGAGATCCGCACCCCGATGAACGGCGTGCTGGGCCTGACCGAGCTGCTGCTGGAAACGCCGCTGAACTCGCAGCAGCGGCCGTTCCTCGAGACGGTGCGCAGCTCGGGCGAGTCGCTGCTGTCGATCATCAACGACATCCTCGACTTCTCCAAGATCGAGGCCGGCAAGCTGGAAACCGAAACCCTCGACTTCGACCTTTACCAGGCGGTCGAAGACGTGGTCCAGCTGATGGCACCGCGCGCCCACGCCAAGCGGCTCGAGCTGGCCTGCCGGATCGACGAACGCCTGCCGGCTGCCGTGCGCGGCGACCCCTACCGCTTCCGCCAGGTGCTGACCAACCTGCTCGCCAACGGGCTCAAGTTCACCGAGTCGGGCGAGGTGGTGGTCGAGGTGGCGCTGGGCATGCACGACCGCATCAACGTCAGCGTGCGCGACACCGGCATTGGCATCTCGGCCGCCGCCCGCAGCCGGCTGTTCAACGCTTTCGAGCAGGCCGATGGTTCGACCACGCGGCGTTTCGGCGGCTCCGGCCTGGGCCTGGCGATCAGCCGCCACCTGGTGGAGTTGATGGGCGGCAGCATCGGGCTGGACAGCGTGGAAGGGCATGGCTCGACCTTCTGGTTCACCTTGCCGCTGCAAGCCGCGACCAGCATGCCGGTGGTGGGCCACCCGGGTGAACTGGCGGGGCGGCGCACCCTGGTGGTGGACGACAACGCCACCAACGCCGACATCCTGGAGCACCATGCCCGCGCCGGCGGCATGCGCTGCAGCAGCACCAGCAGCGGCGCACAGGCGCTGCGGCGCCTGCGCGAGGCGGTGCGCGAGGGCGACCCGTTCGAGCTCGCGATCATCGACATGAAGATGCCCGGCATGGACGGGCTCGAACTGGCCACCGCGGTGCGCAACGACCCCGAGCTGTGCAGCCTGCGGCTGGTGCTGGTGACCTCGCTGCACTCGACCGACGAGATGGCGCGGGCCCGTGAGGTGGGCATCAGCGCCTACCTGTCCAAGCCGGTGCGCCGCCAGGAGCTCTACCGCGCGCTGGCCCAGGCGGTGGGCTGCATGCCCACCAGCGATGCGACCCTGCCCAACACCGGCACCGCGATGCGCATCCTGGGCCGCGTGCTGATGGCCGAAGACAACGGCGTGAACCAGTTCGTGGCGCGCAACATGCTCAAGTCGCTGGGCTGCGAATTCGACATCGTGCCGAACGGCAAGGAAGCGCTGCTGGCGGTGCAGCGCGGCGGTTACGACATCGTGCTGATGGACTGCCAGATGCCGGTGATGGACGGTTATGTGGCCACCCGCGAGATCCGCGCGTGGGAGCAAACGCAAGCCGGCGGGCGCCGCATCCCGATCCTGGCGCTGACCGCCAACGCGCTGGTCGGCGACGCCGACACCTGCCGCGCCGCCGGCATGGACGACCACCTGGCCAAGCCGTACTCGCGCAAGCAGCTCGGCACCATCATGGCGCGCTGGCTGCCGCCGCACCTGGTCGAAGGCTCGATGGATGTGGAGCGCACCGAGCCGATCCCGCTGACCCAGCCGGCCCCGCTGATGGGCGACTTCGAACTCGACCAGAAGGCGCTGTCCAACATCCGTGCGCTCGACGACGGCGGCAACACCTTCGTGCTCGACGAGGTGATCGGCATGTACCTCGAAGAGGCGCCGCAGAACCTGGCGCGCCTGCGCGCGGCGCTGCAGGCACAGAACGCGGCCGAACTCGGTCGCGTCGCGCACGCCTTCAAATCGGCCAGCCAGAACGTCGGCGCCAGCCAGCTCGGCGACCTGTGCCGGCAACTCGAACGGCACGGCAAGGCCGGCAACCTGGCGTCGGCCGCCGAGCTGGTGCGCGCGATCGAGAAGATGTCGGACAAGGTCCGGCCGGCGCTGCTGGCCGAAATGGGGCAGCCCGCATGAACGCGGCAGGCGCGATCGGCGGCACGGAGATCATTGGATGAGCTCCCCCAGCCGCATCCTGGTCGTCGATGACGACGCCGGCGGGCGCCGCCTGACACGCGCCACCCTGACCCGCGCGGGCTTCGAGGTCACCGAAGCCTCGGACGGCCAGAAAGCGCTCGATGCGATGCGTGCGCAACTGCCCGACCTGGTGCTGATGGACGTGAGCATGCCGGTGATGGACGGTTTCAGCGCCTGCGCCGAACTGCGCAAGCTGCCCGGTGGCAACCGCGTGCCGGTGGTCATGATGACCGGCCTGGACGACGTGCAGTCGATCGAGCGCGCGTTCGAGGTGGGCGCCACCGACTTCATCACCAAGCCGATCAACTGGCCGATCCTGGCGCACCGGGTCCGCTACATGCTGCGCGCCAGCTCGGCCATCAACGACCTGAAGCAGAACCAGCGCCGCCTGTCGAACGCCCAGCGCATCGGCGAGATGGGCGACTGGGAGTGGGACGTGCAGCGCGACCGCATCGTGCCGTCCGAGCAAGCCTGGCGCATCTTCGGCCACGACGCTGTCGACAGTGCGCTGCAAAGCGATACCTTCCTGGCGACCGTGCACCCCGAGGACGCCGCACGTGTGCGCCACGCCTGCGAACAGGCCATCGCCAAGGGCGGCGCGTTTGCGATCGAACACCGCGTGCTGCAGTCGGGTGGCAGCCTGCGCCACGTGCACCAGCAGGTCGAGGTGATCGCGCAGGACGACGCCGGCCGCGCGCTGCGCCTGGCCGGGGCAGTGCACGACATCACGCAGCGCAAGGACGCCGAGGAGCAGATCCGCCGCCTGGCCTACTACGACACGCTCACCGGCCTGCCGAACCGCCTGCTGTTCACCGAACAACTGCACAAGGCGATCGCGTACGCCGAACAGCATGACCAGCAGGTGGCGATCATGTTCGTCGACCTGGACCACTTCAAGCGCGTCAACGACACGCTTGGCCACGGCGCCGGCGACGAATTGCTGCGGGTCGTCAGCGCCCGCCTGGCGGCGTCGATCCGGTCGCTGGACACGGTCAGCCGGAATGCCGACGAGACCGAGGAAAACAGCATCGCGCGGCTGGGCGGCGACGAGTTCATCGTGATGTTGAGCGACGTGAACCGGGTGGCCGACGCCGCCGGCGTGGCGCGCCGGCTGGTGGCGGCGCTGCACGAGCCGGTCACGGTGACGGGCACCGAGCTGTTCGTCAGCGGCAGCGTGGGCGTGGCCATGTACCCGGGCGACGGGGCCGACATCGACACCCTGTTGATGAACGCCGACACTGCGATGTACCGTGCCAAGGAAGCGGGCCGCGGCGGCTTCCAGTTCTACGACCGTTCGATGAATGCGCGCGCGCTCGAACGCCTGGTGATGGAAACCAGCCTGCGCCGTGCGCTCGACCGCTCGGAATTCACCTTGCACTACCAGCCGCGCATCGAGCTGGCCACCGGCCGCATCGTCGGTGCCGAAGCGCTGATCCGCTGGCAGAACCCGGAGCGCGGCATGGTGCCGCCGGACGATTTCATTCCGCTCGCCGAAGCCACCGGGCTGGTGATCCCGATCGGCGAATGGGCCATCGCCGAGGCCTGCCGCCAGGGTGCCGCCTGGCGCGCGGCCGGGCTGGACGCGGTGCCGATCGCGGTGAATCTGGCGGCCACCCACCTGCGCGAGCACAGCCTGCCCGGCCTGGTGGCGCGCATGCTGAGCGAGCACGGCCTGCCGCCGGCGCTGCTGGAGATCGAGGTCACCGAGTCGATCCTGATGGTCGACCCCGAACAGAGCGTGGCCAACGCAGTGCGGCTGAAAGACATCGGCGTCGGCCTGTCGATGGACGACTTCGGCACCGGCTACTCGTCGCTGAGCTATCTGAAGCGGCTGCCGATCACCTCGCTGAAGATCGACCGCTCGTTCGTGCGCGACATTGCCACCGACCCCGACGACGCGGCCATCATCACCGCCGTCATCGCCATGGCCCACACGCTGAAGCTGCGCGTGGTGGCCGAAGGGGTCGAAACGCAGGCGCAGTGGGCCTTCCTGAAGGCACACGGCTGCGACGAGTTCCAGGGCTTCCTGGTCAGCCGGCCGGTTGACGCGGACGCGTTCGCGCGCCTGCTGGAGCGCCAGCGCGGACGCCTGGAGGCGCCGATCGAGGCCTGAGCGCGGGTCGCCGCGGGGAGCATTACCATGCCGGGTCCGCCGCTGGAGAGGATCCGCATGACCCGTCATTTCGATTCAATCGCTGTCGTCGGCGCAGGTGCTGTGGGCGGCTACTTCGGCGCCATGCTGGCACGCGCCGGCCACCGCGTGCGGCTGATCGGGCGCGCCGCGCATGTGCAGGCAATGCAGCGCGACGGCTTGCGGCTGGACCGGGCCGGCCAGATCGAATCCGTGCGCGTGGAGGCCAGCACCGAGCTGGCCGCCGTGCGCGGCGCGGGCCTGGTGCTGTTCTGCGTCAAGTCTGTCGACACCGACGCGGTGGCGCAGCAGATGGCGCCGCACCTGGACCCGAACGCCGTGCTGCTGAGCCTGCAGAACGGGGTGGAGAACGCAGCGACGATCGCGCGCCGGGTGCGCCAGGCGGTGGTGCCGGCGGTGGTCTACGTGGCCACCGCGATGCCCGAGCCGGGCCTGGTGAAGCACTTTGGCCGCGGCGACCTGGTGATCGGGCCGTTGAACCCGGCGCAGAGCGCGGCACCCGATGAAGCGCTTGCCGCCACCTTGCAAGCCCTGGTGGACCTGTTCGGCAGCGCCGAAGTACCGGTGCGCGTGTCCCAGGATGTGATGGCCGAACTGTGGTCCAAGCTGATGGTGAACTGCGCCTACAACGCCATCTCGGGCCTGGCGCAGCAGCCCTATGGACAGTTGGCGGCGCTGGCGCCGATCCGCGAACTGCAGCAGGCCGTGGTGCGCGAGGTGGTGGCGCTCGCCGCGGCCGAAGGCGTGGCCCTGCCGCTGGCGGCGTCGCTCGACGCGATGGAGCGCATTGCGGTGGCGATGCCGGCGCAGCACTCGTCCACCGCGCAGGACA
The DNA here is from genome assembly GCA_031414975.1 of Methylibium sp. Lineage (GTDB taxonomy): Bacteria > Pseudomonadota > Gammaproteobacteria > Burkholderiales > Burkholderiaceae_C > LGRD01. The sequence goes on along the minus strand of JANOQS010000208.1, from coordinate 3,352 downwards.
TGGCGCGCCGCAAACCGAGCGAGATCGACCACCTGAACGGCTTCGTCGCGCGCCGCGGCGCCGAGCTCGGTGTGGCCACGCCGGTCAACCAGGCCTTGTACGCGTTGGTCAAGCTGGTCGAAGCCGGCTATGGCAGGTGACGTGGCGGCTGACGTGGCGGCGGCCGATTCGGTGCCGCCCGAGTTTGCACAGGCGTTGCGCGAGCTGGGTCTGGCCGGCGCCGGCCCCCTGAGCGGTACGCCACTGACTGGCGGCGTGTCGTCCGACATCTGGCGCATCGACACCGACCATGGCCCGCTGTGTGCCAAGCGCGCCTTGCCCAAGCTGCGGGTCGCGGCCGACTGGCACGCCCCCATCGAACGCAACCTCTTTGAGGCGCGCTGGATGGGCGTGGCCCAGAGGGCGCAACCCGGCTGCGCGCCGCGCGTGCTGGGCCAGCACCCGCGCCTCGGGGTGCTGGCGATGAGCTGGCTGGCGCCGGGCGACCACCGCTTGTGGAAGCAGATGCTGCGCGACGGCCAGGCCGACTTGGCCACCGCGCGCGCGGTCGGCAGCGTGCTCGCGTGCATCCATGCGTACTCGGCGGCGCGGCCCGAACTGGCTGCCGAGTTCGACGCCGATGCGATCTTTTTCGACATCCGCCTGCAGCCCTATCTGCTCGCCAGCGCCGAGCGCCACGCCGAGCTGGCGCCGGCACTGCGACAGCTGGTGAGCACGACGCAGGCACACGCGGTCGCGCTGGTGCACGGCGACGTGAGCCCGAAGAACATCCTGATCGGCCCGCACGGCCCGGTGCTGCTGGACGCCGAATGCGCCTGGTGGGGCGACCCGGCCTTCGACCTCGCGTTCTGCCTGAACCACCTGCTGCTCAAGTGCTTGTGGAACCCGCCGGCCGCACCGGCCTTTGCCGCTGCGTTCGATGCACTCTCTGAGGCCTACCTGAACGGGGTGGACTGGGAGCCGCGCGCCGCGCTGGAGCAGCGTGCCGCCGCGCTGTTGCCGGGCCTGCTGCTGGCGCGGGTGGACGGCAAGTCGCCGGTCGAGTACGTCCGCGACGATGCGCAGCGCAATCGGGTGCGGCGGGTCGCGCGCACGCTGCTGCTGCGCCCGGTCGATCACCTGAGTGCGGTCGCGCACGCGTGGCACGAGGAGCTGAAACGATGAACGCCGCCCTGATCCGCAGCCTGCACGCCCGGCGCGTGTGGGACAGCCGCGGCCGTCCGACCATCGAGGCCGAACTGGGCCTGGAAGATGGCTCCGTCGGCCAGGCCATCGTGCCCGCCGGCGCGTCCAAGGGCACGCGCGAGGCGCTCGAGCTGCGCGACGGCACGGCACCGTTCGGCGGGCTGGACGTGCTGCAGGCGGTGGCGCACGTGAATGGCGAAATCGCGCGCGCCTTGCTGGGCACCTCGGCCGATGACCAGGCTGCGCTGGACCAGCGCCTGATCGCACTCGACGGCACACCGGCCAAGACGCGCCTGGGCGCGAACGCGACCTTGGCGGTGTCGATGGCCGCGGCCCACGCCATGGCGGCGTCGCACCGCGTGCCGTTGTACCAACACCTCGGTGGACCCGACGCGAGCTTGCTGCCGATGCCGCAGATCCAGATCTTCGGCGGCGGTGCGCATGCCGGCCGGCGCGTGGACATCCAGGACTTCATGGTCGTGTGTCCCGGCGCGCACAACTTTGCGCAGGCGCTGGAATGGACCGCCGAGGTCTACCGCCATGCCGGGCTGCTGATGCAGCAGCGCGGCTCCCACTTCGGCGTGGCTGACGAAGGCGGCTGGTGGCCCCACTTCAGCACCAACGAGCAGGCCCTGGAGACACTGGTCAACGCGATCGAGAAAGCCGGCTTCGTGCCCGGCGAACAGGTGGCCATCGCGCTCGACGTGGCGGCCTCGGAGTTCGGCCGCGCCGGCCGCTACACCTTGGGGCTGGAGGCGCGCGAGCTCGACTCGGACGGGCTGGTGGAACTGCTGCTGCGCTGGATCGACAAATACCCGATCGCGTCGATCGAAGACCCGCTGGCCGAAGACGACGGCGCTGGTTTCATCCGCTTCACGCAGGCCGCCGGGCACCGGCTGCAGATCGTCGGCGACGATTTTCTGGTCTCGCACGCGCCGCTGGTGCACGAGGCCGCCGCGCGCGGCGCGGCCAACACCGTGCTGCTCAAGCCCAACCAGCGTGGCACCCTGACCGAGACCCTGCAGGCCTGGCAGGCCGCGCAGTCGCTCGGTTACGCCGGCATCGTGTCGGCACGCTCGGGCGAAACCGAAGACACCACCATCGTGCACCTGGCCATCGGCTGGGGCACCGGGCAGCTCAAGGTGGGCTCGTTTGCGCGCGGCGAACGCATGGCCAAGTGGAACGAGGCGCTGCGCATCGAAGAACGGCTGGGCCCGCGCGCGCGCTTTGCCGGGGGCGCGGTGTTCGGGCGCAATCCCGTCCGCCGCCCATGAGGCATGCCTTGTCACGTGGAGGCGGGCCGAGCGCCGGGCCGCTCCCAAGCCGGCCCGCGATCCCCTCGGGGGATCGTTCGACGTACTCGTCGAACGAGAGGTAGTCATGTTCCACGTGGATTTCGTTTGCACCGGCAACATCTGCCGCAGCCCGACCGCGCACGGCGTGTTCCGCCAGCGCGTGCGCGAGGCCGGTCTCGAAGCCGACGTGCGGGTCGACTCGGCTGGCACACACAGCTACCACGTCGGCGAGCCACCCGATGGCCGCAGCCAGACCCACGCCCGCACGCGCGGCTACGACCTGTCCGACATTCGCGCGCGCCACCTGGCCGCGGCCGACTTCGAGCAGGCCCACCTGCTGCTGGTGATGGACGACGCCAACCTGAGCGCCACCGAAGCGCGCTGCCCACCCGAACAGCGCCACAAGCTGCGCCGCTTCACCGAGTTCTGCCGCGCGCACCGCAGCCGCATCGTGCCCGACCCTTACTACGGCGGCGCGGACGGCTTCGAGCAGGTGCTCGATCTGGTCGAGGACGGCTGCGAGGGGCTGCTGGACCACGTGCGCGCGGTATTGGGCACGCGGCCGCGCTGAAGTCGGCCAGGGGCCGGCCAAGGCCTTGACGATCCCGAGCTCGATGCCGCCTCAAGGCTTGACGATCCCGAGCTCGATCAGGCAGCGTGCCGTGTCCACGATGCTTTGCTCCTCCGGCCGCGTGGCCCAGCCGAGCACCGCCTTGGCGTGCGAAGCGACCTGGTGGCGCACCGAACCCAGTTCGCCGACCACCGCGCGGGCCACCGGGTTGAAGACCCCGGCCACGCGCACCAGCCAGTCGGGCACGTTACGCGTGGTGACCTTGTGCGCCTGCGGGCCGAGCGCGGCACGCAGCACCTCG
>JANOQS010000207.1:0-16352 GCA_031414975.1 Methylibium sp. | reverse complement strand
CCGGCGGCCATCAGCCACACGATCAGCGGCGCGGCCACCACGCCGAGCGCGCAGGTCGCCAGCAACGCCCAGAACAGCACGGTGGCCACCGAATCGATCAGCGCGTGCGTGGCCTCGTCACCGTCGCGCGTGCGGGTGGCGGCCAGGATCGGCACGAAAGCCTGCGAGAAAGCGCCCTCGCCGAACAGCCGGCGCAACAGGTTGGGAATGCGGAAGGCGACGTTGAACGCGTCGGTCAGCGCCCCGGCGCCGAACATCGAGGCGACCATCACCTCGCGCGCCAGGCCGGTCACGCGCGAGGCGAGCGTGAGCAGTGAAACGATGGAGGCGGCGCGCAGCAGGTTCATGACGGAGAGAACCTCAAGAGGCGGCGAGAGGCAGCTCGCGCGCGCGTCGGGTCGTGGGGGAGTCGGCCGGATTATAGGGAGCCATCGACCGGCGGAAGCGCCCTCCACGCCCGGCTTGCCGGCCGCTGCGAACCCGATGCTATACTCGCGGGCTTCGTTTCACCCCAACACCAGCTACAGCATGGCCACCACCTCCAAAGCCAAGAAGAAGACCGTCCGCATCGCCTCGGGCCTGAAGCGCGTGCGGCAGGACGTGAAGCTCAACGCCGCCAACACCGCGCTGCGCTCCAAGTTCCGCACCGTCGTCAAGAACGTGCAGAAGGCGGTGATCACCGGCGACAAGGCCAAGGCGGCCGATCTGTACAAGTCGGCCCAGGCCGTGATCGACTCGGTGGCCGACAAGGGCCTGTTCCACAAGAACAAGGCCGCCCGCCACAAGAGCCGCCTGTCGGCCAAGATCAAGGCGCTGGCTACCGCCGCCTGACGGTTCCGGGACGAAAGACAAAGGGCTCGCACTGCGAGCCCTTTTGCATTTCTGGCGCTGCTCTCTGGCGCTGTCTCAGGGGTGCGGTGAGTCCGTGGCGGGCAGGTCGACCACCTGAAGCCGGTTGTCACGCGCAAAGTTGGTCACGAAGTCCCAGGCCATCAGTTCCACATCACGCAGCGCCTCGCTGACGATCACGCATTTCACGCCGTCGATCGTGCGCGGCACGCAGTACGGTGAATAGCCGATGAACGCGGCGATACCGCCCGCCGCGCCCTCGGGGCGGAAACACGCCATCGCGCCGGCCAGCCGCTCGGACCAGTCGCTCGGACGAAACGTGCCGCCTTCGAGGGTGACACCCTTGATGACGATCTCGCGAGGCTTGGGCACAGGCATGGGGTTCGGTAAAGGGGCGGGCTTGGGCCAGGGTGGCCGCTCAGTCCACAGCAAGCGCCGGGCCGGCCGCCGGATTGTGTCGCCAATTTGCTGCGGCGCAGCACCGCTTGACGCGAGAGGGAGTGCATTCATTCCGGCTTCATCGGCCGTTGCTGGGTGCCCCGTAGAATTGATTTCCCGCGGAACGTGACAAATCGGCACGCGATGCGGCTTCTATGAGGTGAGTGCCCCATGAATGCCCCCGACAAGCTTCCCGCTGCTCCCGCAACGCCTGCCGTGACTGCCGCCTCGCGCGAACCGCACGTGATGACGACCTACGGGCGCCTGCCCATCGCCCTGTCGCACGGCCGAGGCTGCTGGGTCTGGGACACCGAGGGCAAGAAGTACCTCGACGGCCTGGGCGGCATTGCGGTGAACACGCTGGGGCATGCGCACCCCAAACTGGTGCCTGCGCTGCAGGAGCAGATCGGCCGGATGATCCACAGCTCCAACTACTACCTGGTGCCGTTGCAGGAGCAGCTCGCCGCCAAGCTGTGCGAATTGTCGGAACTGGACAACGTGTTCTTCTGCAGCACGGGGCTGGAGGCCAACGAGGCGGCGCTGAAGATCGCGCGCAAGTTCGGGCATGACAAGGGCATTGATCGCCCCGAAATCATCGTTTACGAAAAGGCCTTCCACGGCCGCTCGATCGCCACCTTGTCGGCCACCGGCAACCCGAAGGTGCAAGCAGGATTCGGCCCGCTGGTCGAAGGGTTCGTGCGTGTGCCGCTGAACGACGTGGCCTTCATCGAGAACGTCGCGCGCACGAACAAGAACGTCGTCGCGGTGTTCCTGGAAGTGATCCAGGGCGAAGGCGGCATCAACCCGGCCAGCGTGAGCTACCTCCAAGCCGTGCGCCGCATCTGCGATCAAAACGGCTGGCTGCTGATGCTCGACGAGGTGCAATGCGGCATGGGCCGCACCGGCAAGTGGTTTGCGCACCAGTGGGCCGGGATCAAACCCGACGTGATGCCGCTGGCCAAGGGCCTGGGCTCGGGTGTGCCGATCGGCGCGGTGGTGTGCGGGCCGAAGGCGGCCAAGGTGTTCGGCCCTGGCAACCACGGCACCACCTTCGGCGGCAACCCGCTGGCCATGCGAGCCGGCGTCGAGACGCTGCGCATCATGGAAGAAGAAGGCCTGCTGGCCAACGCGGCCACGGTGGGCGCCGCGCTGAAGGCCGGCATCGAGCGCGAGTTGAAGGGCATGGACGGCTTCGTGGAAGTGCGCGGCCAAGGGCTGATGCTGGGCATCGAACTCGACCGCCCGTGCGGCGACATCCTCAACCGCGCCGCGGAAGCCGGCCTGATGCTCAGCGTGACGGCCGACCGCGTGGTGCGCCTCGTGCCGCCGCTGATCCTGAGCCTGGACGAAGCGCAGCAGATCGTGGCCATCCTGTGCCCGCTGATCAAGACCTTCCTCGCCGAACCCCGGCCATGAAACCCGGCATGAGCCTCATCAAGCACTACCTGCAGTTCAAGGACTTCCGCGCCGAGGAATACGCCTACCTGTTCGAGCGCATGGGGATCATCAAGAAGCGCTTCAAGAACTACGAGAAGTACACGCCGTTGGTGGACCGCACCCTGGCGATGATCTTCGAGAAGGCCTCGACCCGTACCCGCGTGAGCTTCGAGGCGGGCATGTACCAGATGGGCGGTTCGGTGGTGCACCTGACCACCGGCGACAGCCACCTCGGCCGCGCCGAGCCGGTGGAAGACACCGCCAAGGTCATCAGCCGCATGGTCGACATCGTGATGATCCGAACCTACGAGCAGAGCAAGCTCGAAGGTTTTGCCGCCAGCTCGCGCGTGCCGGTGATCAACGGGCTGACAAACGAGTACCACCCGTGCCAGATCCTGGCCGACATCTTTACCTACATCGAGCACCGCGGCAGCATCACCGGCAAGGTCGTCGCCTGGGTCGGTGACGGCAACAACATGGCCAACACCTGGCTGCAGGCGGCCGACATCCTGGGCTTCACCTTGCACGTGAGCACGCCCACCGGCTACGAGATCGATCCGCTCGTCGCGGGCGTCAGCAACACGAACTGCGTGAAGGTCTTCAAGCACCCGCTCGACGCCTGCCGCGGCGCGCACCTGGTGACCACCGACGTGTGGACCAGCATGGGCTACGAAGCCGAGAACGCCGAGCGCAAGGTCGCGTTCAACGACTGGTGCGTGGACAGCACGATGATGGCCGCCGCCCAGCCCGACGCGCTGTTCATGCACTGCCTGCCCGCGCACCGCGGCGAAGAAGTGGCCGCCGACGTGATCGACGGCCCGCAGTCGGTGGTGTGGGACGAGGCCGAGAACCGGCTGCATGCGCAGAAGGCGTTGATGGAGTATCTGCTGCTCGGTCGCATCGGTTGATTCCATCGAGCTGAGCAGAACCCGAGGGGCAATCCTTCGGCGGTGTGCGAAAAAACCGACACCATGCGTCGAAACGCGGTGCTACCTTCTCGCCTCCATGAAACGCCTCTGGGACATCTCGCCGCCGATCTCGCCCGACAGCCCGCTGTTTCCGGGTGACACGACCTATTCGCAGCGCTGGACGGCGACCATTGGCCCGGGCTGCCCGGTCAACATCAGCGCGATCACCTTGTCGCCGCACACCGGCGCACATGCCGACGCGCCGCTGCACTATGGCGATGGCGCCGCGACGATCGGCCAGCTCGACCTGCTGCCCTACCTGGGGCCGTGCCGCGTGATTCACGCCATCGGTTGCGGGCCGCTCATCGAACCGCGCCATCTGGAACACGCGCTCGAAAACCTGCCGCCGCGTGTGCTGGTGCGCACCTGCGACACAGCGCCGACAAGCTGGTCAAGCGAGTTCTCGGCCTACGCACCGGAATCCATCGACCTGCTCGCGAGCCTGGGCGTCTTGCTCGTCGGCATCGACAGCCAATCTGTCGACCCGGCGACGAGCAAGGACCTGCACAGCCACCACGGCCTGCTGCGGCACGGCCTGCGCGTGCTCGAGAACCTGGTGCTGGACGACGTGCCCGCCGGCGACTATGAATTGATTGCCCTGCCCCTGAAACTGATGACGGCCGACGCTTCGCCGGTACGCGCCGTGTTGAGAGCTCTTTCTTGAAAGCACTCAGATGACCACTCGAAAAGACTGCCTGGCCCTCGACACACACGACAAACTCGCCCCACTGCGCGAGCAGTTCACCTTGCCCGAGGGCGTGATCTACCTCGACGGCAATTCGCTCGGCGTGATGCCCAAGGCCGCCCCCGCGCGCATCCAGCAGGTGGTGCAGCAGGAGTGGGGCACCGGCCTGATCCGCAGCTGGAACAGCGCCGGCTGGATCGACCTGGCGCGCCGCCTCGGCGACAAGATCGCCCGGCTGATCGGCGCCGAAGCCGGCGAGGTGATGGTCGGCGACTCGACCTCGGTCAACCTCTACAAGGTGCTCAGTGCCGCCATCACGCTGGTCAAGGCCGACGAAGGGCACCGCACCGTCATCCTGTCTGAGCGCAGCAACTTCCCGACCGACCTGTACATCGCCGACAGCCTGGCGCGCGAAAACGGCATGGAGCTCAAACTCGTCAACGCCGACGAGATCGAAGCCCACCTGAACGAGAAGCTCGCGGTGCTGATGCTCACGCACGTGAACTACCGCACCGGCCGCATGCACGACATGCCGGCGCTCACACGCGCCGCGCACGCCGCCGGTGCGCTGGTGGTGTGGGACCTGGCGCATTCGGCCGGCGCCGTGCCTGTCAACCTCAAGGGCGACGGCCCGCCCGAAGAAGCGGCCGACTTCGCGGTCGGCTGCGGCTACAAGTACCTGAACGGCGGCCCGGGCGCGCCGGCCTTCGTGTGGGCCCACCCCTGGCACACCGAATACATGGACAGCCAGCACATGCGCCAGCCGCTGTCGGGCTGGCTCGGCCATGCGGCACCGTTCGAGTTCAAGACCGACTACCACCCCGCCAAGGGCATCCAGCGTTTCGTCTGCGGCACGCCGCCGGTGTTGTCGATGTCTGCGCTCGAATGTGGGCTCGATGTGTTCCACGCCGCCGAGGCTTATGGCGGCATGGAAGCGCTGCGCGGCAAGTCGATCGCATTGACAAGGCTGTTCATCGAGCTGGTCGAGGAGTACTGCATCGGCCAGGGACTCACGCTCTTCACGCCACGCGACCCGGCCCAGCGCGGCAGCCAGGTCAGCTTCTCGCGCGGCACCGGCGGCTACGCCGTCATGCAGGCGCTGATCGCACGCGGCGTGATCGGCGACTTTCGCGCGCCCGACATCCTGCGCTTCGGCTTCACGCCGCTGTACACGCGCTATGTGGATGTGTGGGATGCCATGGTGCACCTGACCCAGGTGCTGCAGACCGGCGAATGGCGCGAAGCGCGCTTCAACCAGCGCGCCGCGGTGACCTGACATGAGCAGCACCGAAAAGATCGTCACTGAAGAAGGCGCCCAGCTCGACTTCAGCAAGGACATGAGCTACGGCGACTACCTGCACCTGGAGCAGGTGCTCGGCGCGCAGCACCCGCTCTCGCCCGAGCACAACGAGATGCTGTTCATCGTGCAGCACCAGACCAGCGAGCTGTGGATGAAGCTGCTGCTGCACGAACTGTCTGCCGCCGTGAAGTGCGTGACGCAAGACCAGCTCGGCAGCGCCTTCAAGATGCTCGCGCGCGTCAGCAAGATCATGGAGCAGCTGGTGCACGCGTGGGACGTGCTGGCCACGATGACGCCGCCCGAGTATTCGGCCCTCCGCCCCTACCTGTCCAACAGCAGCGGCTTCCAGAGCTGGCAGTACCGGCGCATCGAGTTCATGCTCGGCAACAAGAACGCCGCGATGCTCAAGCCCCACGCGCACCGGCCCGACATCCTGGCCTTGGTGGAAGGCACGTGGCGTGAACCGTCGCTGTACGACGAATCGCTGCGCCTGCTGGCACGCCGCGGCCTGGCGGTGCCGGCCAGCCACACCGAACGCGACTGGACGCTGGCCTACGAGAGCAGCGACGAGGTCGAGCAGGCCTGGCTGCAGGTGTATCGCAACCCCGAGAAATATTGGGACCTGTACCAGCTCGGCGAAGAACTGACCGACCTGGAAGACGCGTTCCGGCTGTGGCGCTTCCGCCATGTGACCACGGTCGAGCGTGTGATCGGCTTCAAGCGCGGCACGGGTGGAACGTCGGGCGTGGGCTACCTGCGCAAGATGCTCGACGTGGTGCTGTTCCCCGAGATCTGGAAGTTGCGCACCAGCCTCTGATCTGCACCCCCGCGGCGTCAGGCCGCGAGCCTGCGCAGGCTCTCGACGGTGCTCAGGCAGGCCTGCGCCGCTTCAGTGCCCTTGATCACGAAGTGCTCGGCAAAGAAGTGCCGGTGCTCGTCGTGATCGTGAAAGTCCTTCGGCGTGAGCACCGCAGACAGCACCGGCACCTGCGTGTCGAGCTGCACGCGCATCAGGCCGGCGATGACGGCGTCGGCGACGAATTCGTGCCGGTAGATGCCACCATCGACCACCAAGCCGCAGGCAACGATCGCGTCGTAGCGCCGCGTGTCTGCCAGCTTGCGCGCATGGAGCGGCAACTCGAAAGCGCCGGGCACGTCGAACACGTCGACCGCTTCGCGCGGGACATGATGCCGGGCCATCTCGGCCAGGAAGGCATCACGGGCGCGCTCGACGATGTGTGCATGCCATCGCGCGTGGATGAACGCGAAGCGCCGGGCCGGGGTTGGGGAGTCGGGCTGATTCATGGAAGTCCTTCGGTCAGGTGTTGCCAGAATCAGGGCGCACGGCCGAACGCCCCCGCACCGCTTTCGCGATGGGGAGCGTGCAGCACGCGCTCTCTTTCATCCGGACTGTGACCGTCGGCTTCGGATTGGCACCGAATCTGCTGACCCCGCCGTCCGCAAGGGACGCCGGGCGCTCGCGGGCTTGTGCGGAAGCCCTTCGGCCGACCCGCCATCACCGCCGGTGGGGAATTCCGCCCCGCCCTGAGAACGCTGCGGCGGGTGTCGCCACCCGCCGCGGTTTCATCATAGGCGTGGCCAGCGCCCGGGGCCGTCGCATGAGCGACAGCGACAGCGACAGCGCGCCAGGCTCAGCCCAGGTTCACCGGCACGAAGATCTTCTCGCCATCGCGTTGCACCAGCAGCGCCACACTCTTGGGCTTGCCTTGCAGCACGCCCTTGACCTGCTCGATCGACTGCACCGGCTTGCCGTTGATGGCCAGCAGCACGTCGCCCGCTTCGATGCCGGCACGCGCCGCGGCGCCGCTCACGTTCTCGACCACCATGCCTTGCTCGATCTGCGCTTCGCGGCGCTCCTCACGCGTCAGCGCGCGCAGGGCCAGGCCGAGCTGGCCGCCTTGTGCTGCGCCGTCGGCGTCGGCCGCTTGCGCGGTGGATTCGTCGGTGCCGCCGAGGCGGGCCTCGATGTCGCGCGAAGCCTTGTCGCGCCAGACCTTCAGCTTGACCTTCTCGCCCGGCGCAGCCATGCCGATCAGGCTCGACAGGTTGCCCGAGCGGGTGATGGCCTCGCCGTTGACCGACACGATCACGTCACCCGACTTGAGCCCGGCCGCCGCTGCCGCACTGTTGGGCGCCACATTGGCCACCAGCGCACCGTCGGGCCGGTCGAGCCCGAACGATTGCGCCAGCGCGGTGTTCAGGTCCTGCACCGTCACGCCCAGGCGCGCGTGGCTGGCCTTGCCGGTGGCGACGATCTGGTCCTTGACCTTGAGCGCCACGTTGATGGGGATCGCAAAGCTCAGCCCCTGGAAGCCGCCCGACTGCGAATAGATCTGCGCGTTGATGCCCACCACCGCGCCGCTGCCGTCGAACAGCGGGCCGCCGGAGTTGCCGGGGTTCACGGCCGCGTCGGTCTGGATGAACGGCACCACGGTATCGCCCGGCAGCGAACGACCCTTGGCGCTGACGATGCCTTGCGTGGCACTCTGCTCCAGGCCGTACGGCGCGCCGATGGCCAGCACCGGGTCGCCCACCTCGATCAGTTTCGGGTCGCCCAGGCGCACGGTCGGCAGGTTCCTGGCGTCGATGCGCAGCACCGCCACGTCGGTGACCGGGTCGGTGCCCAGCACCTTGGCGGCGAACTCGCGCCGGTCGCTGAGCTTGACGGTCACTTCCTTGGCCTCGCGCACCACGTGGGCGTTGGTCAGGATCAACCCATCCGAACTGATGATGAAGCCCGAGCCCTGGCCGCGGAACGGCACCGACGGGTTGGCACCGCGCCCGCGCTGGCCCAGGCCGGGAATGCCGCGGAAGAACTGGAAGAACGGGTCGTTCTCGGCGCCGGGCGGCAAGCCCTGCTCTTCGAGCGACGCCTTGTGCATGCCTTGCACCGTGACGCCCACCACCGCCGGGCCGGATTGTTTGACGATGGCGCGGTAGTTGGGCACCAGGCCCTGGCCGTTCAACATTGGCACCGGCGCAGGCGCCGTGCTCACGGCCGGCGGCGTGGAGGGGGTGTCGGTCGCGGCAGCCACTGGGGCGACCTGCGAATTGCGCTTGAACAGTTGGGACAACTCGAACGCACCGGCGGTGCTCATCACCACCAGGCCGGCCGCCAGCATCGCGGCGCTCAGTGCTTTGATCTTCATCAGGTGTCCCTCTTCAAATGGTCGCGGAAGATTCCGCATACCGCAGAAGATAGGGCCCGCACATTAGGGCTCGGTTAGACGACGGTTAAGCGAAAGTTAAGGGCAAGCGAGCTGCATTGACTCTCGGACTTGACTCTCAGCAACTGCGCAGGCCGTGTCGGCGCAAGCTCCCACTATTCGCCGAAAGGCCCACAGAACCATGACATCCACCCACACACTCCACGAGCCCACCGGCGCGACCCCGCGGCCCCGCATCGCCGTGGTGACCGGCGGGGCCAAGGGCATCGGCTGGGCCACGGTGCAGGCGCTGGTGAACACCGGCGCGACGCCCGTGCTGTTCGATCTCGACCAAGCCGCGCTGGCACGCGCAAGCGCGGCGCTCACTCAGCGTGGCATCGACCATCTGGCGGAGGCCGTGGACATCACGCAGGAGCAGGCCGTGGACAGCGCCTTCGCCAAGGCCATGGCGCGTTACGGCCGGCTCGACGTGCTGGTCAACAACGCCGGCATTGCACTGCGCCGCCCCACCGTGGAGCTGAGCACGGCCGACTGGCAGGCGGTGGTGGACGTGAACCTGACCGCCGTGTTCCTGTGCTGCCGCGCCGCGGCAAGGCTGATGATCCCGGCCCGGCGCGGTGCGATCGTCAACGTCTCGTCGATCATGGGCTTGTCGGGTGGCGGGCTCTACCCCAACGTGTCGTACCAGTCGACCAAGGGCGCGCTCGTGAACATGACGCGCGCGCTGGCGGTGGAATGGGCCCCCAGCGGCATCCGCGTCAACGCGGTGGCGCCCACCTGGGTTCGCACCGACCTGACCCAGGGCCTGTTCAGCAACGCCGACCTGATGGACCGCGTGCTCGACATGACACCGATGCGCCGCCTGGCCGAACCGGCCGACGTGGCCGACGCGATCGTCTTCCTCGCGTCGGACCAGGCCCGCCTGATCACCGGCCACACCTTGCCGGTGGATGGCGGCTTTCTGGCGCAGTGAATGGCGCGGTGAATGACGCACTGGGGCGGCGTGCCAAGGGGCGCGCCCGCATTGCGCGGCCCGCCTTGCCTGACATAGCATACCGGCCGGACAACGCGCCTCGAAGCGCGGCCGCCGGACGCCTCGGTTGTCGAGCGCCGGTCAACCCTCATCGGAGACAAGCATGATCAACTTGGGTCGTTCACCGTTGCGCCTGGCGTCGACGTTGGCCATCACCGTCGCGTTCGGTTTCACCGCCACGCACGCCGTGGCACAGGAGAAAAAGAAGCTCGCCTTCGTCGTCAACGCGGCGTCCGATTTCTGGAAGCTCGCCGAAGCCGGCGTCAAGAAAGCGCAGAAAGAGCTGCCGAAATACGAGCTGCAGTTCAAGTACCCGGCCCAGGGCACGGCGGCGCTGCAGAACGCGCTGATGGACGACTTGGTGGCCGCCGGCACCAGCGCGATCATGATTTCATCGGTCGATCCCAAAACGAGTATCGATGCGTTCAACCGCATCGCCAAGCAGGTTCCGCTGTTCACGACCGACAGCGACGCACCGGCCAGCAACCGCATCGCCTACCTGGGTTCGTCGAACACGCTGGCCGGCGTGCAGGCCGGTGAAGTGGCGGTGAAGGCGCTGCCCAAGGGCGGCAAGTGCATGGGCTTCGTCGGCTTCCTGGGCGCCGACAACGCCAAGGAGCGCATCGCCGGTTTCCGCAAGGCCGTCGCAGGCAAGGGCATCGAGCTGGTCGATGTGCGCGGCGACGATGTCGATTTCGCGAAGGCGCGCAGCAACGTCGACGACGTGCTCGCGGCCAAGCCCGAGATCAACTGCATGGTCGGCTTCTACTCGTACAACCCGCCGAAGATCTACGAAGCGCTGAAGGCCGCGAACAAGGTCGGCAAGATCACCGTGATCGCGTTCGACGAAGACCCCATCACCCTGGGCGCCGTGAAGGAAGGCAGCTTCGCCGGCACCGTGGTGCAGCAGCCGTTCGAGTGGGGCTACCAGGGCATGAAGCTGATGGCGGCCTACCTGGAAGACAAGTCCAAGGTCAAGCTGCCGGCCGACAAGCTCATGATCGTGCCGACCAAGATCATCACCAAGGCCAACGTCGACGAGTTCTCGGCCAACCTGAAGGCCACACTGGGCAAGTAGGCCGGCCGCAGGCACCCGCTTTCGTGCAGGCGACCGAGCCCTTTCTTCGCCTCGACGGCATCAGCAAGACCTACCCGGGCGTGACCGCGCTCGACCGGGTCTCGCTGCAGGTCCGCCCCGGCGAAGTGATCGGCCTGGTCGGCGAAAACGGTGCCGGCAAGTCGACCTTGATGAAGATCCTCGGCGGCGTTGCAGCGCCGTCGTCGGGGGCGATTCATGTCGACGGGGTGCGCTTCGACGCGCTCACCGTGGCTGGGGCGATCGCCGCGCGCATCGCCTTCGTGCACCAGGAACTCAACCTGTTCGACAACCTCGACGCGGCGGCCAACGCCTTCATCGGCCGCGAGCCGCTGTACGGCGGTTTCCTGAAGCTGGTCGACCGCAAGAAGCTGCATGCCATGGCGCGCCCTTGCCTGGACGCGCTGGGCGTGGACTTTGCGCCCGACACGCTGGTGGCAGAGCTGTCGATCGCGCAACGCCAGTTGCTCGAGATCGCCAAGGCGCTGTCGCTGAACTCGCGCCTGCTGATCCTGGACGAGCCGACGTCCAGCCTCACCCTGGCCGAAACCGACCGCCTGATGCAGGTCATTGCCGGCCTGAAGGCGCAGGGCGTCAGCATCATCTTCATCTCGCACCGCCTCAACGAGCTGACCGAATGCGCCGACCGGGTGATCGTGCTGCGCGACGGCACGGTGGTGGGCGAACTGGCGAAACATCAGATCTCGCACGCCGCGATGATCCGCATGATGATCGGCCGCGACCTGAAGGCCCTGTACCTGCCGCCGGCCGCGCCGCCGGGCGCTCCCATGCTGGACATCGCCGATGCGCGCACCGAAGCCTATCCCGCCCACCCGGTGTCACTGAGCCTGCGCCGCGGCGAGATCCTGGGCATGGCGGGCCTGATCGGCGCCGGCCGCACCGAACTCGCGCGCGCGCTGTTCGGCATCGACCGGCTGCTCGGCGGCACGCTGATCCTCGACGGTGAGGCGGTGAACTTCCGCACGCCGCGTGATGCGATCGCGCACGGCGTCTTTCTGGTGCCCGAAGACCGCAAGCGCTGCGGCCTGCTGCTCGACGATTCGATCTGCGAGAACATCCTGCTGCCCAACCTGCCGCAGTACTCCGCCGGCGGCATGGTGCAGGAACGCCGGGCGGTCGACAACGCCGAAGCGCAGAAGCAGCGGCTCGGCATCCGCGCACCGAACGTGCAGGTCGACGCGGGCGCGCTGTCGGGCGGCAACCAGCAGAAGGTCGTGCTCGCCAAGTGGCTGAGCAAGAACCCGCGCGTGCTGATCTGCGACGAGCCGACACGCGGTGTCGACGTGGGCGCCAAGAGCGAGATCTACCGCATGCTGCGCGACCTGGCCGACGCCGGGGTCGCAATCCTGATGATCTCCAGCGACATGGAAGAAGTGATCGGCGTCAGCGACCGGATCGCCGTGATGCACGAAGGTGCGATCAGCGGCTTTCTCGAACGCGCCGATTTCAGCGAACAGAAGATCCTCCGCCTCGCCGTCGGCGACCGAAACCACTGAGACAGAAACCCATGCTGAAGAAAGACCTTGGCCTGCTCGTGCTGATCCTGATCGTCGGCACGGTCGTGGCGATCATCAACCCGCTGTTCGTCTCGCCGATCAACCTGGCGAACACCGCCAACCTCATCGGCCTGTTCGGCATCTTTGCGATCGGCCAGGCCTTCGTGATCATCACCGGCGGCATCGAACTCTCGGTCGGTTCGATCATCGCGCTGCTCGGTGTGCTGTTCGTCGACCTGCTGGTGAACTTCGACGTCGCCTGGCCGCTGGCGCTGCTGCTGATGCTCGTGATCGGTGCCGTGATGGGCCTGGCGCACAGCCTGCTCATCACCCGGCTGAAGCTGCAACCCTTCATCGTCACGCTCTGCGGGCTGCTGATCTACCGCGGCGTGGCGCGCTACTACACCGCCGACGGCACGGCCGGTTTTGCCTTCGGCGCGAGCTTCCCCACACTGGAATGGCTCACCACCGGCCGAACCGGGGGCGTGCCGCACTCGCTGATCGCGATGCTGCTGATCGCCGCGGTGATGTGGGTGGTGCTGCACCGCTCGGTGTTCGGGCGCCACCTGTATGCCGTGGGCAAGAACGAAGAGGCGGCGCGTTATTCGGGCATCAACACCAACGCGGTGATCGTGGCGGCGTACATGATCTGCGGCGTGCTCACCGCCATCTCGGCGATCTTCTTCGCGATGTACACGCGTTCGATCTCGCCCTCGTCGCACGGCAATTTCTACGAGCTGTACGCCATCGCCGCATCGGTGCTGGGCGGCTTCTCGCTGCGCGGCGGCGAAGGGTCGATCGTCGGCGTGGTGCTTGGCACCATCCTGCTCCAGGTGCTGCAGAACCTCGTCAACCTGCTGGGCATTCCCAGCTCCTTGAACTTTGCGGTGATGGGCTCGGTGATCCTGATCGGGGTGCTGGCCGACACGCAGTTTGCCGAATACCGCAAGCGGCGCGCGGCGGCCAAGGGCGCGGCGCTGCCCTGAAGCGGATGGGGCAAGCCTCGTTCAGGCCGTCTTGAACGGCAACTCCCGCAGCGGCTTGCCGGTCAGCCGCGCGATGGCGTTGGCGAAGGCCGGCGCCAGCGGCGGCAAGCCCGGTTCACCCATGCCGGTGGGCGGCTCCGCGCTGGGCACGATGTGCACCGCGAACTGCGGCATGTCGGTGATGCGCGGCACCGCAAAGTCGCCGAAGTTGCTCTGCTCGACGAGGCCGTCCTTCAGCGTGATGGCCGCGCCCGGCAGGCACATCGACAGGCCCATCAGCGCCGCACCCTGCACCTGAGCCTCCACGCTCTTGGGGTTCACCGCCAGGTTGCAATGCACACCGGCCGTCACGCGGTGCAGCACCGGCTGGCCCTTCTCGACCGAAGCCTCCACCACGTAGGCCACCACCGAGCTGAACGACTCGTGCACCGCCACGCCCCAGGCGCGGCCGGTGGGCAACTGCTTCTTGCCGTAGCCGCTCTTGTCCACGGCGAGCTGCAACGCGGCGCGGTGGCGCGGGTGCTTGTCGCCGAACAGGCGCATGCTGTAGGCGACAGGGTCTTGTTTCGTCGCGCGGGCGATGTCGTCGAGCAGCGTCTCCATCACGAACGCGGTGTGGGTGGAGCCCACGCTGCGCCACCAAAGCACCGGCACGTTCACTTTCGGGTGGTGCACGGTCAGGCGCATCGGCACCGCGTACGGCTCGCGCATCCCCTCAGTGGCGGTGGCATCTATGCCGTTCTTCACCTGGAACGGCTCGAACACCGTACCCGTGAGGATGGACTGCCCGACGATCACGTGGTCCCAGGCCAGCACGTTGCCACGATCGTCGAAGCCGATGCGCGCACGGTGCAGGTGCATGGGTCGGTAGTAGCCACCCTTGATGTCGTCCTCTCGGCTCCACAGCGTGCGCACCGGCACGTTCAGGCCGGCGCTGCGCGCGGCCTTGGCGACCGCGCAGGCTTCGACCACGTAGTCGCTGGTGCCGACCATGCGCCGGCCGAAACCGCCACCGGCCATCTGCACGTGCATCGTCACCTGTTCGGGCTTGAGGCCGAGCACGCCTGCGGCGGCAGCGGCATCCAGGCCGGGGGATTGGGTTCCAACCCACAGCTCGGCGCGTCCGTCGCGCAACTGCACGGTGCAGTTCAACGGCTCCATCGGCGCATGCGCCAGGTAGGGGAACACGAACTCGGCGTCCAGCTTGAGCGGCGCGCTGGCCAGCGGCGCCATGTCGGCGTCGAACAGGCGCGGGCCGGGCTGGCCGGCCAAGGCGCGGTACTGCGCGAGCAGGCGTTCGCTGTCGACCTTCTCGACGCTGCTTGTGTCCCACTGCAGCTTGAGCGCGTCGCGCCCTTGCTTGGCGGGCCAGTAACCGTTGGCCACCACGGCCACGCCTTCGCCGCCGCGGTCCCCCGGGATGCGCAGCACGGCCTTCACGCCCTTGATCGCGCGTGCCGCGCTGTCGTCCACCGACGTGAGCTTGGCGCCGTACACCGGCGGACGCGCCACCACGGCGGTCAGCTGGCCGGGCAGGCGCATGTCGATGCCGAAGTCCTGCCGCCCGCTGCTCTTGGCGCGCGCGTCCAGCCGCGTGGTGGGTTTGCCGATGATGCGAAAGTCCTTCGGGTTCTTCAGCGTCACCTTCTCGGGCACCGGCAGCGCCATCGCGGCCTCGGCCAGTTCACCGTATCCCGCCTTGCGACCCGCCGGGCCCAGCACCATGCCGGCCTGCGTGCACAGCGTGCTCACGTCGACGTTCCAGCGCGCCGCCGCCGCCGACAGCAACATCGCCCGGGCCCGCGCGCCGAGTTCGCGGTACTGCGTGAAGCTGTTCTTGATCGAGTTCGAACCGCCGGTGAGGTGGATGCCGAACAGCGGGTCGAGGTAGGCCGCGTCGCCCGAGCCGTTGCGGCTGCGCACCAGGCGCCAGTCGGCGTCGAGTTCTTCGGCCAGGATCATCGGCAGGCCCGTCTGCACCCCCTGCCCGAACTCCAGCCGGTTGATGGTGACCGTGACCTCGCCGTTCGGCGCGATCTGCACAAAGGCCGAGGGCTGTTGCGTCGGCTTCAGGCCTTCGGCCGCCTTGGCTGCATCCTGTGCCGTGGCCAGGAGCGGGAAGGCACCCAAGGCAAAACCAGCCGCGCCGCCAGCGCCGGCCAGCTTGAGGAAGCTGCGGCGCGGCAGTGCGGTGCTGGGGTCGATGGGATCGGTGTGGTCAGACTGTTCGCGGGCCAGCATGTTCTGCAAGGCGCGCGGCATTTCGCTGCGGTCGAAGTTGGGCAACATGGTGGCTCCTTCAGGCAAGTGTCTTGGCGGCATCGGCCACCGCGGCGCGGATGCGCGCGTAGGTGCCACAGCGGCAGATGTTGCCGGCCATGGCCGTGTCGATCTCGGCAGGCTTCAGCTTCTTGCCCTTGGGCAGCGACTTGAGGAAGGCCGTCGCAGTCATGATCTGGCCGCTCTGGCAGTAGCCGCACTGCGCCACGTCGTGCTTGACCCAGGCGGCGTGCACGGCCGCGCCCACGCGGTCCTTGCCGTCGGTGGCCGCTTCGATGGTGACGATCTTCTTGCCCTCGGCCGCCGAGATCGGCGTGACGCACGAGCGGATGGCCTGCCCGTCCATGTGCACGGTGCAGGCGCCGCACAGCGCCGCGCCGCAACCGAACTTGGTGCCGGTCATGCCCAGCGTGTCGCGCAGGGCCCAGAGGATGGGGGTGGCCGGGTCGGCGTCGAGCGTGTGCTCGCGGCCGTTGACGTGGAGTTGGCTCATGGTGGTCGGTTCTCCGGTGTGGGTGTTGATCAGCACCCGGTTTGCTTGTCGGTGGCGGCGACTTTAGGTACGCTCACTGCAA
>JANOQS010000206.1:0-10028 GCA_031414975.1 Methylibium sp. | reverse complement strand
AAAATGGGCGAGTGCACGTTGGCCAAGAGCGGCGGCAAGCTGAAGATCACGCCCTACTGGGACGGCTCGCTCGGCAGCGACCTTGCCGCCACGCAAAGCACACGCAGCGGCCAGATCGAGATGGTGCTGACCTCGACCGCGCCGCTGGTGGGCATCGTGCCCGAGCTCGGTGTCTTCGACCTGCCCTTCCTGTTCAACAGCTAGAAGGAGGCCGACCAGGTGCTCGACGGCAAGGCCGGCGACTGGTTCTCCGACAAGATGCCCGCCGCCGGCGTGGTGAACCTGGCGTGGTGGGAAAACGGCTTCCGCCACACCACCAACTCCAAGCGCCCGATCACCAAGGTCGAAGACTTCGACGGCGTGAAGATGCGCGTGATGCAGAACACCATCTTCATCGACACCTTCAAGACGCTGGGCAGCAACGCGGTGCCGATGGCGTTCTCGGAGGTCTACTCGGCGCTGGAAACCAAGACCGTCGACGGCCAGGAGAACCCGTACAACAACATCGAGAACATGAAGTTCTACGAGGTACAGAAGTACCTCACCTTGACCAAGCACGCCTACAGCCCGACCCTGGTGCTGTTCTCGAAGAAGATCTGGGACACGCTGGCACCCGCCGAACACGCGGTGCTGAAGGAGTGCGCCGGCGTCGGCCGCGCCGAACAGCGCAAGGTCAACCGCGAGAAGGAAGCGCAGAGCGTGGCCAACCTCAAGTCCAAGGGCATGCAGGTCAACGAGATCAGCCCGGCCGAGATGGCGCGCATCCGCGAGAAGGCCAAGGTCGTCTACGAGCGCCACGGCAAGGCGATCGGCGAAGAGGCGACGACCTTGGTGTTCGGCGAGTTGAAGCGCATTCGCGGCAACTGAGGCGGCAACTGAGCATGGCGCAGGCACCTTCACTGGCGGGCCCGGTGGTCGCGATCACCGGCGCTGGCCAGGGCATCGGCCGCGGGCTGGCGCTGGCGTTCGCGCGCCAGGGTGCGGCCGTGGTGGTGTCGGACATCGAGGTTGAGCGCTGCGCCGCCGTGGCCGCCGAGATCGGCGCCGCGCAGGCGCTTGCGGTGCCCGCCGACGTGACCCAGGAGTACGCCTGCGCCCACCTCGTGGCGCAGGCGGTGCAGCGTTTTGGTCGGCTCGACGTGATGGTCTGCAACGCCGGCATCATGCAACTCAAGCCCTTGCTCGAGTTGAACGCCGACGACTGGGACCGCATGCTGGGCGTCAACCTCAAAGGCACGTTCCTGAGCCTGCAGGCCGCGGCGCGCCAGATGCTGGCGCAGGAGCCGCTGCAGCCGGGCCGGCCGCGCGGCAAGATCATCACGATGGCCTCGATCGCCGGGCGCAGCGGCGCCGGTGCCATCGCCGCACTGATCGCGCCGTACCGCGCCAGCAAGGCGGCAGTGATCAGCCTGACGCAGTCGGCCGCCATCAGCCTGGCGCCGCACATCACCGTCAACGCGATCTGCCCCGGCCTGGTCGAGACCGACATGTGGCGCCGGATGGACCGCGACTGGACCGGCCTGCTCGGCGTGCCGCAAGGCCAGGCGTGGCAACAGCGTGTCGCCTCGGTGCCGATGGGCCGGGCGCAGACACCCGACGACGTGGCCGGCCTGGCCGCCTTTCTCGCCTCCCCCGCAGCGGACTACATGACCGGCCAGTCGATCAACATCGACGGCGGGCTGATGATGAGCTGACCCCATGACGATTCACCCCGCACACCAACTCAAGGCCCTGCTCGACGCTGGCGCCATCGTGTCGGCCCCCGGCGCCTACGACGCCCTGTCGGCCCGGCTGATCGAACGCGCCGGCTTCCCGGCGATTTACATGACCGGCTTCGGCGCCACCGCGGCGCGCCTGGGCCAGCCCGACATCGGGCTGCTGACGCAGACCGAGATGACCACCCACGCACGCGACATGGTGCGCGCCGTCGGCATCCCGGTGATCGCCGACGCCGACACCGGTTACGGCGGCCCGTCGAACATCGAACGCACGGTGCGCGAGTACGTGCAGGCCGGCGTGGCCGCGATCCACCTCGAAGACCAGGTGGCACCCAAGCGCTGCGGCCAGATGGCCGGCATTCGCCTGATGGGTGCGGCCGAGAACGAACGCCGGCTGCGCTGCGCGCTGGCCGCACGCGGCAACGACCCCATGCTGGTGATCGCCCGCACCGACGCGCTGCCTGCCGTCGGCATGGCCGAAGCACTGGCGCGCGCCAGGCGCTACCAGGACACCGGCGTGGACCTGGTGTTCATCGACGGCATCAAGAAGGTTGCCGAAGTCGAGGTGGTCGCACGCCAGTTGCCGGGGCCGAAGATCGTCTCCATCGTCGACGGCAACGAGACCACCGCGCTGACCGCCTCGCAACTGCAGGACATGGGTTTTGCCGCGGTGCTGTATGCGGTGACTGCGCTGTTCAGCGCGGCGCTGGCGGTGGAGCGCGCTCTGGCCAGCCTGCACGCCCACGGCACGCCGCGCGATGTGCCGGCGATGAGCTACGCAGAATTCACGCGCGTCGTCGACCTGCCTTTCCATCAGCGCCTGGACGAACTCCACGGCGCCGAAGCCTGAAGCACCCAACCTCCACCACCGAGCCGAACCCACCATGCCGAACGCCGCGCCCACAGCCGCACCCACCCCCGTCCCCTACAGCGGCATCTGGCCCGCGCTGCTGACGCCGCTGGACGAACAACTGAACATCGACATTCCGACCTTCGCCGCGCACTCGAAAGCGCTGCTGGAAGCGGGCTGCACCGGCGTCACGCCGTTCGGCACCACCGGCGAAGGCCCGTCGTTCACGGTCGCCGAGCGCATGGCGGCGCTCGACGGGCTGGTGGCGCACGGCGTGCCGGCCAATCGCATCCTGGCCTCCACCAGTTGCGCCGCGCTGCCCGACGCGGTGGCGCTGACGAAGCACGCCGTCGGCCTGGGCGTGCAAGGCTGCCTGCTGCTGCCGCCGTTCTTCCTGAAGGGCGTGCCCGACCAGGGCATCGTGAACGCCTACCGCCACATCATCGACGGCGTGGCCGCGCTTGTTCCAGAAGGTCGGTTGCGCGTCGTGCTCTATCACATCCCCCAAGTGTCGGGCGTGCCGCTGAGCCTGGGCGTGATCCGCACGCTGCTCAAGCTCTACCCGCAGACCATCATCGGCATCAAGGACAGTGGCTGCGAGCGCGAAGCGTCGCTGGCCTACGCCAAGGCCTTCATGCCGCCGCTGCAGGTGTGGGTGGGCAACGAGCCCGACCTGCAGACCCTGGCCGGCCAAGGCGCCGTCGGCGCCGTCAGCGGTGTGGCCAACGTGCTGCCGCGGCTGGTGCAACGCCTGGTCGCCCAGGCCGGTGGCCCCGGCGCCGCGGCCGACCAGCAGCGGGTGCTGGCGTTCCTGAAGATCCTCGGCGGCTACGGCATGACCGCGGCCTTCAAGGGCATGATGGCGCTGCTGACCGACCACCCCGGCTGGCGCCGCGTGCGCGCCCCGCTGCTGGCGCTGGACGACGCGGAGTACGCGCGGCTGGCGGCGCAGGTGAAGGCGTTCGGGCTGGATCGCGCGACGGCCTGACGCGGCCGGCGACCAGCTCATCATCGGCCAGAGCGGCTACAGCCACTCGCGCGCAGCGGCGCTGCTGAACCGGCGACGACGAACGCGCGCTTGTGCGGCGCGACGGCCGCTTGCGCATCGTCAGTCTTCGAGGTTCTCGTGGTGCGCCACGGCGCCCTGCTTCCAGTACGCCGCGGCGCGGATCGCGCGCCGGTCGTGGCCTTTCTCGTCGACGAGGATGCGGCGCAGCTTCGCCATTGCAGCGGCTTCACCGGCGCACCACGCGTAACCCTCGCCGGGCGGCAGGGCCAGCGCGCGCACTGCAGCGAGCAGTTCGTCGCTGCGGCTCAACCATTGCAGATCCACGTCGGCGGCGCTTGCGAACGTGCGCCGGTCGAGCGGGTCGTCCAGCTGCGCGAGCACGATGGCGCGTGCGCCGGCGGGCAACTCTTCGAGCCGCCGCGTGATCGCCGGCAACGCGGCAGCACCGAGCTCGGCACTGTGGCCGTACTTGCCACCGAGGTAGCCCGCCACCTTGGGCGCTAACCCGCCGGCCCCCTGCAACCCGGCTTGCACCAATTGCAAGCGGCGCGACCAGCCCAGCCCGGCTTCGCCGCAGATCTCGTGCGCCAGCCCGAACACCAGCGCGCGCTACGCGGGGTCGGCCGGCAGCAGCGCGGGCGTGGGCGCCATGCGCTCGGCCAGCAGCAGGATCTCGGCCCAGCCGGCCCGTGGGCGTTCGTTCTCGTAGATGGCAATCGGGCCGCTGCGCTGGCCGGCCCACTGCTTCAGCGGCTCGCTGTCGTAGGCCAGCCGCACCGCCACCCACGGAATGCGCTTGATGTGCAGCAGGCCCTTGGCCGCCTCGCCCCCAGGGGCTGGGCACACCGCCGACCACGATCATGCGCAGGCCACTGCGCCCGATCGCCTCTTCGACACTGACGTATTCAATGCTCATCGCGGCACCTTTCCGATGATCTGCGCGGCGCGCAGGAAGTCGAAGTCCACACCCTGGTCGGCCTGCGTCACGCTCTGCAGGAACAGCTTGCGGTAGCCGCGCTCGGCGGTGGGTTCGGTCACCGGGTGCTCGCGGGCCCGCTGCGCCAGTTCGGCATCAGTCACTTGCAGCGTGATCGACCGGTTCTTCACGCTCAGCGCAATCCGGTCGCCGGTGCGCACGAACGCCAACGGCCCGCCGATGGCCGCTTCGGGCGTCACGTGCAGCACGATCGTGCCGAAGGCGGTGCCGCTCATTCGGCCGTCGGAGATGCGCAGCATGTCCTTCACCCCCGCACGCGCGAGCTTGCGCGGGATCGGGATGTAGCCGGCCTCGGGCATGCTCGCGCCTTTGGGTCCGATGTTCTTCAGCACCAGCACGTCCTGCGCGGTCACGTCGAGCGCGTCGCTGTCGATGCGCGCGGCCAGGTCTTCGAGGTTCTCGAACACCACCGCGCGGCCTTCGTGCTCCATCAGCGCCGGGTCGGCGGCCGACTGCTTGATGATCGCGCCGCTCGGCGCCAGGTTGCCCCACAGCACCGCGATGCCCCCCTGCGGGTAGATCGGCGCTGTGGCGCTGCGCACCACTTCTTGCGGGAAGCCGGGGCCGGCGCGCTCGAGTTCTTCACCGAGCGTGCGGCCGGTCACCGTCAGCGCGTCGAGCTTCAGCAGCGGTTTCAGTTCGCGCAGCAGGGTGGCCATGCCACCGGCGTGGTGGAAGTCCTCCATGTAGTGCCGGCCCGAGGGCTTCAGGTCCAGCAGCACCGGCGTTTCGCGACCCATGCGGTCGAGCGCGTGCAGATCGAGCTCCAGCCCCACGCGGCCGGCAATCGCCGCCAGGTGAACGATGCCGTTGGTCGAGCCGCCGATGGCCAGCAGCACGCGCAGCGCGTTCTCGAACGCGGCGGGCGTGAGGAGCTTGTCGGGCGTGAGCCGCTCGCGCGCCATCTGCACCGCTTGCGCGCCGGTCTGCTCGGCAATGCGGATGCGGTCGGCCGTGACGGCCGGGGGTGACGCCCCCCCCGGCACCGTCATGCCCAGCGCTTCCGCGATGCAGGCCATGGTGCTGGCCGTGCCCATCACCGAGCAGGTGCCGACGCTCGCGACGAGCTGGTTGTTGACCGCCGCGGCCTCCTCGGCATCGATCTCGCCGGCGCGGAATTGGCCCCAGTAGCGCCGGCAATCGGTGCACGCGCCAACGCGCTCGCCGCGGTGGCTGCCGGTCAGCATCGAGCCGGTGATCAGCACGATGCTCGGGATATTGGCCGACGCCGCACCCATCAGCTGCGCTGGCACCGTCTTGTCGCAGCCGCCGATCAGCACCACCGCGTCCATCGGCTGCGCGCGGATCATCTCCTCGGTGTCGATGGCCATCAGGTTGCGCAGGTACATGCTGGTCGGCGCGGCGAAACTCTCGTGCACCGAGATCGTCGGGAAGGCCATCGGCAAGCCGCCCGCCAGCATCACGCCGCGCCTCGCGGCCTCGATCAGTTGCGGCGCGTTGCCGTGGCAGGGGTTGTAGTCGCTGCCGGTGTCGGCAATGCCGATCACCGGCCGGTCCAGAGCCGCGTCGGTGTAGCCGGCGCCCTTGATGAAGGCCTTGCGCAGGAACAGCGAGAAGCCGGCGTCGCCGTAGCTCGTGAGGCCTTTCTTCATGCCCTCGGCGGGCGGGCCGGTGCTGTCGTCGTCGTTCGGAGTGTTCGCCATCGCCGGGGCCCTTCGGGACAGGCGCTGGAGCGCGCCGAGGCCGGAGCTTACTGCGGAGCAAGTGTTGGTTCAGTCGCTATGAAGCATGGCCCTTGCCGCGCTGCACACGCAGTCGGTCAGGGCCTGCAGCACCGGTGCGTCCAGGCTCCAGTGCTGCCAGTAGAGCGGCACATCGAGAAAACGGCCCGGCACCAGCTCCACCAGTTCGCCGCTGGCCAGCAGCGGCGCCACCAGCACGTCGGGGTTCATGCCCCAGCCCAGGCCCTGCACCGCGGCGTGCACGAAACCGTGCGTGCCGGGCACGCGGTGCAACGGCGGGTCGAGCTTGCGGCTCGACAGGCGGCGCATGAAGCGCGCCTGCAACTGGTCCTTCTGGTTGAACACGTTGCACGGCGCGAGCGCGAGCGCCGCCTCCTTCACGCCGCCGCCGAAGTGGCGCCGCATGAACGCCGGGCTCGCCACCGCGAGATAGCGCATGCGCCCGAGCGGCCGCACCTTGCAGCCCTGCACCGGCGCCGCCTGCGCGCTCACCGCGGCGAGCACCCGGCCCTGGCGCAGCAACGCGCTGGAGTGGTCCTGGTCTTCGACGTGCAGGTCGAACTGCACGTTGTGCGCCTCGCGCAGCGCGGCCAGTGCGGGCACGAACCAGGTGGCGAGCGAATCGGCGTTCACTGCCACGGCCAGTGGCAGCGCGGCGCCGCGCGGGGCGGCGCTGCGCAATGCCGCGCCGTGCCCGAGCCCGAACGGCGCCAGCGCCTGCGCTTCGAGCAACTGCAATTGCTGGGCGTGGCGCTGCAGCGATTCGCCGGCTTCGGTGGCCACGCACGGGGTAGCGCGGCGGATCAGCACCCGCCCGAGCCGTTCTTCGAGCGCCTTGATGCGCTGGCTCACCGCCGACGGCGTGAGGTGCAGCGCGCGCGCCGCGGCATCGAAGCTGCCTTCGCGCAGCACCGCGGCAAAGGCGGCCAGTTGGCGGGAGTCGATCTGCATGAATCTGGCTAACGGGTGAGCAGAAAGTTTAGCTGGATCGAATCAGCTCGAAACGGCAGACTGGCGCCGATGGACCCTTCGATGCCCAGTTCCCTCATCGCCAGCCTGGCCAGCGGCTTTGCCACCTCGGCTGCGCTGATCATCGCCATCGGCGCACAAAACGCCTTCGTGCTGCGCCAGGGCCTGAAGCGTGCGCACGTGCTGCCGGTGGTGCTGGTGTGCGCGCTGTCGGACATGCTGCTGATCACGCTCGGCGTCACTGGCTTCGGCGCGATGGTGCAGGCCCAGCCCACGCTGTTGGCGGTGGCGCGCTGGGGCGGCGCGCTGTTCCTGGCCGTCTACGGGCTGCTGGCGGCGCGGCGCGCGCTCGGGCGCCACACGCTGTCGGTGCAGGGCGATGCCGCCACCGACCTGCGCACAGCGCTGCTCACCTGCCTGGCCTTCACCTACCTGAACCCGCACTGCTGGCTCGACACCGTGGTGCTGCTCGGCGCCGTGGCGGCGCAGCAGGCGCCGGATGCGCGCGTGCCATTCGGCATTGGTGCGGCCAGCGCCAGCGCGGTGTGGTTCTTCGCGCTCGGCTATGGCGCGCGCCTGCTCGCGCCGCTGTTTGCCCGGCCGTTGGCGTGGCGGGTGCTGGACGGGGCGATCGCGCTGGTGATGTGGGGCATCGCCGCCCTGCTGCTGCGCGGCAACTGAGTCAAGCGCCTCACTGCCCCTGCTGCAGGCGAGCGATCCGCTCCTCCATCGGCGGATGCGTCGAGAACAGCGCCATCAGCCCGCTCGGCCGCGAGCTGATGCCCATGGACTGCAAGGCCTTGGGCATCTCGCCCGGGTCGAGCCCACCCAGCCGGGCCAGCGCGTTGATCATCGGCTGCTTGCGGCCCACGAGCTGCACGGCGCCCGCATCGGCACGGAACTCGCGCTGGCGCGAGAACCAGGCCACGATGATCGCGGCCACAACGCCGAGCACCATGTCCATCACGACCGTGGTGACCATGTAGCCGATGCCCGGCCGGTCGCTGTTGTTGCGCAGGATGATCTTGTCGACCGCGTAACCGATGACGCGCGACAGGAACACGACGAAGGTGTTCATCACGCCCTGGATGAGGGTCATCGTCACCATGTCGCCATTGGCCACGTGGGCCACCTCGTGGCCGATCACGGCCTCGACTTCTTCGCGCGTCATCGACTGCAGCAGCCCGGTGGACACTGCCACCAGCGACGAGTTCTTGAACGCTCCGGTGGCAAAGGCGTTGGGCGCACCCTCGAAGATGGCGACTTCGGGCATGCCGATGGTGGCCTTGTCGGCAAAGCGCCGAACGGTTTCGACCAGCCAGGCATGCGTGGGGTCGCGCGAGTCGTTGATGACCTGCGCGCCGGTGCTCCACTTGGCAATCGGTTTGCTCATCAGCAGCGAGATGATCGCGCCACCGAAGCCCATCAACGCAGCGAAGCCCAGCAACTGGCCCAGGTTCAGGCCGTTGGCGCTGAGAAAGCGGTTCAACCCCAGCACGTTGGCGGCAATGCCCAGCACCAGCATCACGGCCAGGTTGGTCACGATGAACAGGAAGATGCGTTTCATGTCTTTCCTCTAGGGAGTCCAGCCGCGGGAAGGTCCCGCGGGCTGAATGTTAGGGGCGCAGGCGCTGATTCAAGGCCGCGGGCCGCTGGTTTTTTCGGCGGGCGGAAGACCGCTTCATCGCGGTAGAAGTTCCCATCCTCGTTGGCGGCCCACCACCCCGGCACGCCCAGCACGGGCAGCGGCAGGTGGGGCTGCCCGATCAGCCTGCACACCAGGTCGGGCTCCGGGGCATCGGCCAGCAGCGCGGGTAGCGGCCGAACATGCGCCGTGATCGCCTTGCGTGGTTGCAGCAGCTTTTCCAGCAGCGCGTGGCCGAACACTGTCAGCGTGGCGCCCTGCCAAGCGGCACGGTGCTCGACGAACAAGGCCTGCCAGTCGCGCCGGCGCAGCGCATCGAGCAACTCCTCGGGAGCCTGCAGCAAGGCGGCGTTTTCGTCGAACAGGGTCAGCGCGTCGCGCAACGGGCCGCGTATCTGGCCTGTGCGACCCATGCGGCCCACGCCTTGGGCGCCGATCTGCTGCACGTGCAAAGCGTTGAGCTGCCGCTTCAAGCTGCCGAAGCGCAGCCACACCAGGCCGTTGAACAGGTCGTGCGGGTTGTCGCGGGTGGGCACGCAGCCGGTGCGGGCGATGAAGGTTTCATAGGCTTCGCCGTCGGGCAATTCGCGCTGGGCGACGAAGCGCACGGCGGGCGCCGCCGGGTCAGACACGCGATTCAAGGCCTGCGCCACCGTGCCACCTGCCATCACCTCGAGCGCCACCCTGCGGCCCAGCGGCTGGTACGGCGCCAGCCACGGCATCGGCACTGCCACATCGCCCGCCAGCGCTGCGCACGCGGCAGCGAGCGTGCTCACACCACGCGTGGCCCGACGTACTGCACCTTGTTCGGCTGGCGTTCGGGCGTCAGCACAAAGTGGTCCGGGAACTTCTTGAACAGGCGCGATGAGGTGGCCGAACGGGCCAGCAGGTTGCCAGCGCGCAGTTGTTCGGAGGCCGTGCCGAGCTCGATCTTGCCGCCACGCCACAGGTCGGGCACCGCGGCGAGGATGCGTGTCACCTCGTCGGGCAGCGGCGCTTGGTGTGTGGCGCTCTGTTCGGGTTCGCGGTCGTCGTTCGACGGCGCTTGCGCAGCGGTGGCGCGCGACCGCGACCTTCCACTCGGGGCCGGCGCGGCTGCCGCCCGGCGCCGCGCCGGCGGCTCGGCCGGTCGCGCGG
>JANOQS010000205.1:0-4740 GCA_031414975.1 Methylibium sp. | reverse complement strand
CGGGCCAGTGCAGCTTGCGCGCGGCGATCATGGAAAGCAATGCCTGGGCCGGCGCCGACCTGGCGGTGTTCGACCTGCCGAGCTGCCCCGGCGCCGGCTGCATCATCACGCCGGCCTCGGCCCTGCCGGCCATCACCGGGCCGCTCACGCTCGACGGGCAAACGCAGCCGGGCTGGACCGCCGCGCCGCTGGTGGACCTGCGCGGCGAAGCCGCCGGTGCGAGCACCGACGGCCTGACGGTCAACGCCGCCGGCAGCATCGTGCGCGGGCTGGCGGTGGGCGGCTTCCTGCAGTCGGGCATCCGCATCAATGCCGACAGCGTGCTGATCGAAGCGAACCACGTCGGCGTGCAGCCGGACGGCACGACCGCGCGCGCCAACGGCGCTGCCAACACCGCCACCGGTGGCGTCTACGTGGCCGGTGGCACCGGCATCGTGATCGGTGGCGCCACCGCGGCACAGCGCAACGTGCTGTCGGGCAACGGCGGCAGCGGGGTGCGCGCCAACGGCGGCACGGTCACGATCCTCGGCAACCACATCGGCACCAATGCGGCCGGCACGGCGGCGTTGGGCAACGGGCGCTGGGGCGTCAGCGTGGTGGCCGGCACCGGGCAC
The DNA here is from genome assembly GCA_031414975.1 of Methylibium sp. Taxonomy (GTDB): domain Bacteria; phylum Pseudomonadota; class Gammaproteobacteria; order Burkholderiales; family Burkholderiaceae_C; genus LGRD01. The sequence goes on along the minus strand of JANOQS010000205.1, from coordinate 4,126 downwards.
CGCGTCGGTGGTGCGGCGGCGGGTGAGGGCAATGTGATCTCGGGCAACGCTGGCGACCAGCGCGGCGGTGTGCTCGTCAACGGCATCGGCCAGACCGTGCAGGGCAACACCATCGGGTTGAACGCGGCGCGGTCCGCTGCAATCCCGAATGGGTTCGCCAGCGCCGACCCGTATGCCGGCGGCATCGACGTGCGCGGCGGCAGCGGCCACCTGATCGGCGGCACGTCTGCCGGCGAGGGCAACCTGATTTCCGGCAACCTGGGTTTCGGCGTGCGCGTCAGCGCGCAGACCACGCGCGTGCTCGGCAACAGCATCTACGGCAACTCGCGCCTCGGCATCGACCTGAACGGCGACGAGGTGACCACCAACAACGGCACCCAATCCGTCAGCCTGCCGAACAACGACATGGACCACCCGGTCATCACCTCGGCCGGCTACGACCCCGGGACACGCGCGTTGACCTTGACCGGCGTTGTGGGCATCGGCACCGGCCAGGCGCTGTTTGCCGGTGCCCGCATCGAGCTGTTCACCAGCGACGGCGATGCGAGCGGCTACGGCGAGGGCAGCGCCTTCGTCGGCACGCTCACGGCCGATGCCGACGGCCGCTTCAGCGGCACGGTGTCGGTGCCGGTGGCGGTGACGTTCGCGGTCGGCAGCGCGCTGACCGGCACGGCCACCGACAGCGCCAACAACACCAGCGAGTTCGGCCCGAACCACGTCACGACCACGATGAGCGCCTTGGCGCCGAGTCGCTTCAATGCCTTCGAGACCAGCACCGCCGCTGGCGCGCTGACCGGCCCGATCCAGACGCGCGTGGCCGGCGTGGCCGGCGACATCGCGCTGATCGCGATCGACAACACCGGCACCGCATTGCAGACCGCGTTTGCCGGCACGGTGACTCTGGAGTGGATGAACGCCAGCGACAACAGCGGCGCGCTCGATGCCGGCAACTGCCGCGCCAGTTGGGTCGCTTCCGGCAGCGCGGGGAGCTCCGGCTTCGTCAGCGGCGACCAGGGCCGGCGCAACACCTCGGTGACACCGGCTGCGGTCGGGCGCGAATGGCGATTGCGCATCAGCTATGCCGGGCCGGGCGGCACCGTCACGTCGTGCGCGACCGACCCGTTCGCGGTGCGGCCCGCCACCTTGGTCATCACCGGCGTCAGCGACAGCAACGACACCACCGCCGGCACCACCCGCGCGCTCGACAACCTGGCCGCCAGCGGCGGGCGTGTTCACCACGCCGGCCGGCCGTTCTCGCTGCGCGCCGCGGCGCGTGACGCGGCGAGTGCGGTGACCGCCGGCTACACCGGCGCGCCGGCCCTTGCCATCACCGGCTGCGTGCTGCCGGCCGGCTGCACGCCGGGTGTGCTGTCGGCCCCGGCCCCGGCGCTGGCCGCCAGCAGCGGCCTGATCGCGGCCGACACCTTGAGCTACAGCGAGGTCGGCGCGATCAACGTGCAACTCACCGACGACACGTTCGCCGACATCGACACGGCCGACACGCCGCTGCTGCAGCGCCGCATTCAGAGCGCGGTGCTCGGTGTCGGCCGGTTCGTGCCCGACCGCTACCTGCTCGCCGTGGGCACCAGCCCGCAGTTCGCCACCCAGCAAGGCAGTTGCGCCGCGGCCGGGCAGGGCTTCACCTTCGTCGGCCAGAACTTCGGCTGGGCCACGGCGCCCAGCTTCACGGTGACCGCGCAGAACGCGGCGGGCGGCACCACCACGTTGTGGGGCGGCAGCCTGCAGAAACTCAGCACCGCCCACATCGCCCGCAGCCTGGCGGCGGCCAACGCGCAAGGCCTGACGCCCGTGGTGTCCTGGGGCTCGATGGTGCTGGCCGACACCGGCAGCGGTACCGCCAGCGTGGCGCTGAGCGGCGACCAATTCCTGTTCACGCGCGACGCCGCCACGCCGGTGGCCAGCTTCAACCCGCTGATCACCTTGGGCATTGCGGTGAGCGACAGTTCCGAGACGGCAGTGATCGGCAACAGCGCGATCGCCTCGGCCACGGCGTTGGTGATCGGCAGCGGCACCGGCATCGCGTTCAATCAGGGCAGCCACTTCCACTACGCCCGTCTGAAGCTGCAGAACGCTTTCGGCGATGCGCGCCGCGGCGTGCGCGCCAACGTCGAGCTGCAGAAGTTCAGCGACCGCGGCTGGCTGCGCCTGAGCGAAGACAACACCTGCCTGACGGTGCTGCAGGCGTCGGTCGCCTTCAGCGCCGGCAGCGGCGCGTTTGCCACCGACGTGTGCACTGCGCCGGCCAGCGCGGCGCTGGCGCTGCGCCAGGGCCGCGGCACACTGGTGCTGCCAAAAACCGCCGGCAACCTGCAAGGCGCGGCCATGGTCACGCTCAACATCGGCGCCGCGCTGGAAGGCAACGCCTGCGCGGCCGGTGTGCCCGTCAGCCCCACCAGCAGTGCCTGGCCGCACTTGCTGGGCGCGCGCGGCAGCGGCGCCACGCAAGACCAGAACCCGGCGGCCCGTTTGGTGTGGGGGCGCCAGCATCGGGACTACATGGTGATGCGCGAGTTGTTCTGAGCGCCGCCCTCAGGGCCTCTGCGGTGAGGTCTCGTGGCGCGCCCTGATCGCGAACAGCGCCGCTTTCCACCGTCTTCTCGCCCGACCTCTGCCGACCCTTCGCCAACAGAATGGTCAAGCACGTCCTGCAATGGGCCGGGCGAAAGCGGGATTGCGTCACGGCAACCGCTCAAGTCCCCGAGAAGCCCCTTGCAAACCCGAGCCCCGGCAGTCTGGGCGTGCGCTGCGGTGGCGACGAGTGGGCGGTTCATCATGGGCTTTGGGTTCTTGCGCAAGTGGCGCTCCGGCGCGCGCGGCGGCAAGTACGTCACCGTCATCGAGTGGCGCGACGACGGCCTGCTGGCGCTGCGCGCCAGCGCCGGCGCCGGCGCCGGCACGCCCGAGGTGCAAGACGCCCAGTTCATTCCCTGCACGCCCGAGCAGCGCGACACCTGCATCAGCCGCCTGGCCCGCCAGGGCTGGTTCGGCGGCGGCCGCAACATCCTTTTGCTGGGCATCCGCCAGCGCCAGATGGCGATGCTGCCGCGTCCCGGCGTGCCCGATGCCGAACTGGTGGATGCCGCGCGCTGGCAACTGCAAGGCGCGCTCGACTACCCGCCGGAAGAAGCCGTGCTGGACGTGCTGCGCCTGGGCCTGGACGAACCGCCCGCGCGCCAGCAACTGGCGGTGTTCGCGGTGCGCCGCTCGGCGCTGGCGCTGTGGCTCGCGCCGCTGAGCCAGCGCAAGATCCAACTCGAAGCGGTGGAGGTGGTCGACTGCGCGCAGCGCAACCTGGCTGCGCTGCACCCGGCCAAAGGCCAGCCGGTGGCGATGCTGAGCCTGCGCGAAGACAGCATCGTGTTCAGCGTGACGCGCGCCAGCGAGGTGCTGGTCTCGCGCAGTTTCGACGCTGCCGGCGTGACCAGCGCAGCCGGCGAACCCGCCGAAGACACCGCTGCCTTGGCCGACCGCGTGGGCCTGCAATTGCAGCGCATGCTCGACACCCTGGAGCGCCGCTCGGCGGCGATGGCGCCGTCGCAGATCCTGGTGCTGAGCCACCCGCAACATTCGCAGTTGCTGACCCAGTGCGCCGAGCTCACCGGCCTGCGCGTGCTGCCGCTGGACCTGGGCGCGCTGCTGGAGCCGGCCGGCCGGGCGGCGCCGACCGCGCCGGTCAACGGCGACTTCCTTCATTTGTTCGGCGCCGCGCTGCGGCCGGCGCCGGTGGGGGTGGCGGCATGAGCGCTGCGATGAGTGCCGAGCTGCAGGCCATCGCCGGGTTTGCGCAGGTCAACCTGCTCGAAGCGATCACGGTCTCGCGCTCGCGCGGGCTGCCGTGGTGGTCGCCGCTGGCCTGTGTCGGGCTGGTGGCCTCGATCGCGCTCGGCTCGGGCCTGCAGCTGGAGCCGCTGGTCACCGACCTGAAGGCGCGCGCGCTCAAACGCGAGGCCCAGGCGCAAGAGCAGGCCAGGCTGATCGAGCTCGCCGCACGCCAGAACAAGGGCGGCAGCGCGAAGGATCAGGCACTTGCACTGCAGGCGGCGCTGACGCAGCAGGAACGCCTGCTGGTGCTGCTCGGCGGCGAGCCGCGGGGGGCTGATGCCGT
>JANOQS010000204.1:0-1942 GCA_031414975.1 Methylibium sp. | reverse complement strand
CGGCACCGCCGCCAGGACCGCCGGCCCGTCGGCCGGTTACGCAGGCCGCATCCGCGCGCGCATCCAGCCCAACATCGTGTTCGGCGACAGCGTCAGCGGCAACCCGATGGCCACAGTCGAAGTGCGCCTCGCGCCCGACGGCACGATCAATTCGAAGCGCCTGACCAAGAGCAGCGGCGTGAAGGCCTGGGACGACGCGGTGCTGCGCGCGATCGACAAGACCGAGGTCCTGCCGCGCGACACCGACGGGCGCGTGCCGCCGGTGATCGAGATCGACTTCAGACCCTATGACTGAAGCACGCCCGCTTCACCGGTAGCCAGCGACAAACGCCCGATCGACGCGGTCCTTCCACCACCAGACCCAGCGCCCTTCGGCCGACCACGGCCCCCAGCTTGCGATGGCACGCCGCTCGCCGCAGGCCAGCAGGCTGAGCGCACGGCGCTGTGGCCGGTGCGCCTGCAACTGGCCGGCCGCAACGAAGCGGCGCAGGTTCAGCGCCAAAGGCGGCCCGGCGCGCACCGCGTAGACGCCGCTCTTGGGCGTTGGCCGGGAAGCGTTGGATGCCACGTCGCCGACGGCAAACACCTCCGGATGCGAGGTGCTTTGCAGCGTGTTGCCGATGGCCACAAAACCGTTCTCATCCAATGCCAGCCCGCTGCCCTGCAGCCACGGCGGTGCCGCAGCGCCGAGCGCCAGCACCGGCGCATCACATTCGAGCCGCATGCCGCGGCCGAGCTGAACGTGGTTGTGCGAGATGGCCGTGCAAGCATCTTCCAGCACCGTCACGCCAAAGCGCTTCAGCGCTCGCAGCACACGCGCCTGCACGCGCGCCGGGTGCGAAGCCAGCGGCGGCGGCCCGCCCGTCACCAGGCTCACGCGCGCACGCTCGCCCAGGCGGTACTGCATCGCCAGCGCCAGCTCCACCCCCGCCGCGCCGCCCCCGACCACAACCAGGCTGAGGATCTGCTGCTGCGTCAGCGCGAACAGCTCGTCCCACTGCACGATGAAGTCTTCGATCGGACGCACGAACAGCGCATGCTCTTCGGCACCCGGGATGCTTTGGCGGTCGATCACCGGGCCGGTGTCCAGGCTCAGCGCGTCGTAATGCAGCGCCTGCCCGTTGCTCAAGCTCACCGTGCGCGCCTTGGCGTCGAGCGCCGTGGCGGCACTCTGGATGAACTTCACCTTGGCCGCAGCCGCCAGCGGTGCCAGCGGGATCACGCAGTCGTCCGCCATGTAGTGGCCGGCCACCAGCCCCGGCACCATGCCCGAATAGACCTGGCGCGCGTAGGGCGACACCAGCGTGACCTGCGCGCTTGGCAGCGGCTCCTGCGCCAGCGCCTTCAGCACATGCACGTGGGCGTGGCCACCGCCGAGAAGGAGCAGGTGCCTCAAGGCGAAGGCACCTGGTCCATCACGCCTGCGATTTGCGCAGGGGGTATCCGGCTTGTCGCCGGGAAAAGTCGGGAGTGAGTCAAGAGTCGGAAGGCGCAGGACGCTTCATCGAGGGCAGTCAATCGTAGTCGAGGAGCGCCCATCGCCTCCATGGCAGACCGACGCTCCTGCCCCCTCATGCCGGCGGTTGCACTCCAGCCGCCGGCCTGATGTAATGAGTTGGGTGGCATGCCCGGGAGCGACCGGTGGTGACGCCGCAGACCCGAGCCAATCCGAACCGGGAGGCTGTATGCACATCACCCGAACCCTGGCCTGCACTGTGTGCATCGGCCTCGCCCTTGGCGCAGCAACTGCGCAAGAGTTGGCAGCCCGCCCGGACTTGGTCGCAGGGGAGGCCTGGACCTATGAAGTCTTCGACGGCACTTTTGCAGAGGGTGCTTTCACGATCGAGGTCGTTGAGAAGACCGCGGACGGATTCACACTTGCCGGGAAGGATGTGACCGCAAAAGCACGCCCGCCTTCGTCGCTGACGAGCGACTTGAATTG
>JANOQS010000203.1:0-12471 GCA_031414975.1 Methylibium sp. | reverse complement strand
GAAGAAGAAATGCCCAAGCTGCGCCAGTCGTTCGCCGAACGCTGGCCGACGCTGATTCCGCTGGTGCTGCTGATCTCGATCCTGGTGACCGGCCGCACGCCGTACCTCGCAGCCTTCAGCGCCATCAGCTCCTGCGCCATCGTCGGCCTGACCACGCGCACGCACGGCAACACGGCGCAGAACTGGGCCTTGCTCGCCGGCCTCCACGTGGCGCTGGGCGTGCTGGTGTTCGGCGGCATCGAGAGCAGCGAGGTCAAGCTCGGCCTGTTCTTCGCCGTGGTGGTCGCCACGGTGGTGCTGACGAAGCTGCTCAAGATCACCGGCCGCATCGGCACGCCGGCGCTGATCGAAGCCTTCAGCACCGGCGCCAAGTACGCGCTCGCGGTGGGCGCTGCTGCCGCCACGGTGGGCATCGTGATCGGCGTGGTCACGCTCACCGGCGTGGGCTTCAAGCTCAGCACCATCATCACCGGCGCGGCGCAGGCGGTGGCCGGTGGTGTGGGCGGGTGGGTGCCGGCGTCGATCGTGGATCCGAAGTCGCTGACGCTGTTCGTCGCTCTGCTGATGACCGGCATCGTCTGCATCCTGCTGGGCTGCGGCATCCCGACCACGGCCAACTACATCATCATGGTCACGGTGGCCGCGCCGACCTTGGTGCTGCTGGGCGTGGAGCCGCTGGTGGCGCACTTCTTCGTCTTCTATTACGGCGTGCTGGCCGACATCACGCCGCCGGTGGCGCTGGCCGCTTATGCGGCCGCGGGCATGGCCGGCAGCGACCCGTTCAAGACCGGCAACATGGCCTTCCGCCTCGGGCTGGCCAAGGCGCTGGTGCCCTTCGTGTTCGTGTTCTCGCCGTCGCTGCTGATCGTGGCCAAGGGCTTCACGGGGCAGGACTTCGTGGTCACCTTCGTCGGCTGCATCCTGGGCATCACCTTGCTGGCGGCGGCGCTGTCGAAGTTCTTCCTGGTCGAGATGACGCGTGCCGAGCAGGCGATCTGCGTGGTGGCGGCGCTGCTGATGATCGCGCCGGGCATCGCGCCCACTCTGCTGGGCATGGCGCTGGCAGTGCCGATGCTGCTGCGCCATCTGGCGGCGCGGCGGCATGCGGCGCACGCGCGCGTCGTCTGATCTTGAGCCGGTGGGCGGTGGGCGCGCTGTGCACGCCACCCCCCTGAAGCCACTTACAAGCCCAGCCAGGCTCCGATCGCCAACATCGCCGCTTCGTCGTAGCGCGCATAGCCGCTGTACTTGGTGGGCTCCAGCTTCTTGCGGCCTTCTTCGGTGGTGTCCAGCGCGAGCAGGTAGTCGCGCAGCTTGTCCACCTGGTCCGGGGTCAGGTTGGGGCTGGCGATGATGTGCTTGATCGGCACCGGGCGCGACTTGGCCAGCACCTTGCCGCCACCCGCCTGCCAAGCCTTGATGACGCCGCCCGCCGCGGTGGCGCCGGCCGGGGTGAAGTTGTTTTCGACGAAGAAGGGCACCGCGTCCTGATAGCGTGTGTACAGGAAGGTCACCTGGTTGGGGCCGCCAAGCGCGTCACGCAGGGTGGCACGCACCATCCACGAGGTGATCGAATCTTCGTCGGGCGCGCCGAGCTTGGTGCCTTTCAGATCGGCCAGCGACTTGAGCGGCGCGTCGGCCTTGACCAGGAAGTTGGCGCTGTACTCCTGGTAGCCCTTGGTCACCGCCACCAGCTTGTAGCCCGACTTCTTCATTGCCTCGATCGACAGGTGCGCCGGGTGCACCATCGCGATGTCGTAGGCCTTCTCCGCCAGACCCTTGCGCAAGGTCGGATAGGCGCCGACCGGCTCGATGCTGACGGGCTGTTTCAGCAGCTTGCTCAGGTCGGCAGCGATCATCGCGTACCTGGCGCGGATCTCGTCGTTCGGCACCCGGTAGGTCACACCCTCGTTGATCGCGAACACCAGGGCGGCTTGCGCCACCGACGCGGCCAGCGCGAGCAGGCCCGCCAAGCCCGCGCGCACCCAAAATAACTTCATTGCAGATTCCTCCGACGGGCCGCGTCGAGCTGCGCTGGCCTCTCGCCGATTTTGAGTCGGACGCGACATTCGGCTTTCTGGCGGCGCAAATCTGCAACGCCGGAGTGCGGGTAAATGCACAAACTCACGACTGCAGATAAGGGGGGCGAGCCCGGGCACCTGGCCGGGCGCGACGCTAGGCCGCTTTCTTGGCCGCCACTTTCTTCGCCGCCGGCGCCTTGGGCGCGCGCGGCTCGAACTCGAAGCTGACCTTGCCTTCCTTCTTGTCGAAGGCCAGGTACGCCTTGAACTTGCGCCGCGTCTTGTTCGACACGAAGTTTTCCAGCAGTTCGGTCTTGCCGGTCGCCAGCAGGCGCGTCATCTGCTCGCGCGCGACCGGCTGCTGCAGGATGATCTTGCCGCTCTTGAAGTCGCAGGTGGCGTGCGGGCCGGTGCTCTTTTCGCAGACGTAGCTGGTGCCGTGCTCGTACACGTGGCTCTGGCACTTGGGGCACGGGCCCAGGCTCTGCTGGTCGGAGAAGTCGACCGCCTCGCCGGCCTCGGCGGCCTTGGCGTCTTCGCCGAAGTCGAACTCGAGCTTCCAGTTCTTGATCTCGTCATCGAACGCCAGCTTGATCTCGGCCGTGAACGGCCAGCCGGCCTTGGAGCGAAAGCCTTCCAGGGGACCGATCTTCTTGTTGGCGATGAAGGCTTCGACCTCGTCGAGCTCGAACGCGCGGCTGCCGGGGATCTTGCTGATCGAGAAGCCGCAGCCCTCGGCCGCTCCCGCCTTGCCAACGCACGCGAAGCGGCGGTAGTTCTCTTTCACGACGCCGCTGCAGTTCGGGCACGGCGTCTTCAGGGTCGCATAGTCGCCGGGGATCGTGTCGCGGTCGTACTCCTTGGCCTTCTTGACGATGCGCTCGGCCATCGCCGCAATCTCGGCCATGAAGGCCTCGCGCTTCAAGCGGCCCTTCTCCATTTCAGACAACTGGAACTCCCAGTTGCCGGTCAGTTCGGGCTTGGTCAGGTCTTCCACGCCCAGGCCGCGCAACAAGGTCATCAGCTGGAAGGCCTTGGCGCCGGGCACCAGTTCGCGCCCTTCGCGGTGGATGTACTTCTCGTAGATCAGCCCTTTGATGATGGCCGCGCGCGTGGCCGGCGTGCCCAGGCCTTTTTCGAGCATGGCCTCGCGCATGTCGTCGTCGTCGATCAGCTTGCCCGCGCCTTCCATCGCGCTGAGCAGGGTGGCCTCGGTGTAGCGCGCGGGCGGCTTGGTCTTGTTCGGGTTCACGTCCACGCTCTCGGTGCGCACGACCTCGCCCTGGGCCACTGCCACCAGGTTGGCGTCGTCTTCCTGCACTTCCTTGCCGTACACCGCCAGCCAGCCGGGCTTGACCATGACCTTGCCGTTGGTCTGGAAGCTGTGTTCCTGCGCCGTCTCTTTCCCGGTCACGCCGGCCACAGCGGCTTTTACGGTCGAGATGCGCGTCGTCACCATGAACTCGGCGGGCGGGAAGAACACCGCGATGAAGCGCTTGACGACCATGTCGTAGAGCTTGGCCTCGATCTCGCTCAGGCTCTTGGGCGCCTGCAGGGTCGGGATGATCGCGAAGTGGTCCGACACCTTGGCGTTGTCGAAGATGCGCTTGTTCGGCTTGACGTATTCGCCTTTCAGCGCTGTCTTTGCATGCACCGCAAGCGCGCGCAGCGGGCCCGGCATGTCCTCAAGGGAAATCATCTCCATCGTCTTCCTGACGACGGCCACATAGTCTTCCGGCAGCGCCTTGCTGTCGGTTCGCGGGTAGGTCAGCACCTTGTGCTTTTCGTACAGCGCCTGCGCAATCGACAGCGTGGTCTTGGCGCTGAAGCCCAGACGGGAGTTGGCTTCGCGCTGCAGGGTCGTCAGGTCGTACAGGCCCGGCGCGCTCTGGGTGCTGGGCTTGGCTTCTTCGCTCACGTTCGCAGGCTGGCCGCGCACCGCATCGGCAATGGCCTGGGCATCGGCGGCGTTCCACAGGCGGTCGCTGCGCAACTCCGGATCGTCGGGGTTCTTCTTCCACTTCGGGTCGAACCACTTGCCGTCGTACTCACCGGCCTGCGCGGCGAAGCTGGCCTTGATCTCCCAATAGTCGCGCGAGACGTGCTTGCGGATCTTCTCTTCGCGCTCGACCATGATCGACAGGGTGGGCGTCTGCACCCGGCCCACGGTCGTCAAAAAGAAGCCGCCATCGCGCGAGTTGAACGCCGTCATCGCGCGCGTGCCGTTGATGCCGACCAGCCAGTCGGCTTCGGAGCGGCAACGCGCGGCGTCGGCCAGCGGCAGCATCTGCTTGTCGCTGCGCAGGTTGTCGAAGCCCTCGCGGATCGCGGCCGGCGTCATGCTCTGAAGCCACAGGCGCTGGACCGGGTGCTTGCTCTTGCTGTGCTGCTGGATCAGCCGGAAGATCAACTCGCCCTCGCGCCCCGCGTCGCAAGCGTTGATCAGTGCGCCCACGTCCTTGCGCTTGACGAGCTTGACGATGGCGTTGAGGCGCCCCTTGCTCTTGTCGATCGGGTTCAGATCGAAGTGCGGCGGGATCACCGGCAGGTTCGCAAAGCTCCACTTGCCGCGCTTCACGTCGAACTCTTCGGGTGCCTTGATCTCCAGCAGGTGGCCGACGGCCGAGGTCACGAGGAACTCATCGTTCTCGAAATACTCGTCGTGCTTGTCGAACTTGCTGCCCTTCGGGCTGGTGAGTGCACGCACGATGTCCTGTGCGACGGAGGGCTTCTCGGCAATGATCAGTGACTTGGTCATGGTTCTTTCTTGGCAATCCTGCGCTGCCCGGGCCGGGCCCGGGCAGCGTCCTTACAATCTGGCTCTCTCGCGCGGGCGCATGCGCACACACACGCACACGCGCGCACCCATGATTTCAATGTACCCAAAGAATCCGATGACGCAAGCCAGTGCCGCCGCCACGCCCAAGACGACCCCCGCCGCGGGCGGCAGGCGCATCCAGGTCCGGCGCTCGGGGGTGCATGGTAAGGGCGTATTCGCGCTGGCGCCGCTGGCGCGCGGTGAAGTGGTCATCGAATACAAGGGCGAGGTCATCAGCTGGACCGAGGCGCTGCGGCGCCACCCGCACGACCCGAAAGATCCCGATCACACCTTCTACTTCCACGTCGATGAAAAGAATGTGATCGACGCCAAGGTCGGCGGCAACGCGGCACGCTGGATCAACCACGCCTGCCAACCCAACTGCGAAGCCGACGAAGTGGACGGCCGCATCTTCATCAAGGCCTTGCGCGCGATCAAGCCGGGCGAAGAACTGTTCTACGACTACGGCCTGGTGCTTGACGAACGCCAGACCGCCAAGGTGAAGAAGCAGTTCGAATGCCGTTGCGGCACGCGCAAGTGCCGCGGCACCATGCTGGCGCCCAAGCGCTGAGCTTGCACGCTGCACCGTGCCCACCGAGCTGGCCATGCCCGAGCCGCTGCTTCATTGGGACACCGGCGCGCTGCATGCGCTGCTCGACCCGGTGCTGCCGGGGCTGAGCGTGGAGGTGGTGGCACGCACGGTCTCCACCAACACCGATCTGCTCGAACGCGCGCGCGTGGCAGAAGCCCCCTGCCTGCGGGTGGCCGAACAGCAGACCGGCGGGCGCGGCCGGCAGGGCCGGGTGTGGCACTCGGCGGCGGGCGTGTCGCTGACGTTTTCGCTCGCGCTGCCATTGCAGGTGACCGACTGGTCGGGCCTGTCGCTGGCCGTCGGTGTGGCGCTGGCCGATGCGCTCGATCCGCGCGCCGATGCGGCGCATCCGCACATCGGCCTGAAGTGGCCCAACGACCTGTGGCTGATGAACGGGGCGAGGGCCGGCGGCAAGCTCGGCGGCATCCTGATCGAGACCGTGGCGGCCGGTGCGGCGCGGCTGGCGGTGATCGGCATCGGCCTGAACGTCCAGCCGCTCGATGTGAGTGACCGGGTGGATGCCAGCGCCGCCGGCACCGGCGTGGCCTCGCTGCATGAGCTCGACCCCGCCGCCAGCGCGCCGGCCGTGCTGCACCGCGTGGCCCTGCCGCTGGCGCTGGCGCTGCGCCGCTTTGAGCGGGAGGGGTTTGCGGCTTTTGCCGCGCGGTTTGCGGCGCGCGACCTGCTGCGCGGGCGGCCGGTGCGCACCACCCACCCCGGCGTGCCCGAGGGCGTGGCGCAAGGCGTGTCGGCCCAGGGCGCGCTGCTGGTGCAGACGTCCACCGGGCTCGAATCGGTGTCCAGCGGTGAAATCAGCGTGCGCCTGAACACCGGCGCCACTGTACCCGGCCCCGCCCTCGGGGTGCCCGCACCATGCTGAAGATGCTGGTGCTGCTGCTGGTGCTGGCCAACGGCGTGTTCTTCGCCTGGACCCAGGGCTGGATCGACGGGCCCGCCGGCGTTCGGGCGCGGGGCGATCGGGAACCCGAGCGGCTGGGCCAGCAGGTGCGACCTGAGGTGGTACAGATCCTGTCGGCGGCGCCGGCCGGGCCGGCTTCGGCGGCGGCAGCGGCGTTGCCGACCCTTCCTGCAGCACCCGCGGCGGCCGCGCCGGCTTCGATGCCCGCGGCCACCGCGCCGCTGGCCTGCCTGGAGGCCGGCCCGTTCAGCGGCGCCGAGGTGGCGCCTGCCGAAGCGGTGCTGCGCTCGGCCTTGCCCGACGGTAGCTGGGTCAGCGTCAAGTCGACCCGCGCCGGGCTGTGGATGGTCTACCTGGGCAAGTTCAAGGACCGCGACGAACAGCTGAAGAAGCAGGAAGAGCTGCGCGCGATGCGGGTGGAGTACGACGACCTGCGCAGCCCGCCGGAGCTGCTGCCGGGTCTGTCGCTGGGGCGCTTCGAGGAGCGCAGCAATGCGGTCAACGCGCTCGAGAGGTTTTCGCTGCGCGGGATTCGCGGCACCAAGGTCATCGAAGTGCGCCCGCCCGCGAGCACCGTGCTGTTGAGGGTGGACAAGGCCTTGCCGGTGCTGGCCGCGCAGGCCAGCGGGCTGAATTCGCCAGCGCTCGGCAAGGGGTTCGTGCCCTGCACCCGGGCCGGGAACTGAACCTCTCCAAGGGTTGTGGTGAGAGCGGGCAGGACCGCAACCGTGGCGCTGTGCAGCCCCTCACCCCCACCCTCTCCCCAGAGGGGCGAGGGAGTGTCGCGTTTCAGGCCGGGCGGCGCCGCAGCGCGGCCAGCCCGATGGCCAGCAGCGCCAGCCACCCCAAGCCCAGCGCGCCACCGCCCCCCGAGTCGGCCACCTCGGTCGAGCCTTCGTCCGGCGCCCGGTCCAGGCCCAAGGTCACCGCGCTGCGCAGGTCGCCACTGTCGATGACCTCGGCCGACCGGGCCGGCGGCACGTAGCCGGCCGGCGCCAGCGCGTACATCAGTGCCTGCGGCGCGTCCAGGATGCCGGCGCCGCAGGTGTCGGTGGTGCAGGTGCAGCGGCCGGGGTTCAGGGCCGAGCACACGCTCATCATGGCCGAAACCACGTGCGGCCTGGTGCTGCGGCGCACGCCGTCGATCAGTTGCACCACGCTCAGGTCGGGGTTGGCGCTGAGCATCAGGCTCAATACGCCGGCCACCACCGGTGCGGCAAAACTGGTGCCGAAGTGGTGGCCGTAGCTGGCGCTTTCGGGGCCCTGCAGGCCCAGGTTGTCGAGCGACAGCAGGCCGTCATCGCCCAGCAACGCGCCCCACAGGCCCTCGCCGACCGGGTCGCCGCCCACCGTGGCCACCACCACCGCCGGGCCGAAGTTGGAGTAGCTGGCCTTGAAACCGTCGCGGTTCAGCGCCGCCACGCCGATCACCCTGGCGCAACTGGCGGGCCGCTTGACGCTGCCGTGCCCGTTGCCGGCCGCTGCCACCACCACCGTGCCCACCGCCGCCAATTCGTCGATGGCCTCCTGGTAAGCCTCGTTGCAGGCCGCGCTGCCGCCGAAGCTGATGTTGACGATGCGCGCCGGGTTCGGGTTCAGCGGTGCGCCCGCCACCTCCAACCCGGCGGCCCAGCGCATGCCGTCGACGATGTCGGCCACTTCGGCGCCGCACTTGCCGGCCACTCGCACCGGCAGCACCCGCCCGGCCCAGTTGACGCCGGCCACGCCCATGCCGTTGTTGGTGCCGGCGGCCAGGATGCCGGCAATCACCGTGCCGTGCCAGGAGCTGGTCTGCACGTCGCAGCCGCCGAACACGGCCGGGTTGGCGTCCAGGTCGGCCTGGGTGACGGCGTCGCCGGGGTCGCTCGGGTCGGCGTCGCGGCCGTCGCCGTCGTTGGCGACCGCCAGGTCGGAAACGAAATCAAAGCCCGGCAGCACCTGCGGGCCGAGTTCGGGGTGGGCGGTGATGCCGGTGTCGAGCACCGCCACCACCGGGGTGGCGGCACCGGTCTGAGTGACCCAGGCCGACTGCAGCCCCGGCACGCCGCGCAGCCGGTCGGCCAGCGCATTGGCACTGCTGCCGCTGGCCGAGCGCAACCACCATTGGCCGCTGGCGCCGGCGCTGGCGGCGAAGTACGGATCGTCGGGCACCTGTTGGCGCTGCTCGCGCTCGTTCAGCGACACCCATTCCACCTCAGGCCGCAGGCGCAGGCGGTCGGCCATGCGCTGGGCGTCTGCCGGCGCCAGCGCATGGCCAAAGTCCAGCACCTGGGCGGCGCGGCCGGCCGGACGCTGACGGGCTTTGCCCAGCCCGGCGCCGGCCAGCACCTCGCGCACCCGCGTGGCATGCGCCTCGGCGCGTGCCTTGGCTTCTGTGCGCGCCGCGCCCATCAGGCCCCGCAGCGACACATGGGCCGGCGCGTCGCGCAGTTTGACGATCAGCCCGGAGCTCGGCACCTCCACCGGCTCGGAGCGCAACGGCGCTGCCTCTGCCGACAGACTCAGCGCCGCGGTCGCCACCGCAGCCAGAAGCGCGCCAAGCCGCCTCACGCGTGTCGGCGCCGGCCCGCCGGAGTGCGCACTGCCAGGAGCGCCAGCACGGCCGCGCACAGCAGCAGCAACCAGCCGATGCCCAGCGCACCACCGCCACCGCCGCTCTCGGTGCCGGCCGCCACCACCGTGACCGTGGTGCTTGCCGTCGACCGCGCACCGGCGTTGTCGACCACCGTGAGGCTGACGACGAAGCTGCCTGCCCCGCTGGCAGTGACCGAAGCCGTGGAGTCGGTGACCGAACCGGCGAAGTTGCTCACGATGCCCCCGCCGTTGACCAGCGTCCACAGGTAGCTGGTGATGCTGTTCCCGGTGGGCACGGTCGTCGTGGCGGCGCTGAAGGTCACCGCCTGACCCGCCTCGGGAGCGGCCGGTGTGATGCCGATGCCCGCCTGCAACGGGCCCCCGGCCGGCGCCACGGTGATGGTGCTGGTAGCGGTCGACTGGGCGCCGGTGCTGTCGGTCACCGTCAGGCTCACCGTGAAGCTGCCCGCCGCGGTCGGCGTGAGCGTTGCCGTGGCGCCGTTGGTGGCGCTGGTGAAGGCGCTGACGATGCCGCCGCCGTTGGTCAACGCCCAGAGGTAGCTGGCGATGCTGCGCCCGGCCGGCACCGTGCTCGGCGCGGCGCTGAGGGTGACGGCCTGCGCCGCCTGCGGGGCCGACGGGCTGGTGCTGATGCGAGCCTGCACGGCGGTGATCGAGGCCAAGGCCTGCGTGACCGCTGCCCCGGCGTCGAGCATGCCGGCGCCGCAGGTGGCGGTGGTGCAGTAACACTCGCCCTGGTCGATCTGGGCCTGGCCGATCGGCTGCGGGGCCACGCATTGAGGTGTGTCCGCTTCGGCGCCGGTGCTGGGGAACGGCCGCGCCGACGCGCGCATCATGTCGCGAACCTGGGCAGGAGTCAGCGAAGGGTTGGCCGACAGCATCAGCCCGGCGGTTCCGGCCACGAGCGGGGCGGAGAAGCTGGTGCCGACCGAGATGTCGAATGAATCGGAATAAGTCGCACCGGCGGCGCCGGCCACTGGCGTGGTGGTGCCGGCGTTGGTCGTGGTGAGAATCGGGTACAGGCACGCGCCGTTGAGGTTCACGCAATTGCCGCCCGGCGCGCTGATGCTGATCTGCGAACCGATGTCGGAAAAGCCGACCTTGGTGCCGAGGTGGCGCAGGCCCGCGACCGCGATCACCCCAGCGCAATTGGCCGGCGTGCTGACCGCATGCCCGGAACTGTTGCCGGCCGAGGCGACGATCACGGTGCCTACGGCGGTGATGGCGGTCACGGCCTCCTGGTAAACCTGACTGCACGCGCCGTCACCACCCAGGCTCATGTTGATCACGTGCGCCCGGTTGGGATTGGCCGGCACGGCGGCGTCGCCAGTCGACAGGCCAGCGGCCCAGCGCATACCGGCAATGATGTCGGAGTCGAAGCCGCCGCACTTGCCCAGCACGCGCACCGGCAACACCCGCACGGTGCGGCCGACGCTGGCCATGCCGGCGCCGTTGTTGGTCAGCGCGCCGATCAGGCCGGCGGTCTGCGTGCCGTGCCAGGAACTACTTTGCTGGGCCGGATGTTGGGAACTGCAGTTCTGAAATTCACCCCCAGCCTGCGTTGTTTCGGCCGCGCTGATCCAGTCGCCAGGATCGGACGGGTCGGCGTCGCGCCCGTTGCCGTCATTGGCAATCCCGAACGTACCGTCATGCGAGGCGATCATGTCGTAGCCCGGCAGCAGGTTGCCGCCCAAGGCGACGGTCTTCAGGTCCGGGTGGTCGAAACGAATGCCGGTGTCCAGCACCGCCACCACGACGTTCGGGCTGCCGGTCGTCAGGTTCCACGCGGTCTCGACATCGAGCGACGACTTCACCTCGCCGGCCGGCGCACGCAGGTACCACTGGCCCGATGCCGGGCCGCCGGCACCGCCGGACACGGCCCGAGTCGCGTAGAACGAATCGTTCGGTGCCACCAGCCGATGGCGGCGCTGGTCAGGCACGGCATATTCGATGTCGCTCTCGGCCGCCAGACGCTGCGCGAGTTGCTCGGACGTCATGCCGCTGGCGAACATCACCTGCGTGCGGTCGGCCACACTGGCACCGGCACGCAGCGCCAGCCCCATGCGCTGGCCGAGCGCCTGGGCCCGCTCGGTGTGCGCGCCGCCGGCCGACAGCGCCTGCATGCGCCCGAGCGACGAATCGGCTTTGTATTTCACGATCACGCGCGCATTGCCGGCGCTGGCCGCGGCGGGCTGGGCCGAGCTCTGCGCATGCGTGTTCAGCGACAGCGGGGCCAGCAGGCTCGCGCACGTCAGGGCAAGGGTCAACAAAGGGGTGCGCATCGGTTCGCTTTCTGCTCGGAGCCGGGTTGATCGTGGAGCCGCTCCCCGCTCAAGGGGTGACGATCCGTTTGCGTTCGTCGCGCTGCACCACTTCAAAAGCGGCCCTGTTCGCACTGAGGCGCAGATAGGCCGCCTCACAGGACTGCACATCGGCACACCGTAACGCCAGCGCGTGCCACTGCGGGCTGCTGGCGGCCAGGTAGCGTGCGTTTGTACCGGCCGCGGCGCTCACCTGTGCGGCAATGGCATCGGTGTCGGCATTCGCAGTGGCCAGCTTGACCAGCACGCGCAATTCCGCCGAGGCCGGCGCGGGCGCGGCGGTAGGCACCGGCGCGGCACAAGCCGCAAGCCAGGTCATCGATATCGCCGCTGCGGCGAACAAGGGTTTGCGCATGCCGGCCAGTGTAGGTGGCGCATCGAATAGCCTTATTGCCGGACATAAGGTGTTACGTCGGCAACGTGGCACTTTGAAACGTAAAAGGGCTCCTCGTGGAGCCCTTCTCAGTGGGGTGGCAGATCCGCTACTTCGCGATCACCCGCGCCATCTCGAGCACCTTGCTCGAATAACCCCACTCGTTGTCGTACCAGGCCACGACCTTGACGAACGTGCCGTCGAGCGCCATGCCGGCATCGGCGTCGAACACCGAGGTGCAGCTTTCGCCGCGGAAGTCGGTCGAGACGACCTTCTGGTCGGTGTACGCCAGCACACCCTTCATCGGGCCGGCGGCGGCGGCTTTCATCGCGTCGCAGATCGCCTCATACGTGGTTTCGGTCTTCAGCTCGACCGTCAGGTCCACCACCGACACGTCGGACGTGGGCACGCGGAAGGCCATGCCGGTGAGCTTCTTGTTCAGCTCGGGAATCACCACGCCGACCGCCTTGGCCGCGCCGGTGCTGGACGGGATGATGTTTTCCAGAATGCCGCGCCCGCCGCGCCAGTCCTTGTTGCTCGGGCTGTCCACCGTCTTCTGCGTGGCGGTGGCGGCGTGCACCGTGGTCATCAGCCCGCGCTTGATGCCGAACGAGTCGTTCAGCACCTTGGCGACCGGGGCCAGGCAGTTGGTGGTGCACGAGGCGTTGGAGATGATCGCCTGGCCGGCATAGGTCTTGTCGTTGACGCCGTAGACGAACATTGGCGTGTCGTCCTTGCTGGGCGCCGACATGATGACCTTCCTGGCCCCGGCGGTGATGTGCTTCTGCGCGGTTTCCTTGGTCAGGAACAGGCCGGTCGATTCGATCACCAC
>JANOQS010000202.1:0-2512 GCA_031414975.1 Methylibium sp. | reverse complement strand
GTGGCGGGTGCGAGCTTGATTTCGAGCAACTGGTCGAGCACCAGGAAACGGTGGTCTTCGTTGCCCACCACGCAGGGGGCGGCGAGTGAAATGTCGTCGGCGGCCAAGCCTGCCAGACGCATCGCGGCTTGCTGAAACAGGCTCAGCTTGCCCTGCAATGCAAGGAACTGTTTGGGGTGCTGCGCGCGCGACAGCGGCCACAGCCGCGTGCCGCTGCCGCCGGCCATGATGACCGGTTGAACCTGAAGCACAGTCATGTTCTTTCCGGCGCCGATTGCACGAACTCTGCGTAGGCGCTGCGCAGGCCTTGCGCCAGCGGCGTACTGGCGCGCCAGCCGGTGCGCGTCAACAGGCTCACATCCATCAGCTTGCGGTGGGTGCCGTCGGGCTTGCTGGTGTCGAAGGTGATGTCGCCACTGAAGCCGGTGGTCTGGCGCACCAGGTCGGCCAGTTCGGCGATCGTCACGTCGGTGCCGATGCCGATGTTCACCAGCGGTGGCTCGAAGCGGCCGGACATGTTTTCGTCGCTGCCGAGCAAGGCCTGGTAACGATCGTCGGGCAGGTTCATCAGGAACACGCAGGCGTCGGCCATGTCGACGCTGTACAGGAACTCGCGCCGTGGCGTGCCGGTGCCCCACACGGTCACGGTTTTGTCGCCGCGCAACTTGGCCTCGTGGAACTTGCGCAGCAGCGCCGGAATGACGTGGCTGTTGGTCGGGTGGTAGTTGTCGCCCGGGCCGTACAGATTGGTCGGCATGGCGGCCAGGAACTTTGTGCCGTACTGGCGGTTGTAGCTCCAGCACATCTCGATGCCGGCGATCTTGGCCAGCGCATACGGCCGGTTGGTGGGCTCCAGCGGGCCGGTCAGCAGCGCGTCTTCGCGCATCGGCTGCGCGGCGAGCTTGGGGTAGATGCAGCTCGAGCCGAGGAACATCAGCCGGTTCACGCCGGCCAGGTGCGCGGCGTGGATCACGTTGGTCTGGATCGCCAGGTTGTCGCGGATGAACTGTGCCGGGTAGGTGTTGTTGGCGACGATGCCGCCCACCTTTGCCGCGGCCATGAAGACGTACTCGGGCTTCTCGGCTTCGAAGAAGGCGCGCGTTGCCGGCTCGTCGGTCAGATCCAGCTCGGCATGCGTACGCGTGACCAGGTTGCTGAACCCGGCCGCGCGCAGCTTGCGCACGATCGCCGAGCCCACCAGGCCGCGGTGGCCGGCCACGTAGATACGGTCGTTCGGCTTCATGGGCTGGTGGCGAACCCGCCCGGGTTCATGCTCTGCCAGCGCCAGCTGTCGGCGCACATCGTGTCGAGGTCGCGCTGGCCTTGCCAGCCGAGCAGTTGTCTGGCCAAGGCCGGGTCGGCATAACAGGCGCCGATGTCGCCGGGGCGGCGCGCGACGATGTCGAACGGTACCGGGCGCTGGCTGGCGCGCTCGAACGCGCGCACCAGTTCGAGCACGCTGTAGCCGGTGCCGGTGCCGAGGTTGGCGGTGATCGAGCGGTTGGCGTCGAGCAGGTAGCGCAGCGCGGCCACGTGGCCGTCGGCCAGGTCGAGCACGTGGATGTAGTCGCGCACGCCGGTGCCGTCGGGGGTGTCGTAGTCGTTGCCGAACACCTGCAGGCGCGCACGCTTGCCGATGGCCACCTGCGTGACGTAAGGCATCAGGTTGTTCGGCGTGCCGCGCGGGTCTTCGCCGATCAGCCCGCTCTCATGCGCGCCGACCGGGTTGAAGTAGCGCAGTAGCGCGATCGCCCACGACGGGTCGGCCTGCATCAGGTCGCGCAGGATGTTCTCGCCCATCAGCTTGGTGGCGCCGTACGGGTTGGTGGTGGACAGCGCGGCGTCTTCGCGGATCGGCAAGCGCTCGGGCTTGCCGTAGACGGTGGCGCTGGAGCTGAACACCAGCTTCTTGCAGCCGTGCCGCTGCAGGGTGTTGCACAGGTTCAGCAGGCTGCCCAGGTTGTTGCTGTAGTAGTCGAGCGGCTTGGCAGCACTTTCGCCCACGGCCTTGAAGGCGGCGAAGTGCACCACCGCGTCGATGCGGCGGTGCGCGAACAGCGCTTCCATCGCGCCGGCGTTGCACACGTCGGCCTGCACGAAGTCGGGCGCGGCGCCGCTGAGGGTGCGCAGGCGGTTCAGCACTTCGGGCGAGCTGTTGCTGAAGTTGTCGACCCCCAGCACGTCGAAGCCGGCCGCCAGCAGGGCCAGCCAGGTGTGCGAGGCGATGTAGCCGGCCGCGCCGGTGAGCAGAATGGTGGTCTTTGTCATTTGAGGGTGAACTGCGCGGAGCAGTTTGCGGTGGAGACGGCGTAGCTGCTGGACAAGCTGCTGTCGGACAGGCGCAGCTCGCGCACGGCGTTGCAGCCGAGTTGCCAGTTGCGGGTGGGCTCGTAGTTGGCGCCGAGCGACAGGGTCTTGAGCGACTCCTTGCCCTCGATGTTTTGCCCTGGCACGCCGGCCACGACCTGGTCGTTGCTCAGCGAGCGGCGGCTGTAGCGGAATGCGGCGTTGA
>JANOQS010000201.1:0-4321 GCA_031414975.1 Methylibium sp. | reverse complement strand
GCCCGAAGCGGCCTTCACCGCGATGCGCACTTCTTCAACGAAGGTGGTGACCGCAAACGAAACGTCTTTCTGGCGCGTGGCGTTGTTGGTGGTCGAGCCGCACTCGATGTCGACGGTGCCGTTCTGCACCAGCGGAATGCGGTTCTGCGACGTGACGGGCTGGTACTTGACCTCGAGCTTGGCCAGGCCGAGCTGCTTTTGAATGTCGGCCAGCGCGCGGGCGCACACGTCGATGTGGAAGCCCACGTACTTGCCATCACCCAAGGTGTAGCTCAAGGCGCCGGAAGACTCGCGCACGCCCATCGTCACGGTGCCGCTGTCCTTGATCTTCTTCAGCGTATCGGCGTGGGCAGCGCCCGCGGCGACCAGTGCGGCGGCCATGGCCACGGCGCTGATCAGCATTGACTTCTTCATACGGAAACTCCTTGAGGGGTTGAAAACGCAAGAACGGGATTCTAGGGATGCGGGCCTACGGGCAAGCACGTAGTTGCTGCAGATGAGGGTTTGCCAGGGTGTGGCGCGGGGACTGTGGCGGAACGAGTTTGCAACCTTCATGCCACCAGCCGCACCGGTTGGGTCAGGCGCTCGGGCACGAGCAGCGCGTTCATCTCGGCGCGGCTCATGATGCCGAGCGACTCGGCCACTTCGGCGATCGTGCCGCCGGTGGCGAGCGCGGTCTTGGCGATCAGCGCGGCCTTCTCGTAGCCGATGATCGGGTTCAGCGCCGTCACCAGGGTCACCGACTCGGCCACGCGCCGGGCCAGCAGCGCGTGGTTGGCCTGGATGCCCTGCACGCAGTTGACCTGCAGCGTCTTGCAGGCTTGCGTGAGGTGGCGAATGCTCTTGTGCAGTGACCAGCCCATGATCGGCTCGAAGGCGTTGAGCTGCAGTTGGCCGGCTTCGCTGGCCATGGTGATCGTCACGTCGTTGCCGATCACCTCGAACGCCACCTGGTTCATCACTTCCGGGATCACCGGGTTGACCTTGCCTGGCATGATCGACGAGCCCGCCTGGCGCGCCGGCAGCTTGATGTCGCCGAAGCCGGCCTGCGGCCCGCTCGACAGCAAGCGCAGGTCGTTGCAGACCTTGCTGAGCTTGCAGGCCACGCGCTTGAGCACGCCCGAAAGTTGCACGAAGGCACCGGTGTCCTGCGTCGCTTCGATCAGGTTGTGTGCCTTGACCACCGGCACGCCGCTCACCTGCGCCAGCAGCGCGATCGCCACCTCGGCATAACCGGCCGGCGCGTTGATGCCGGTGCCGATCGCGGTGGCGCCCAGGTTCACTTCGGTGATCAGCGCACGCGCCTCGCGCAGCCGCGCTTCGTCTTCGTGGATCATGATCGCGAAGGCTCTGAACTCCTGGCCCAGGGTCATCGGCACCGCGTCCTGCAACTGGGTGCGGCCGATCTTGAGCACCGAGCCGAACTCGTGCGCCTTGGCTTCAAAAGCCAGCCGCAGGTCGGCCATCGCGGCCAGCAGCGTCTCGATGCCGAACCAGGCGGCCACGCGCAACGCGGTCGGGTAGACGTCGTTCGTGCTCTGCGAGGCGTTGACGTGGTCGTTCGGGTGCAGCACGTCGTAGCGGCCCTTGTCGTGCCCCATGTGTTCGAGCGCGCGGTTGGCGATGACCTCGTTCGCGTTCATGTTCGTCGAAGTGCCGGCGCCGCCCTGGATCACGTCGACGACGAACTGCTCTGCCAGCGCGGCGGCCAGCGGGCCGCCGATGAGGTCGTCGCAGGCGCGGATGATCGCGCCGGCGCGCGGCCGGTCGATCACGCCGAGCTCGGCGTTCGCCATCGCGCTGGCCTTCTTGACGAAGGCGAGTGCGCGCACCAGCTCGGGCATCTGCGCCACGGTCTGGCCCGAAATGGGGAAGTTCTCGACCGCGCGGGCGCTGTGGATGCCCCAGTAAGCGTGGGCGGGAATCGGTTTGCTGCCGAGGAAATCTTGTTCGTCGCGGATGGCGGCGGGGGTGGTCATTTCAAGGCCTCTGGTGGGTGGCAAGGGTGGGGGGCAAGACGAAACGTTTGCCGACGCCGCGAACTTTAGGGCGGCACCCCGCGCAACGCCAATGCCGTTTCTCGGCGGTGGCATGCGCGCCCTGCATAGTTGACCTGGGTAAACCCGAGTCGAACTCGACCCAAGCCCGACCCAAGCCCGATCACTCCGGCTGGCGCAAAAACTCCCACAAGGCCAGCGCCCCCGGCTTGCCGCGCCGCGCCATGGCCGGGCGCTCGCGGTAGATGCGCACCTCCATCGTCAACTCGAGCTGGCCGGGCGGTGCGGCGCGCACCAGGCGCTTGCTGCGCAGTTCCTTCTTCACCGAACCGGCCGGCAGGAAGGCCAGGCCGTGGCCTTCGAGCGCCATCGCCTTCAGGCCCTCGGCCATGTCGGTCTCGTACACCGGCTCCAGGTTCAGCGCGGTCGGCGACTGCTTGGTGATGAGCTCGACCAGCCGGCCCAGGTAAGCGCCCGACGCGTAGCTGAGGAACGGCACCTTCGGCGCATTGCCGCCGGCGGCCGACAGCAGCCGAAACATCGGCTGGCCCGCGTCGTCGGCCTTGGCGAAGGCCATCAGCGTCTCCTGGCCCAGGCTCATCATCTCGTAGCGATCGGGGTTGAGTTGCAGCGGCTGCGAAGCGTGGTGGTAGGCGATCAGCAGGTCGCAGCTGCCCTCGGTCAATTGCATCACCGCGTCGTGCACGTTCAGCGTGATGAGCCGGCTCTTCATCGCACCGAAGCGCTTGCGCAGGTCCATCACCCACTGCGGGAAGAACGTGAATGCGAGCGAGTGCGGCACCGCGAACTCGATCATGTCCTGCCCCGCCACCTGGTGGCTCAGCATCATGTTGCGGGTGGTTTGCAGCGACCCCAGGATCTCCAGCGCCTGCGCATGAAAGGTTTCGCCGGCCGGTGTGAGCCGCGTGGGGTAGGACGAACGGTCCACCAGGTGAATGCCGGCCCAGGCTTCGAGCGCCTGGATGCGGCGCGAGAACGCCGGCTGCGTGACGTGGCGCAGCTGGGCCGAGCGCGAGAAGCTGCGCGTTTCGGCCAGGCTGACGAAGTCTTCGAGCCACTTGGTGTCCACAGCGCGCCAGTCTACCGGCGCACCGGCCGCGCTCGCCGCGTTGGCGGGCCGCTGTTACCCTACGCCCCCGAACGCCTGCCGAACGATCTGCGAACCCGGACACCCCTCACCGTGACCCTGCTTTCACACCTCATCAATGCGCCGGCCCTGACGGGCGCGGTCGCCCCATCGTCGCAGTTCCTGGCCCGGGCCATGGCCGATGCTGCCCACGGAGCGGGTCACATCGTGGAACTGGGTGCCGGGACCGGCCCGGTCACCCGCGTGCTGGCGCGGCAACACCCCGAGGCCCGGTTGACGGTGGTCGAGCTTCAACCTGCGCTGGCGAGGAAGCTGACGCGCGCCTACCCGGGTGCGGACGTGCATGCCAGACCCGCGGCCGAGGTGCTGGACGAGTTGAACTACGAGGGCCTGCCGGTGGTGCTGGTGTCCAGCCTGCCGTTTCGATCGCTGCCCACGCTTTTGCGGGTGGAGACGCGCAACAGCATCCTGCAGTTCATGCGCAGGCACCCGGGCAGCTGGCTGGTGCAGTTCACGTACCAGCCACGCGCGCCGTTCGACAGCGACCACGGCTTCACCTGGCGACGCACGCGGTTCGTGGTCGCCAACATCCCGCCGGCGGGCGTATGGACGCTGCGCGCAGCGGCGTGAGACGCGTCGCCCGTCAAGCCGCAGGCTGCGCCTCGGCCTCCTCCCCGGCCTGCTGAAGCCGCCACATCTCGGCAAAGCGCCCGTTCAGCGCCAGCAGTTCGGCGTGCGTGCCGCGCTCCAGAATGCGGCCCTGCTCCATCACCAGAATCTGGTGTGCGTCGATCACGGTCGACAGGCGGTGCGCGATCACCAGCGCGGTCTTGTTGCGCGCGGCGCTGCGCAACTCTTCCTGAATCGCGCGTTCGTTGGCCGAGTCGAGCGCCGAGGTGGCTTCGTCGAAGATCAGCACCGGCGGGTCTTTCAGCAAGGTGCGCGCGATCGCCACGCGCTGCTTCTCGCCGCCGCTCAGCTTGAGCCCGCGCTCGCCGACCATCGTCTCGTAGCCCTTGGGCGTGGACGTGATGAAGCCGTGGATGTGCGCCGAGCG
This sequence comes from Methylibium sp., assembly GCA_031414975.1. Classification (GTDB taxonomy): domain Bacteria; phylum Pseudomonadota; class Gammaproteobacteria; order Burkholderiales; family Burkholderiaceae_C; genus LGRD01. The sequence goes on along the minus strand of JANOQS010000201.1, from coordinate 159 downwards.
CGCGGCCTCTTCCACCTCGGCCCGCGTCGCACCGGGCCGGCCGTAGGCGATGTTGTATTCGACCGTGTCGTTGAACAGCACCGTGTCCTGCGGCACGATGCCGATGGCCTGGCGCAGGCTCTGCTGGGTCACGTCGCGGATGTCCTGGCCGTCGATGCG
>JANOQS010000200.1:0-7959 GCA_031414975.1 Methylibium sp. | reverse complement strand
AGTGTGTCGGCGCGCCGCTTGCGCCGGCGGGCCGGCACGGAGGGGCCGATGTCGTTCAGGATCAGGCGATCGATCAGCCCCGGATGGCGCGCCGCCACCTCGATGGCCGCGCTGCCGCCCAGCGACGAGCCGAGCACCGTGACCGGCCCGCCGCCCAGGTGTTCGATCATCTGGCGCAGTTGTTCGGCGTAGGTGGCCAGCGAGTAGTCGCCTTCGGCGGCCAGCCAGCCCGAGCGGCCGCGGCCGACCCAGTCCATGCAGACCAGCCGAAAGCGGTCGTGCAGGTCGGAGCCCAGGTAGTTGAAGCGCATCGCCACGCTGGCCACACCGCCGCAGCAGATCACCAGCGGCGCGTCCGGCGCACCCCACTCGGCGTAGGCCACGCTGACGTTGTAGGGGCGCTTCAGGCGCCGCACCGTGCCAGGCTGCAGACGCGTCGGGTGTTGGTAGTCGAAATGGCCCATCCGGTACTGGCCGTGGAAGCGACCCACCACCTGGCTGGCCAGTGCGATGTATTCATTCCAGTTCGCCAGCACGCGGCGGCGGCCCGGCACAGGCGGCTCCCAGGCCAGGTCGAACAGCGCCGCGGGCACGGTGTCACCGGCCGCTTCGTCACGCGCCAGCGTGATGGACTTCACGGCCGAGCTCATGCCCCGCCTCCGGTGTTGCCGAGCGGGCGGCAGGCGTGCAGCCCGCGGCAGCGGGTTGCCGTTGTCGAATCTGCTATCACGTTATTCCTCATCCCTGAATAGACGGCCATCGCTGGCCGCTACGGCGGCCTGTGACCTGCTTGGGCTGTATCGGCCGGGCGGGCCGTGTGCTTGAGGAGATTTCCTCACGCCGATGGCCCCACTGGTTGCCCCACCGATGGCATTCAAGTGGTGCCCCGGCGCGCCGATATGGGCAGGGTCGGCCGCCAACACCTTGGTGCGGCCGGGGAGTGAGTGCCATGAATACAACAAGACCCCAGATGATCCTGGTTGCCGTGCTGGTGTGCCTGTTCGCCGTCGGCATGGCGGGGTTCCTGAACTTCTTCAAGTACCGCAGCAATGCCGAGCGGCTGATCAAGGAACGTCTGGTCGTCACCGGCACGTCGGTGGAGAACAGCATCCAGTCCTCGCTGGCGCTGGGCCTGCAGTTCGGCGACCTGGGCACCCTTCCCGGAACCCTGGAACGCGAGCGCGCCACCGACGACCTGATCCTGAGCATCGAGGTCTTCGACACCGACGGCAAGCCGCTGTACAGCACCGACCGGCTGCGCGCCTCGCGCAGTGTCCCGCCGGCCTGGCTGAACGCGGCGCGCCACGCTGGCGGCGCCGACTGGTTCGTCAAGAACGGGAATGAATCGGCGGCCGGCATTGCGATCCAGAACAGCTTCGGGCTGGTGATGGGTTACCTGGCGCTGCGCTATTCGGAAGAGAAGGTCAGCGAGTCCACCAGCGCGGTGGCGCGCGAGCTGGCGATATCCGCCCTCGGCGTGTTCGTGGCCGCGGCGGCGCTGGCGTCGCTGGCCCTGCTGACCGTGATGCACCGGCTCGAGCGCGACTTTGCGGCCGTCGAGGCCGAACTTCGATCCGCCGACCCGCTGCGCCCGTCCGAAGCGGTGCGAAACGGCCCGTTCGGCCGGTCGTTGGGGCGCTTCTTCGAGCGTGTGCGCGGCGCCGAGGCAGAGATCGCCTTGCTGCGCGGCAACCTGGAGCGAGGGGTCGAGCGGTGAAAACGATGAGTCAGTCCTATTTGCGCAGCATCTACCTGCGCCTGGCCGGGGTGGTGATGCTGGTGGTGGTGTTGGCGCTGGCCGCCAACGCGTACCTGTCGCACCGCGCCTTCGAACGCGCGCTGGCGCCCGAGATGGCCAAGAAGGTCGCCAGCGGCGGCGCCTCGGCGCGCTCGCTGCTGCTCAAGGCGATGGAGCTGAACATCGGCTTTCGCGAGCTGTACGGCATCGAGCAGACCTTCGACGAGCTGAAGCGCTCGATCCCCGAGGTGTCGTACGTGGCGGTGACCGACACCCAGGGCGCCATCCTGTATCAGCGTTTCACGGCCCCGGAAGGCGCGGCCGAACATTTCCGCAAGCCCGAGGTGCTGGTGGCGTTGTCCACGCCAGAGCAGTCACCACCGGCGGTGCGCGTGGACAAGCAGTACGTCGTGTCGATGCCGATCGTCACGCCGCAAGCGGCGGTGGGCATGATGCACATCGGCGTGGGCGTGGACTTCGTCGACCAGATCATCCTGGACATGCTGTACGACGTGCTGGTCGTGCTGGTCGTGGCGCTGTTCTTCACGATCGAGCTGCTCAACTTCATGGCCGGCACCAAGCTGGAGGCGTCGCTGAAGGCGCTCGGCGAAACCGTCGAGCGGGGCGCCGCGGGCGACTTTGCCGCGGCCCGTCCGCGCAGCGGCGACATGGCCTTCGGCAGCGTGCTCAAGCTGCTCGAGGCGGTGCGCACCCGCGTGAACTCGGCCTACGAAGCGCTGGCGCGCGACATCGAGGCCGGCCGGCGCGGCCCGGCCCACGAGCGCCCGCCCGGGCTGACGGCGGCCCACAGCGGGCTGCAGGCGCTGGCCACGCGCTTTCGTTTCGGCCCGGCCGAGGCGGCCAGCAAGGCCGACGAAGGACAACTGGCCAAGGTGCGCGCGCCGCTGTTCATCTTCATCCTGGCCGAGGAGCTGACCCGGCCCTTCCTGCCCGGTTACGTGAAGAGCCTGCTGGTGCCGATCCCCGGCCTTTCGCCGGAGATCGTGGTGGGCCTGCCGATCGTGCTGTTCATGCTGATCGTGGCGATCGGCCAGCCCTTCATCGGCGCCTACAGCGAGCGCGTGGGCAACCGCCGCGCGATGCTGGTGGGGGCCGCTGTCGCGGCGTTCGGATTCGCCGCCACGGCCATGGCCCACAACGTGCTGGACCTGCTGGTCTGGCGCTCGCTGTGCGCGCTGGGGTATGCGATGGTCTTCGTCGCCGCCCAGGCGCACGTGCTCGAACATGCCTCCACGGCGAACCGGGCGCGCAGCTTCTCGCTGTTCGTCGGCGCGATCATGGTGGCCACGGTCTGCGGCCCGTCGATCGGCGGCATATTGGCCGACAACATCGGCGAGCGGTTGACCTTCGGCGTGGCGGCCCTGCTGGCGCTGGGCTCGATCGGCGCGATCCAGTTGCTGCCCGGCCCCGGCCCGATCGACCCGAACCGTGCCCCGGCCAAGGCGCCGAAGCTGCGCGAGATCGGTGCGCTGCTGCTGAACCGGCGCTTCATGACCGTGACCGGCCTGGCCGCGATGCCGGCCAAGATCCTGCTGACCGGCGTGTGCTTCTACCTGGTGCCGCTGTACGTGCTGTCGATCGGCGGTTCGCAATCGGTGGTCGGCCGCATCTTGATGGTCTACGCGGTGGCGATGGTCGTGTTGTCGCCGCTGGCCGCCGCGGTGGCCACGACACGCGTGCGCATGGAATGGCTGGTCGGCGCGGGCTTGCTGGTCTCGGGCATCGGCGGCGTGCTGCTGTTCGCGGGCGCCAGCGTCGGCTGGGTGTTCGCAGCGATCGCGCTCGTCGGGCTGGGCCAGTCGCTCTCGATCACCGCGCAGAGCGCGCTGGTGCGCGAGCACTGCGACGCGGAAGTCGCCACGATGGGCGAACCCGCCGTCTACGGCGTCTACCGGCTGCTCGAACGCCTGGGCAATGCCCTGGGCCCGTTGCTGGCCGGCATTCTGGTGCTGATGTTCGGTTACCGAACCAGCTTTATCTCGATCGGCGTGCTGGTGCTGGTGTGCGGGGTGGCGTTCATCGTCGCGACCCGCCGCCCGACCAGCCCGGCCTTTGCACACGCATGAACACTCGGAGGAAAACCATGACGAACCCCACCCCTTCCCGGCGCGCATTGCTGGCCGCCGCGCTCGCTTCGGCCTTGCCTTCCACCGGCTTTGCCGCGCCTGCGGCGCCGGTTGCTCCAGATCGGCGCGCGACCGGCCGGCCCTACCGCATTTACGCGATCACGTTCCGCGGCATGACCGAGGTCGAAAAGGGCTTCGAGGAGTTCTTCGCGTCGCGCAAGATCCCGGTGCAGATCATCTACCGCGACCTGAACCGCGACGCGTCGCGCATGCAGGGTTTCCTGGACGAGATTCGCGCCACCCGGCCCGACCTGGTCTACACCTGGGGCACATCGGTGACCTTGGGCGTGCTCGGCCCCTACGACGCGATCTTGCCCCAGCACATCACCGACATCCCGGTCGTGTTCACGCTGGTGGCCTCGCCGACCTTGGCCAAGATCGTTCCCGAGCTCGAAACGTCGACGCGCCGCAACGTCACGGGCGTGGTCCACGTGGCGCCGGTGGCCGCCCAGATCAAGGCGATCTCGGCCTACCGTCCGTTCCAGACCTTGGGCGTGCTGTACACGCCGACCGAGCAGAACTCGGTCGTCGTGCTCGACGAGATTCGCAAGCTCGGCCGCGCGAACGGCTTCGACACCGTGTCGCGCACCTTCCGGCTCGACGCCAACCGCAAGGTCACCGCTGATGGCGCCGCCGACCTGGTGCGCGAACTGAAGGAAGCGAAGGCGCAGTGGCTGTACCTGCCGCCGGACAGCTTTCTGGGCACCTTGGCGCAGGACGTGATCATCCCGACGGCGATGGAAATCGGCCTGCCCACCTTCGCCTCGACCGAGCAGCTGATGCAGGCGGGCGCACTGTCCGGGCTGGTGAGCCGCTACCACAGCGTCGGCCAGTTCACGGCGCACAAGGCCGAGCAGATTCTGGTGGGCAAGCAGTCGCCATCAACGGTGCCGATCGAGACGCTCAAGCGCTTCTCGTACCAGGTGCGCATCAGCGCGGCGGAAAAACTGCACCTGCCGCCGCCGCTGCCGATGTTCAACTACGCCGAGATCATCACCAACGCGCCGGTCGCGCAGTAACGTAACTGGTTTGCCGGGCTGCCCGGGCACCTCAGCCCGGCCGGGCCGAGCCGGGATGTTCCGGGGTGTAGGCGGCGTGCAGTTCGACCGGCTTGGCCGAGCGCTTGCGCAGGCGGATGTTGAGCATCTCGACGCAGACCGAGAAGGCCATCGCGAAGTAGACGTAACCCTTGGGCACATGCTGGTCGAAGCCTTCGGCGATCAACACCACGCCGACCACGACCAGGAACGACAGCGCGAGCATCTTGATCGTCGGGTGCGCAGAGACGAAGCGCCCGATCGCACCGGCGAACAGCATCATCAGCCCGACCGACAGGATCACCGCGGCGATCATGACCTCGACCTGATCGACCATGCCGACGGCGGTGATGATCGAGTCGAGCGAAAACACCATGTCGACGATCATGATCTGCAGGATCACCGCGGTGAAGGTGGCCTTGACGGCGCTCGACTCGTGGCCTTCTTCACCTTCCATCGACTGGTGAATCTCGCCGGTGCTCTTCCAGATCAGAAACAGGCCGCCGCCGATCAGGATCAGGTCGCGGCCGGAGATCTCGTTGCCCAGCACGGTGAACATCGGCGCCGTCAAACCGATGATCCAGGCCAGCACCAGCAGCAGCCCGATGCGCATGAACATCGCCATGAACAGGCCGATCCGGCGCGCCAGTTCCTGCTTTTCCTTGGGGAGCTTGTCGACCAGGATCGAGATGAACACGATGTTGTCGATGCCCAGCACCAGTTCTAGGGCAGTCAAGGTCGCCAGCGCGATCCAGACCTGGGGGTCGGTGAGCAATTCCATCATCGTGTTCTTTCCGCGTCAGTCCAGGCTGGGGGGTTGTGTCACTCTTCGCGTCCGCCGGTCAGGCCGAACACGGCCAGCAGCGACTGGAACACGTTGTACAGGCTCAGGTACACGCCCAAGGTGGCGCTGATGTAGTTGGTCTCCAGCCCGTCCTGCACGCGCTTCAGGTCGTACAGGATGAAGGCCGAGAAGATGCCGATCGCGAGGACCGACAGCGTGATCATCAGCGCGCTCGACTGGATGAAGAAGTTGGCGATGCCCGCCACCAGCAACATGATCATGCCGATGAACAGGAACTTGCCCATCGAGCTGAGGTCGCGCTTGATGATCGACGACAGCGAGGCCATGCCCAGGAAGATCGCACCGGTGCCGGCGAACGCCATCATGATCAGGCTGGCGCCGTTGGCCAGGCCGAGCACCGAGCCGACCATGCGCGACAGCATCAGGCCCATGAAGAAGGTGAAGGCCAGCAGCACCGGCACGCCGGCGGCCGAGTTCTTGGTCTTCTCGATGGCATACATGAAGCCGAACGCGCCGCCGAGGAAGACCACCAGGCTGATGCCCGGCGACATCAGGCTGGCAATGCCGGTGGACACGCCGATCCAGGCGCCCAGCACGGTCGGCACCATCGACAGCGCGAGCAGCCAGTAGGTATTGCGCAACACGCGGTTGCGCTCGACCGCGGTCACGCTGGCGGTGTTCCAGGACGGTTCGGTTTGCAGAAGTTGGCTCATGGAAGTTCCTTTCGGAGTGGAAGACACGAATCTAGTGGGTGCATCACTTCGCGTAAAGTCGAATTTCTGGAGCAAAGGCTTCGCATAAACCGAAGTGAGCGCGATGAACTTCAAGCACCTGCACTACTTCTGGGCCACCGCCAAGGCGGGCGGCATCATGCGCGCCGGCGAACAACTGCACATCACGCCGCAAACCTTGTCGGGCCAGATCAAGCTGCTCGAGGACCGGCTCGGCTGCAGCCTGTTCCGCAAGAGCGGGCGGCGCCTGGAGCTGACCGAGGAGGGCCGCGTGGCGCTGGGTTACGCCGACCAGATCTTTGCGCTCAGCGCCGAGCTTGAAGCCGCGGTGGCGCGTGCGCGAGGTGGGCGCAAGACGCTCGACTTTCGCGTCGGCCTGGCCGACTCGGTGCCCAAGGCCATCGCCTACCGGCTGCTCGAGCCGGCGCTGGGGTTGCCCGAGCAGGTGCGGCTGGTCTGCCACGAGGGCAAGTTGCCCGACCTGCTGGCGCAACTGGCGGTGCAGCGGCTCGACCTGGTGATCGCCGACGAGCCGATGGGCAAACAGCTCAGCGTGAAGGCCTTCAACCACGCGCTCGGCGCCACGCCGATGAGCTTCTTTGCGGCGCCCGCGCTGAAGCGCTCGCTGCAGCGCGAGTTCCCGGCCAACCTGGACGGCGCACCGATGTTGAAGCAGGGCACCGCGTCGGCCATGCGCCAGCGCCTGGAGCTGTGGCTGGCCAAGCACCATCTGCACCCGCGCGCCGTGGGCGAATTCGATGACGCCGCGCTGATGAAGGCCTTTGGTCGTGAGGGGCGCGGCGTGTTCATGTCGCCGACCGTGCTGGAGGCCGAAACCTGCGAGCAGTACGGTGTGCAGGTGCTGGGCCGCAGCGCCGAACTGGTGGAAGAGTTCTTTGCGATTTCGGTCGAGCGGCGCATCACGCACCCTTGCGTGGTGGCCATCACGCGCGCGGCGCGCGACGAACTGCTGGGTGGCTGAGGACGCAGGCCTTTTGCGGAAACAACGCACGCTGGCCGGTGCCGCAGGGCTTTGTCGGGGCCCGCGTCAGCCGATTTCCTACAGGAGCTTGCGCTGACGACCGACAGATCGGACCGACCCCCATCCATGGCGCTGCGCCAGGGGGCTGCCTAAGCTTCAGTCATCAGTGGATTACGAGCTGTATTGAGGAGCACATCGAAATGAAGACCTTTCCGATGCCATCGCCCGAGGCCGATCACTTCGAGTTGCGCTACCAGTCGCTCTTCAACGAAGGCCGCGCGTTTTCCTTCCCGTGCAACGCCACGGGGCAGGTGGACATGGACTCGCTCAGCGAGCGCGCGCGCCACAACTACTTTTACGTGCGCACCGTCGTCGGGCGCGAGTTCGCAACGCCGGCCGTGCGCCCCCACTCATTGCAGTGAAGCGGCGTCCTGAATAGCGACGATCCTCAGCTGCCCCAGGGGCAGCTGCAACGCCCGCCGGGCGCCCGTGCAGGGTAGGGGGGGCGGGGGGCGGGGG
>JANOQS010000199.1:0-7357 GCA_031414975.1 Methylibium sp. | reverse complement strand
GGCCCGGTCGAGCATGCCGCGCGACAGGTCCACACCACTCAGGTTGTGCGCCCAGGGCGCCACCAGCGGGCCGCACAGGCCGGTGCCGCAGCCGGCATCGAGGACAGTGAACTGCTTCTGCGGCGCGGGCAGGTGGCGCTGCAGCAGCGCGGCGCACAACTGCGGCGCCTGGTAGTGCAGGTTCTCGTTGAGCAGGGTCTCGAAGCTGTCGGCAAAACCGTCGAAGGTGGTTTCCACATAGTCGTCGGGCGCGCGCTCGGGCACGCCTTCGCCCGAGCACGACGCGTACATGTGGCGCGCGATCGGGTGCTTGGGCTCTTCGGTCAACCATTGGCGGAACACCTCGGCCGCTTCGCGCGTCTTGCCCATCGCGTAGTAGGTGAAGCCGAGCAGCTTGCGTCCGTCGGGGTTGTTGGGCATCAGCTCCAGCGCCTTGCTGTACCAGCTGATGGCGCCCTGGATGTCGCCTTCGGCCGCATGCAGCAGGCCCAGGTTGTTGTGCGCGTTCAGGTGCTTGGGGTCGAGCGCAATGGCACGCTGGTAGTGCGCGCGCGCCTCGGGGAAACGTTGTTCGGCGCGGTACAGCGCGCCCAGGTTGTTCTGCAGGTCAGCGGAGTCGGGGGCGAGTTTCGAGGCGCGCTCATAGGCCAGGGTGGCCGCGGTTATGTCGCCGCGCGACACGTGGATGTTGCCCAGGTTGTTGTGAAAGCCTGCAAACCCGGGCACCCGCGCCGCCGCCTTCTCGATCAGCGCGATGCCTTCGTCGCTGTGGCCGCGCTGGTGCCGCACCATGCCCAGGAAGTGCAGCGTATCGGGGTGCTCGGGCGCGGCCTCCAGGATGCGGCGGTACAGCGTTTCGGCCCCTTCGAGCTGGCGGCTCTGGTGCATGTCCACCGCCAGGCGCAGCGCGTCCGGCAGGCTCAGTTCGGTGGGCGGCTCAGCGGCCAGCTCCGCGGGCGCGGTCTCTTTCTCAAGCATTCAGGAACCCCAGCGCCGCATTCCATGCCTTGCCGGCCTTGCCGGTTTCCGCCGTGTGGCTCTGGGCCAGCTTCAGCAAGCCGGTCACCACCGGGTCCTGGCTCGAAAAGCTGTAGCCCGCATCGCCCAGGAACTTCGAGCCCCAGACCTTGAGCTCGTCGACGTAGCCTGCGCCGGCGGTGAAGGCGGCTTGGGTGATCACGGCGTTGTCGTCCTTGAACATCTTCAGGAAGTGCATCTTGTCGCCGCACACGCCGCTGTTCAGCGCCAGCACCGACAGCGCCGGCATGTCGACCGCGTAACTCTTGAACCAGTTGTTGAAGGCGATCGGCCGGGTGTGCAACGCGCTCGCCTCGTTGCGCACCTCCCAGTATTGCGCCGCCTGCTTGAAGAAGCTGCGCATGCGGATCAACTCGATCACGCGCCAGATCGTCTTGACCAGCGCTTCGACCACCGCCACGATCAGCGACGCGATCGCCGCGGCGCCATAAGTGGCGAACTCCATGCCCAGCTTCAGCCCACCCTTGAGCGTGTCGTACACGCCCTCGCCCACGCTGAACCACATGGCGCGGCGGATCGCCTTGACGATGGTGCCCGGGTGCCCGGCCAGCAGCGCCACGTCGCGGCCGGCAAGCCACTCCTTGAACTTGGTCACGCCCGAGTCGATGGTGTTGGCCAGGCCCTTGGCGATGTCCAGCCCCGCGCCGATGAAGGGCACCGCAGCCGCGAGGAATTTGGCCGCCAGCAGGTCGCACAGCTTGCGCAGCATGCCGGGCAGCACCGCCAGCGCGGTGCCGCCCGGGTCGGCCAGCATGTCGGCGAACTTCTGCTTCGCGCCGGCCAGTTGTTCGCGGATGGCGTCCCATATCTTCTGCGCGTACTCGTACAGGGTGGCCTTGATCTTGTCGTACATCTGGCGCAGCTTGCCGTCGGTCGGCGGCGCCACGTTGGCACCCAGCATCTGCTGGCTGCCCACGGTGCGCAGCTTGGCCTCGATCTTGTCGGCCGCCGAACCGGCCGCGCCCTTGCCCTTTTCGAGAGCCTTGCTGGCGCGGCCCATCTGCGCGTTGGAATCGCCGCCGGCGTAGTCGAGCGACGCGGTCGTCAGGTCGATCGCGCCGTGCAGCACCACCTTGAAGATGCTGTCGTCGCAGTCCATGTGGCCGAACAGGTACAGCGCGCCGAGCCGCGAGTTGATCAGCGCCGGCTCCATGAAGCCCTGCGCGCCGCCGGCCACGTCGGTGTCGCCTGCCCCGCGCAACTGCTGGTCGAGCAGGGTGGCGAGCTGGTTCTTGTCGCGCCTGCTGCCCTTCCACGCGTCACCGGGACCCTTGCTGATTTTCCAGGCCCCGAACTTTTCCTGCACCTGGGCCAGGTGCATGGCCGACGGCGTGCGGCTGTAAGCCAGCAGCGCCGCGTCGATGCCCTTGAGCGACGCGCTGCGCGTGTGCAGCGCCATCGACGTGCCCTTGACCCATTCGGTTGGGCTCATCAGCGTGGGCAGCGGTGTGGTGGGCATGAACGTGCTCCGGATGAAGATTGCAAAGAACTACGTCAGAACCCCCTGGCTCTGGGCCAGCAGGTAGTGATCTATCTTGGTCGGCCAGCGGTAGCCGAGCACCGAGGCTTCATTGAACGGCACCTCCGACACCGCGTCTCCCTGGTTCCCGCCCAGCAGCACCACCCGCTTGCCCTGCATCTTGACGAAGAACGCCACGTGGCCGGTGGTGCTGCCGGTCGACGTTGACGGCTTGATGATCGTCAGGCAGCCGTAGACCGGGTACGCCACCGGCGTGCCGAAGTCGAGCCATGAGCGAGCCGTGGCGTAACCCAGGTGCGGCACGTCCACCTCGCTCAGGCACCAGTTGACGAACGCGGCACACCACGCGGTGATGCGGCCATAACCGCCCGACTGGTGCGTCGAGTCGATGTCGTAGGAGCGGCCCTTCTTGTCGTACGCCGGGTCGGACTTCAGGCCGTCGAAGTACTTGTCGATCTCGGGGTTGCGCTCTTTCAGGCGGTCAGCTTCCATGCGGCCGACGAGCGGCCCGGTGGGATCGACGAGTTGCCGTGAAAACAGGTTGAAACGCCCGGGGTCCCACGCATCGGGCTGCGTGCCGAGCAGCATCGAGCCTTCGCCGAATTTGGCCAGCATCTGCTCGCTGGCGCGCATCTGCGCATCGACCGCCAAGGCGCCACGCAGCGACTTGACGAACGGGTCGTTCGCGCTGAGTTCGTGGATCTTCTTGCCCAGTTCGGCCTTGGCGATGTCCATCCACGGCGCGCTCGACGTGTCGAGCCGGATCTGGTCCGAGGCAATCGTCGGGCCCGAACGTTGTGCAGCCTTTACCTTCGACATGACTTCCCTCCCGTCCCTCGGGCCGGCGGCGTGGCGCGTGCGCTCACGTGATCTTCCACCCCAGCTTGGCGCCGCCGATCGCCAGGCCGCCCGGGCGCTGCTGGGCATACAGGTTCCACACCCCGCCCGTGCGCACCCCGATGCAGTAGTTGTTGTTGCCCACCTTCAGATAGTTCTTCGGGTCGCCGCCCTTGGCGAGCTGGGCGCCGAACACGCCGCTCACCGCCTGGCCGGGTGCCTTGGACAGGCGCGCCCCGGCGCGCAGGTTGGTGCAGATCGCTTCGGCATTCACCGTGGCCGACGGCTGCACGTGCGCCGCCACCAGGTTCGCGCCGCTCAGGTAGTACACGACCGCGCAGCCGGTCAACTGCGTCGTGACCATCAGGTCGGGTGCCCCGACGACCACCGTGCCGTCCACGTCCAGCCATTGCCCGCCGCCCTGCTTGGGCACCGCGCCCAGGCCGGCGTACTTCTGCACGTGCAGGTGGAACACGTTCACTTCGACCGAGACCCAGATCTGGTTCTGCTCCTTCAAGGTCAGCACATTGAGCTGGTTCAGTGAGTCGAAATAGAAGTCGTAGTCCATCGGGCCGGACGCAGGTGCACCGACGATGTTGATGCCGTGGTGGGTCAGAAATCCGACCGGGTCGGCCTTCAGCTGCGCGAGCTTCAAGGTCAGCTCGGCCTGCCGCGTGGTCACTTCGTCGAGCACGCTGCCCAGCGCGGCCGGCAGGGCCGCATCGGTCAACTGGTTCACTTCGCCGGCCGCGAAGTTGCGGTCCGCCCCGAGCAGCGCGGCACGGATCAGGATGATCGCGCGCCGGTAGTGGCGCTGCTCCTGCACCTCGTCGCGGCCGACGACGGTGTAGTTCGAGCCTTGCGACATGGCCGGGCTGATGGTGCTCGGGATGCGGTGCTCGGCATCGCGGTCGCGCAGTAGGTCGGCCACCGTCGCGCGCTTGGCCGCGTGCGCGATCGGTACGCCGGCGGTGCGGATGAATCCGATGGTGTCGGTGATGCGGGTGGCGTCGGACTTGCTCATGGGGTGTCGTGCCTAAAGCGGCGTGTGGCTGGCCAGCGCGTTGCGGATCCCGTCCATCAATGGCCGGTCTTCCCGTCGGGCCACTTGCCCGCAGAGCTGATGACCGCCAGTGCCGTGAATCGCTTCTTGTCGCTGTTGCGGAGAATCTCCGTGCGCGAGGTGTCGGCCCCGTAGAGCTGCAGTCGCTGCAACAAGTTGCGCATGTGAATGTGGTTCGGATGGTAGTGGCCGCTGTCGTTTTCGACCTCGCTGATCACGCCGGCAATTACCTTCATGCGCCCGGCGGCAAGCGCGTCAATGCCGCCGACCAAAGACGAATGTTTGAACCAGACGGCATCTCTGTTGAAGCCGCAGTAGATCCGGCCGCGCGGGTCCATCACGAAGTGCACTTTCTGATCCCCCACGAGCCCCTCGCTCTCTGCATTGTTCAGCGAGTCGAAAGGCGCGTAACCGTTCACGCCCTGATTCCAGCGCCAGGCGACGCCTTGGCGAAACCGCAGCTTGTACATGCGCCGCAGCCCATCGTCCGTGAGATAGACGCTGACGTCCGCATGTTTCGACAACCAGTCAGCGTCGGCCTCCCGGCCATGATTCTCGGCGCCATAGGTCTCCATCAAGGCATCCCTGAGTGCACCGTCCGACTTCACGTTCGCCGCGTTCCTCAGTTCGGTATTGGCGACTTCCAACAGGGCGTAGATTGATCTGGTGCGGTCTTCCGAACCCGACACCTTTGGCGTCGCGGACAGGTTGTTCGCATTCAGCCCTGATGGGGCCTGGTTTGCCGGGACGGCGTTGATCTTCTTGATCCAGAAGTGCAATGCCGACCGGAGATAGAACAGCGTTTCATGCTGGTATGGCGCCACACCCGGGGAGTGATAGGCGTTGACAAGGCTGTCGATGGTCAACAAGACCTTGTCGCTTTTTCGCAGGGCGAACCAGGCCGAACTGTCCGTCTCCCATTCTTTCAGCGTGGGAATCGTCATGTAGGGGAATGTCATGGTGTCTCCTCTCCGCAGTTCGGCATCGCCTGGTCGAGAGTTCAGAATTGGTAGCAAAAACCGCCATCAGCGGCAGTCACGCTCACTCGCTCGACGGGTCTGCCCTCCATCATCCGCGTCAAAAACTCCCGGCTGATATCCGGCAACATCGTGTTGGTCAATATCGCGTCGATCATCCGGCCGCCCGATTCGCTCTCGGTACAGCGTGACACCACCAACTTGACCACCTCATCGCCATACTCGAACGGAATCTTGTAGCGCGCCTCGACTCTCGTCTTGATGCGGTTGAGTTGCAACTTGACGATCTGCCCGAGCATGTCGTCGCTCAGCGGGTAATAAGGAATGGTCACCAGCCTGCCCAGCAGCGCGGGCGGGAAGATCTTCAGCAGCGGCTCGCGCAGTGCCTTGGCCAGGCCTTCGGCGTCGGGCATCAGCTCAGGGTCCTTGCACATGCTGGCGATCAGCTCGGTGCCGGCATTGGTGGTCAGCAGGATCAGGGTGTTCTTGAAGTCGATGAAGCGGCCCTCGCCGTCTTCCATGAAACCTTTGTCGAACACCTGGAAGAACATCTCGTGCACGTCGGGATGGGCCTTTTCCACCTCGTCGAGCAGCACCACGCTGTAGGGTTTGCGGCGCACCGCCTCGGTCATCACACCGCCTTCGCCATAACCCACATAGCCGGGCGGCGCGCCCTTCAAGGTGGAAACGGTGTGCGCCTCCTGGAACTCGCTCATGTTGATCGTGATCAGGTTCTGCTCGCCGCCGTACAGCGCCTCGGCCAGCGCCAGCGCGGTTTCGGTCTTGCCCACGCCGGAGGTGCCGGCCAGCATGAACACGCCTATCGGTTTGTTGGGGTTGTCCAGGCCGGCCCGGCTGGTCTGGATGCGCTTGGCGATCATCTCCATCGCGTGGTCCTGGCCGATCACGCGCTGGCTCAGGGTGTGAGCCACCTTCAGGATCGTCTCCATCTCGTTGCGCGCCATGCGGCCGACCGGGATGCCGGTCCAGTCGCCCACCACCGCCGCCACCGCCTGGTAGTCCACCGTCGGCAGGATCAATGGCGTTTCGCCTTGCAGCGCGGTCAGTTCGTCCTGCACAGTCTTCAATTCGGCCAGTGCGTCGGCCCGTTCGCCGTCGGTCAGCTTCGGCAATTCCGGTGCTGCTTGCGTGGCCGCTTCAGCGGCCTTCTTCTCGAGCTTGCTGCCGGTCCCTTCCACCGGCCCGGCCACGCCGCGCAGCTTGGCGCGCAGGCCCAGCAGCCGGTCGACCAGCGCCTTCTCGGCCAACCAGCGCGCGGTCAGGCCTTCGAGCCGCGTGCGCTCAGTGGCGAGCAGTTCGGTGACCGTGGCGGAGCGCGCTGTGGTGTCGATGCCGATCGCGGCTTCGCGGCCGATGATGCCTTCTTCGGTTTCCAGCGCCTCGATGCGCTTGCTGCAATCGTCCACCTCGGCGGGCGTGGCGTGCAGGCTCACGGCCACGCGCGCGCAGGCGGTGTCGAGCAGGCTGACCGACTTGTCGGGCAACTGCCGCGCCGGGATGTAGCGGTGGCTGAGCTTCACGGCCGCCTCCAGCGCTTCGTCCAGGATCTGCACCTTGTGGTGAGCTTCCATCGTGCTCGCCACGCCGCGCATCATCAGGATCGCCTTGGGCTCGTCGGGCTCGTCGATCTGCACGCTCTGGAAGCGGCGGGTCAGCGCCGGGTCCTTCTCGATGTACTTCTTGTACTCGGCAAAGGTGGTCGCGCCAATGGTGCGCAGTTGCCCACGCGCGAGTGCGGGTTTCAGCAGGTTGGCCGCATCGCCGGTGCCGGCTGCGCCTCCAGCGCCCACCAAGGTGTGGGTCTCGTCGATGAACAGGATGATCGGCTTGGCGCTGGCCTGCACCTCGTCGATCACCGAGCGCAGGCGCTGCTCGAACTCGCCCTTCATGCTGGCACCGGCCTGCAACAGGCCGACGTCGAGCACGCGCAGTTGCACGTCC
>JANOQS010000198.1:0-1655 GCA_031414975.1 Methylibium sp. | reverse complement strand
GAGCGAGAGATGTCCAGCACGCTGTGGAAGTCGCACGAGGACACGGCAATCGGGCGCCGGGTGATCAGGCCATCGAGCAGAGACTTGGTCGGATCGCCGTCGATGCCCGAGGTACTTTGCCGGTCCCAGTTGACTGCTTCGAGCCACGCGTCCGGCTCCTGAGCGGACGAGGCGTCCAGGCAGGCCTGCAGCTTGCCGGCGAGTTGGGCTTGAGACAGCGGCGCGTAGGCCAGGTCGCACAACAGCAGCGCCCGTCCACCGGCCAGCGAGTGCAGGTGCGCATCGACGAAGCCGGGCATCAACATCCGGCCGCCCAGGTCGATCACCTTCGTCGAAGCGCCGATCCAGTCCCGCGCGCCCGCATCGCTGCCCACGTACACGATCTTGCCGTCGCGCACCGCGACCGTTTCCTGCGTCGAGTCCTTCGCGTCCATGGTGACCACTTGGCCATGACGCAGCACCAAGTCGGCCGGCTTTTCCCCGCCGCCGCCGCAACCCACCACCACGGCCATCGCCAGTGCCAGTGCCACGGCCGAGGCCGCCGCTGCGACCACCGAAAACCTGCTCGAGATCATTTTCGCCCCCAGTGATGTCTGATGCAGGTCACGATAGCCGGCTGCATCCGACGCGGCCCCTTGCAGATGCAGAGGGTGGCGGACTAGCGATGCGAGCGTGGCGCCGGGTCGAGCGCGCCGCTCAGCTCGATCTTGTTGCGCACACCGAGCTGGACGTAGACGCTGCGCAGGTAGGTGCGCACGGTGGCCGGGCTGAGCCCGAGCAGGCGGGCGATTTCCTTGTACGAACGACCCTGGGCATAGAGCATTGCAACGCTGCGTTCACGCGGCGGCAGGCGCGTCACGCGCCCCCCGCGTTCGAGGGCCAGCGTGACCAGTTCACCGCAGGGCTGCAGCGTCAGCCGGTAGGGGCCGAGCGCAACGGTAACCGGCGCACGGGTGAGCATCGAGGCGAGCTCGGCCGGGAGCGTCGTGCCGCTCCACGCCGGATAGTGCTCGTGCAGCAGGCGGCCGAGCCGGGCGCCAAGGTAGAGAAGGTTGCCGTGCACGTCGGACAGCGCGAAGGCATCACTGGCTTGCGGATGGGCACCGAGCAGCAGCTCCCGCACCCGCATGCGCCAGTGGTGCAGCAGGTGAGCGAAGAACTCCGCGAACAGGGCGCTCTCGCCATCGTCGAACGCGGGCAGTGCCTCGCCGCGGTACAGGGACACGAAGAACATCAGCCCGCTGCCAGGCAGCTCGACGGTGATCGCCATGCCATGCTCGAGCGCATGGCGCCGCGAGAAGGCCGCAACGTCCGGGTTCGGGTCGCCATGGCCGCTGAAGCGCTGCACCCTGCCCAGGTTGTGCATCGACTCGATGGCGAAGACGTCGCCATCGGCGAGCCGGTTCCACTCCTGCGCGAAGGAAGCGCTCAGGTTGATCCGGCCGTGCAGCCAGTTGTGCGGCGTGCTGTGCGGCGTGCTGTGCGCATCCGTGTCCGAGCACTCGCCCCACCATGCCGATCGAAACGGCACCAGCGGCCGCAGCGCGAGCAGCGCATCGTCGATCAGCCGCTCGGGCGGGGCCGAGCGTGCCACGTCGGCCAGCGCAAGCAGCGCGGCGCTGAAGGACTGCAACGTGCCGAGATCGAGCTTCAAG
>JANOQS010000197.1:0-1740 GCA_031414975.1 Methylibium sp. | reverse complement strand
CATGGCGGACTCCGGAAGACGGTGAAGATCGGTGGCAACAACGAGGCACCGACTGTAGCGCCGGGGCGTGGGCCGGCGGCTGCGTGCTTGTCCGGGGGCCGGCACGCATGGGCGCACGCTGCACTTGGCCGAGAATCCGGGTTCAGTCAATCGCGGAGACAGCATGAACCGAAGCAACATCGCCACGGCAATCGCCGGCACCCTCGCCCTGTTGGCCGCCGGCATCGCGCACGCGCAGGCCTGGCCCGACAAGCCGGTGCGCGTGGTCGTGCCCGCGCCGGCCGGCAGCTCGCTGGACATCATCATCCGCACCATCGAGCCCAAGCTGGTCGAACGCTGGAAGCAGCCGCTGGTGGTCGAGAACAAGGCCGGCGCCGGCGGCATGCTGGGCATGGACATGGTGGCCAAGGCACCGGCCGACGGCCACACCTTGGGCATCGGCTTCAACGGCCCGATCGCGTTCGGCCCGTTCATGTACAAGAAGATGCCCTACGACCCGGGCAAGGACCTGCTGCCGATCGTGCTCACCACGTCGCAGCCCAATGTGCTCGCGGTCTCGGCCGCCAACCCGGCCAAGACGCTGCCCGAGTTCATCGCCTGGGCCAGGACGCAGGGCGACAAGCTGAGCTACGGCTCGGTGGGCAACGGCAGTTCGTCGCACCTGTCGATGGAGCTGTTCCTGGCCGACACCGGCCTGAAGGCAGTACACGTGCCGTACGCCGGCTCACCACCGGCGGCCACCTCGCTCGCGGCGGGCGACACGCACATGCTGTTCGCGGTGGCGCCTGCCTTGCTGCCGCTGGTGCAAGGCAACAAGCTCAAGTTCCTGGCCGCCACCAGCCTGCAGCGCGCCGAGTCGCTTAAAGACGTGCCGACCGTGGCCGAACAAGGCGTGCCCGGCTTCGAGGCGCTGGCCTGGAACGGGCTGTTCACCTCTGCGGGCACGCCAGCGGCCGTGATCGAGCGCATCAACGCCGATGTGAACGCGGCGCTGAAAGACCCGGCCGTTCAGGCCGCGTTCGTCAAGCAGGGCTTGATCGTGGGCGGCGGCAGCGCGGCCGAGTTCAAGAGCTTCATCGAACGCGACAGCAAGAAGTGGGGCGCGATCATCGAGAAGGTGGGGATCAAGCTGGATTGAGCGTACGGCGCCACTCGCCTACGCACGACCGCGCTCTTGCTGCCGGACTTTTGTTGCCGCGCGAAGTGCGTCAATCGGAGGTCCAGGGTATCGGGAAGTTTCAGCGTGATGGCCTTCATCGCGGGAGCCTGCGCAGTTCAACGGCGTCGACATTACCAAAATGGCAGACCGGGCATACCCAATGGGGCCGCTACAGGTCGCGTGCCCACACGGCGAGTGCCCCAGCATGAACGCCCAATACGACACCACGCACGGCAAGTGATCGGCCGGCACGGCCGCGCAGTCGCTCAAACCCACCTGCGGCGCCGCGCGCGCCTGCATGGCCTGCAAAGTGCGCGTGGCGCTGGCGTAGGGCACGGTCTGATCGGCGCGGCCGTGGAACAGCGCCACCGGGGCGTCGGGGCGCCAGTCGTGCACGTTGCTCTGGCGCTCCATCGCGGCGTCGTCGTCGGCCATGCAGGTGTCGAGGAAGGTGGTCTGGAAGCTCACGTCGGCGTCGTCGGGCACGATGCCGCGCAGCAGCAGCCGACGCACTTCCCTGCGCACCGACGAGTCCAGGTTCTTCAGGAAGCCGGGGCTGATGAGCGCGCCGAGCACGGGGT
>JANOQS010000196.1:0-8412 GCA_031414975.1 Methylibium sp. | reverse complement strand
GCCCGGTGATGGCCGGCAGGGCCGAGGCCGGCGTGATGATGCAGCCGGCGCCGGGGCAGCTCGGCAGGTCGAACACCGCCAGGTCGGCGCCGGCCCAGGCATTGCTTTCCATGATCGCCGCGCGCAAGCTGCACTGGCCCGGCGTGCTGGTTTCGCACAGGCCGTCGCCGGGGTTCGCGTCCACGCCGTCGCCGTTGTGGTTGATCAGCCAGTCGACCCGCAGGGCGCTGAAGTTGGCGCCGAATTCCGACGTGTTGTTGGCCGTGTCGGTGGCCGTGCCGGTCAGCCCGCTGCCGGCGCGCAAGGCGTTGTAGGGCATCGTGATCGTGCCGCTGAAGTTGCCGCTGGCGTCGGCACTGAGCGCGCCCAGGTAGCTGCGGCCCGAGCCGTTGGCGCCGGTCGAGTCGCTGATGAACACCTCGACCCGGCTGCCCGCAAACGCCGTTTGCCCGGCGGCGCTGCCGACGTAGCCGGCCACGGTCAACTGGCTGCCGCGCGAGCGCGCCGACGTGAACACGGGGCTGTCCATCCGCAGATTGGGCTGGCCGGTGGTCTTGGCGCCGTCGTTGGCGGTGATGCCGTCGCCACTGGTGCCGGCCGCCGTGCCCAGGTCGATGCCGATGCTGCCGTTGGCGTGGATGCTGTTGCCCAGGATGCTGTTGCCGCTGCTGCCGTTGCCGAAGGCAAGCACGCCGGCACCGGTGTTGCCCGAGATGGTGTTGCCATCGCCCGCACCCGTGCCGCCGATCTGGTTGTTGCTGCCGCTGATGCTGAGCGCAATGCCGGCTGCATTGGCCACCGCCGCGCTGGCGGTCGCATTCAGGCCGATGATGTTGCCGCGCAGCACGTTGCCGCCGCTGCCGCCACGCAGCACGATGCCCTCTTGCGCATTGCCCGACAGCACATTGCCTTGGCCCGCAGACGAACCACCGATGGTGTTGCTGCCGGTGCTCGCATGCACGTAGAGCCCCGCGCCCGCGTTGGCGACCGCCGCGGTACCGGCGGCGTTGGTACCGAAGTAGTTGCCCTGGATCGTGTTGCTGTTGCCGGCGGCGATCTCGATGCCGTGGTTGCCGTTGCCCGAGATCACGTTGCGCGCCGCGGCGGTGCTGCCGCCGACGGTGTTGCTGCCGCCCGTCACGATGTGGATGCCGAAACCGCCGTTCGCACTGGCCGCGGTGCCGGCGCTGTTCAAGCCGATCCAGTTGCCGGCGACCGTGTTGCCGGCGGCGCCCAGCGACAGACCCGCGCCATTGAAGCGGTTGACCACCAGCCCGCGCACCACGCTGCCCGCGCCATTGAGCGTCAAGCCCGCGGTGCTGCCGGCGCCGCTGCCGTTGAGTTCGACGATCGGCGCGAGCGTCCAGCCCGGCTGGGTATGGGCGTCGATCACCACCGGGGCCGTCAACGTCGGCAAGGCGCTCGCCAACGCCACGCTGGCCACGCCGCCGCTGAACAGGTTGACGGGGCTGCGCAGGCCCGCCGCCGCCGTGCCATTGCCGATCATGAACACCAGGTTCTCGATCGCCGCCGTGCGCCCGCTCTGCGCCAGCGTCGCATCGCCGCCCAGCGCGTTGGCGTTGGTGAGGGCCTGGCGCAGGCTGCCCTGGCCGCTGTCGTTGGTGTTGACCACCGTGTCGAAGTTGAAACCGAAGTGAATGCCGGTCACCGCGGCTGAGCCGACCGCGACGTTGGCCACGCTCTGGTAGGCCGCGTTGAACAGGTAGCAGTTCTTGGGGGCGCCCGGGTACGGGTCGCCGAACACGGCGTTGCTGCAAGCGGTGCCGCCCGTCAGCACGAGGGTGACCCAGCGGCTGTTGCCGGCCGAGTAGGCGCCGTAGCGCACGATGCGCGTGCCGCTGAAGCTGCAGGTGGCGTTCTCGGCCGCGCACAAGGTCCACAGAACGGTGCCGCCGGCACCGGCTGCGGCGTCGGCGCTCGTGGGGTCGAGCCCGCCGACATGGTTGCTCACCGCCACCGCGGCACCGCTGGCGGCTTCGGTGCGGTAGGTCATCACGCCGAGCTGGCTGGCCGACGCGCCGGGGCGCGACGAGAGCACGCTCGCATTGGCCACCCGCACGGTGTACGCGCCGCTGACCACGCCGCTGAGGCTGTAGGCACCACCGGCTGCGGTGGTGGTGGCGGACACGAAGCTGCCGGTGCTGTCGTACAGCTCCACCCGCGCACCCGCCAGGCCGGTGCCGCCGCTGGCGGCCAGGCTGCGGCCGGCGCCGCCGCCGTAGTTCAGGTCTTCGAACACCGTGCCCGAGATCGGGTAGAGCGTGATGGGCAGCCGGTTGGGCGAGAAGATCGAGGTGTTGTTTGCGCCGCTGGTGGCCGTGGCGGTGATGTAGGTGCCGGCGGACAAGGTCACGCCGCTGAGGCTGCCGGAGAAGTTGCCGTTGCTGCCGCTGGTGTTCAGCGAGCCGAGGTAGCTGCGGCCCTGGCCGGTGCCGCTGGTGGTGGCGCTGGCGAACACCTCCACCGTGTGGTTGGCAAACGCCGCCTGGCCGGCCGCCGAGCCCACGTGGCCAGCCACGGTCAGCGTGCTGCCGTCGTAGGTGGCCGAGCTCAGCACCGGCGCGTCGGTCAGCAGATTGCCCTTGGCTGCGGTGGTCGTGCCGTCGTTGGCCGGCAGGCCGCTTTCGAGCAGGATGCCGCCGTTGACGTTGGAATGGATCGAGTTGCCCGAGATGCGATTGCCGGTGGTCGCGCCGGTGCTGTGGGTGATGTCCATGCCGCGCCCGTTGTAGGCGATCAGGTTGCCCTGCCCCGCCCCGGTGCCGCCGATGGTGTTGTTCACACCGCCCCAGACCGAGACCCCGCTGTACGAGTTGCCGAACGCCACCGTGCCGGTGATGTCGGTGCCGAGGTAGTTGCCCTGGATGGTGTTGTTGTCGCTGCCGGTGTAGAGGTAGATGCCATCCCAGAAGTCGGCCAGGCTGTCGTGGCCCGAGACCACGTTGCGCGCGCCGGCGGCGCTGCCGCCGATGGTGTTGTTGTCGGCCGCGTACAGCACGATGCCGTTCTGCGCGTTGCGGACCTTGGCGTTGCCCGCCGCGTTCAGGCCGATGATGTTGCCCTGGATCAGGTTGCCGTTGGCCTGCACCCACATGCCCTGCTGCGCGTTGCCCGACACCAGGTTGCCCGCGCTCGCCGCGGTGCCGCCGAGGATGTTGTTGGCCGACAGGACATGGATGCCGTGCGTGCCGTTGGCCAGTGCCGCGCTGCCGGCCGCGTTGGTGCCGATGCGGTTGCCCTGCACGGTGGTTCCGGTGGCGCCGGTGTCCAGCACCAGCCCTGAGTAGGTGTTGCCGCTGATCACGTTGCCGGCACCCGCGGCAGTGCCACCGATGGTGTTCGATGGCGACTGCAAGTAGACGCCGATCGAGCCGTTGGCCACCGCCGCCGTGCCGGCGGCATTGGTGCCGATGTAGTTGCCGCCCACGGTGTTGCCGGTGCCGCCGCCGCTGTTGCCGGTGATCACGATTCCGATGTTGGTGTTGCCCGAGATCACGTTGCGGTCCGCCGTGGTGGTGCCGCCGATCGTGTTGTTGTTCGAGTTCCACAGATTCAGGCCCTGCGTGCCATTGGCGGCCGCCGCCGTGCCGGCCGCGTCGAGGCCGAGGTAGTTGCCCGCCACGGTGCTGCCGCTCACGCTGTCCAGCGACAGACCCGTCTCGTCGAAGTTGCGAATCACCAGCCCGCGCACGATCGCCCCGCTGACCGCCTGCAGTGCCAGGCCCGTGCTGCCATTGCCGGCACCGGCGCCGTTGAGGTCGATCAGGGGCGCGCTCGTCCAGCCCGGCTGCGTTTGCGCGTCGAGCACCAGGCGGCTGGTGATCGTGGGCAGGGCCGACGTGGGGGCGATGGTGGCCACGCCGCCGCTGAACAGATTGATGCTGCTGCGTAACCCGGCCGCTGCCGTGCCGTTGCCGATCATGAACACCAGGTTCTCGACCGACGGGCCGCGCCCGAGCTGCGCCAGGCTGGCATCACCGCCCAGCGTGTTGGCGTTGGTGAGGGCCTGGCGCAGGCTGCCCTGGCCGCTGTTGTTGGTGTTGACCACCGTGTCGAAGTTGAAGCCGAAGTCGATATTGCCGATGCTGGCGCTGCCCACCGTGACCACCGAATACGACTGCGCGGTGCCGCTCGGCCCAGCGCTGAAGATGCCGCTCGTGGTGTTGAACGTGGCGCCGCTGCCGCCGGCGCCCGGGTCCACCAGCGCCGGGTTGGTACCGCCGACGAAGTCCGTCACGGCCACCGCACTGCCGCTGCTGGCGTTGCTGCGGTAGGTCATCACCCCGCGCAGGCTGGCGACTGCGCCGCTGCGCTGCGATGCCACGGTGCTGTTGACCACCCGCACGTGGTAGGTGCCCGCCACCAGGCTGGCAAAGCCGTAGCTGCCGTCGCCCGCGGTGGTGGTGCTGCTGATGTAGGTGCCGCTGCTGTTGTAGAGCTCCACCGTGGCGCCGCTGACCCCCGCGCCGCTGCTGGCCGCCAGGCTGCGCCCGGCGCCGCCGCCGTAGTTCAGGTCTTCGAACACCGTGCCGCTGACGGTGTAGCCGACCGCCTGCTTGATCGCCACGCCGATGCTGACCCAGGGCGACGAGGCCGTGGTCGTCCACGACAAGGTCACCGACGCGGCGCCGGCCTTGGTGCTGCCCATGCCGAGCACGTCCGACGCGGTCGGGCCGGTGCTGCCGCTGATCGGCGACTGGCCGCCGCCGGCGGTGGCCGAACCGGCGCCGCCCTGGGCCGCGGCGGTGTCGAACATCAGGTCTCCGGCAGCGCCTGCTGCTGTCACCGACACGGCGTTGTTGGTTCCGGTGGCCGTGGCCACGGTGCCGAACGGTGTCGTTTGCGACACGCCGGTCAGGTTGGTCGAATAACCCTGCACGCGCGTGCTGCCGCTCAAGGTGACCACCACGTTGGCCGTGCCCACCGCCGGCGCGAGGCGATACCACACCGAAGCACGCACGTTCGAAGGCCCGCCGCCGCTGGTGGCGGTCTGCAGCTGCGTCAACGCGACGCCACCGTAGGTCACGCCGGACACCGACACGCCGGCGTTGATGTTCGCGACCCGCACGATCAGCAAGCGGTCGCTGCCCGCCGCGATGCTGTGCGACCAGGTCAACGACGACACACCGGCGCCCTGCGTGCCGGCCGAGCTGCCGAGCGCGATCGCGCCGACGGCTTCGCGCATCAACCCGGCCAGCAACGCGGCCACGGCCAGCAGCGCCACGAACCAGCGCAGGCCGGTGCGGCGCAGGCCGGTCATTCAGGCCTCCGTGGAGCGGCGCAGCAGGGTGTCGGGTTGAAAGACGTCATGACGCGGGTCGGGTGGAATCGGCGTCCAGGGCTAGGAGCGTGGGCGGCCGGACGAACGGTCCCGCCGATGTTGGATTCCGCAGAGCGCCGCCGATCGCCGGAAAAGCGCCGGGCCGGCGGGGCTGTTCGGGCACTCGCAAGACGGGCATCGAGCCCGCCTTGCTCGACGGCCGCTGCGCGGGTCGATCCCCAAGGTCCACAAAGTGGCCATTCCGGCCCGACGGGGCCCTCGCCCTTCGCTCCTCGGCCTAACAGCGGTAGTCGGGCAAATCGCCGGCCGCGTCCTTGCAGCTTTCGACGCGCATCTCCAGGCGCCGTTCGACCCGGTCGGGCGCGTTCGCGGCGCCCGCGCTGGCGGTGGCGGTGAGCAGGAAGATCGCCAGGCGGCGCTGGTCTTCGCTGTAGAAGTTCGGGCTCGCCGTGGCGTCGGGCGTGCGCACGCAGGTGACGCTGAGGGTGTACTCGGCCAGCGGCGCGGGCAGGGTCAAGGTGGTCGGCGAGGCAAAACAGGTCGGCAGCGCGGTGGCCCCCGGCACCAGCGTGCCTTGCGGGTCGCGCACCTGCCAGGCCGCCCACTGCAGCGCCGCGCGCGCGGCCGCGGTGGCGCGGGCCTGGTGCACGTCGAGCACGGTGGCTTGTGCGCCGCGCGTGAGCAGGCCGCTGACGGCAGCGACGATCGCGGCAAGTGCGATCAGCACGAACACGACGGTGACCATCGCAAAGCCCTGTTCTGTGCGGCGCGGGGTCTGCACGCGCTTCATGGCGTGGTCTCCACCGCGATCTGCTGCACCATCGTGGCAACACCATCGCCGCGCGCCATCACCAGCCGCAAGGTGACGAGGCCGAGGTTCTGCAGCGCCGCGTCGTACTGCGCGGCGCACGAGGTGATGCCGCTGGCCAGCACGGCCGTCGTCGCACTTGCCAGCGGCGGCGCCGCGAGCGACACCGGCTGGCTCGCCTGGATGGCGTAGCCACTGAGGCGCCGCAACGTGCCCGTGCCACCGGCGCCGCCGATGCAGACGAAGCTCACCGGCGGGTCCACCAGCCCGAAGCGGGCCGATGGCGACTCCGACGGAAATCCGCCGTTGACGGTGAACTGCAACACGCCCGTGCCGGCGTTGTAGGCCAGCCCGGCGCGCCGGTTGTTGCCGCTGTAGGCGTCGCCCTCGGGCGTGCCGAGGTTGTTGATGACCATCTGCGAGGCGGCGCCGAGGGTCGGCATCGGCCCGAGCACGTCGAAGCTCGGGTCGGCGGCATCGGCAAAGTCCAGCGCGTCGCCGGCCGTGCCCGTGGCGGCCACCTGGGCGCGGTAGCGGCCCACGCCGGTGAGGGGCAGGAACTCGACATAGAAGTCGCTGCCGCTGGTGCTCACGCGCACGCTGTTGGGCAAGGCCTGTCGCAGTTCGTCGGCCATGCGCTGCAGCGCGTGGCTGCCGGCATCCGACAGTTGCGCGCCCGATGCTGCGTTGGCGAACGCGATGATGGGCCGCGACATCAGCGCCGCGCCGACGGCGGCGAGGATGCCGAACAGGCCGATCACGACGACGAGTTCGACCAGCGTGAAGCCGCGGTGCGCGCGTCGCCAAGAAATGCCCTCACCGCAGAGACGCAGAGAACGCGGAGAAGCGCAGAAGAGCAAGGCTCTTCTCGGTGTTCCTCTGCGTTCTCTGCGCCTCTGCGGTGAAGAGTTCGTGTTCATCCAGGTCACCCCGACAGCCGCGCGCGCCAGCCTGCCAGTACCACCTCGGCGCCGCCAGGCCCGGTGACACGTACCTCGACCCACCAGCCCGCCGCCGCCGGCACGTTGCCCACCGCCTGGGCGCGCACCGTCACGCTGGCGCTGTAGCTCTCCAGCGCGGCGATCGGCGTGCCGTCGAAGTGGCGGATGCCGGTCATCGCAAAGCCGTCGTAGTCGTTCACGTGGTTGAACGGCGTGCTGATGCCGCCGCGCACCTCGCCGGCCTCGGGGCCCAGTGCATCGCCGTCGGGCGTGGGCTGGGCGCTGATCTCGTCGAGCAGCGACTGCGCCACCGCGAGCGCCTGGCGCTGCACCAGCGGGTCGGCGCTGCGCGAGCTCATCGTCGCCAAGGCGCCCATCGCCGCGGTGGCGACGACGCCGACCACGACGATCAGCACGATCAACTCGATCAAGGAGGCGCCGCGCTGCGTGCGCTGTGAAACCACGAAAGCAGGTTCAGAACGGCGCCACATGGCCGGTCTCCGGTTGCAGGGTCACGCCCATCGCAGTGCTGCTGCCGTCGGCGGCCAGCACGGTGATCGTCAGCGCCGCGACCAGCGACGGCCGGCCCAGCCCGTCGAAGCTGAACGCTGTGCTGGCGCTTTGCAGGCCCATGCCGGCCGGGGCGGACAAGGTGTCGGCATCGCCCGGGGCCGGCGCCACCGGCACGCTGCAGCCTGCGTCCAGGCACAAGCGCAAGCTGCCTGGCGCGGTGACCAGTTGTGCATACACAGTGCGCCGCTGCGCCACCGCCATGCGCTGGCCGGCTGCCAAGGTCTGCGCCAGCGCGTTTGCAAAGCCGCGTGCCTTCAGGTCGTCGCTGCTGAACAGGCGCGAGGCGCTGACGGCGCCGAGGATGCCGATCAACGAGATCACGACGATCAGCTCGACCATCGTGAAGCCGCGTGTGCCGTGTGCACCGTATGCACCGCGACGCTTCAATCGGGTTCGCATGGCAAGCCCGCAGCGCGCCGCGAGTGGAACAGAAAGGTCACGCTCGGCTCGCCGCCCGGCCACAGCGGCGCCACGTAACGCGCCGCGCAACGCGCGCGCGCGCCGGTTTCGAGCTCGCTGGGCGCGCACTCGAACGCGTCGACCCATTCGCCGCTGCGCGCCGGGTGCGGCAGTTGCACCGCGGCGCAGACCATCTGGCGCGCCGGCATGTGTTCGGCCATCAGCCGGCCGATGCCGTTGGCGGTGGGGGTGGGGTGGCCGCCCAGCACCTGCACCGGCCCGTAGGCGGTGCGCAGGGTGCCGGTGATGTCGGCCTGGTTGGCGACGACGGCCTGCAGGTGAATTTCGCGCGCAAGGTCGCGCATGGCGGATGCCATTTCGCGGACTCT
>JANOQS010000195.1:0-9319 GCA_031414975.1 Methylibium sp. | reverse complement strand
GGTAATCTCTCATACAACGTTCGCGACGAGGATTTGCAACAAGCATTTGCTCAGTACGGCAGCGTCTCTTCCGCCAAGGTCATGATGGACCGTGACACCGGCCGCTCCAAGGGCTTCGGCTTCGTGGAGATGGGCTCGGATGCAGAAGCGCAGTCGGCCATCAACGGCATGAACGGCCAGTCGCTCGACGGCCGTGCGATCGTTGTCAACGAAGCCCGTCCGCGCGAAGAGCGCCCGGGTGGCTTCGGTGGCGGTCGCCCGGGTGGCGGCGGTGGTGGCTTCGGCGGTGGCGGTGGCCGCTCCGGTGGTGGCGGCGGCTTCGGCGGCGGGGGTGGTGCCGGCGGCGGGGGTGGCGGCTACGGCGGTGGCGGCGGTGGCCGCTCCGGCGGGGGTGGCGGCTACGGCGGTGGCGGCGGTGGCCGCTCCGGCGGTGGCGGCGGCTACGGCGGTGGTGGCGGCAGCGGTGGACGCGGCGGCTACTAAGTCACCCGGCACGCAGGTTTGATCGAGAAGGCGGAGCGCGCGCGCTCCGCCTTTTTTCATGGCCGCGCTTCAGCGGTCCAGCTCGAACGACAGTTTTGCGAACAACTCGGTGTCGCGCTTGCCGGCCGGCTGCTCGTTCTGCCGGCTGGCGCCAATGCTGAAGCTGCGCCCGACGCCCACACGGCGCTGAAACACGAGCGACACGACCGAGGTTTGCTCCCGCGCCGCCACCAGCGGCAGCGTCGGATCGGCAGCCCGCTTCAGCCGGCTCGCTTGCCACACCACGCGCAGCACATCGCGCGCGCTCAAGTGCAGTACGCCGAGCCAGCGCGCACTGCTGTCGGTCAGCGCGCGAGCGCCATCGGGGGCAGCCACGAAGCTCTGCTCGAAACGCTGCTGCGACTCGACCCCCCAGCCGTTCGGCAGGCCCCCGCGCAGGTTCGCCTCCAGCAAGACCTTGGCGCCGCGGCCGACACGGTCGGCCTCCACGTCGAGCCGGCGGCCCCATTCGAGCTCGATGTTCAGGCGCGGGAACCACGGCGCCGGGTTGATCGCCAAGGCACCGGCCGGGCCGCCGGACGAGTGCAGCCGCCCACCGGCCAGCGCTCGCTCTTCATTCACGTTCAGCTGCACCCAGGCCTCGGTGTTGTGCGCTGCGGCGAGCCAGATGCCCGGGCGGAGCCGGCGCGAGATCAGCTCACCACCGGCCACGCCGTGGGTGGCGTCGGCGAGCGTGTTCTTCTGCTCGATCCAGAGGAAGTTCTCGAACTCGTAGGCGGTGAAGCCGGGCAGCGCGACTTCGCCGTACCGGCGAATCACCTCGGCTTCCAACTCCCGCACACCGGCCTGTTCGACGAAGCCGTTGTGGTTGCGAAATCGCGGGCTGGTGCGGCTCAGCTCGGCCTTGAAATTCCAGCCCGGCACGCGCCGGAACCACGAGGCGAACCACTGCTCGCCGGACTCGCGCGCGCCGCCCAGCGGCTGCCCCGCGGCGTCGAACAGCGCCGTGGTCTGCGATGCGAGCGCGCGCACGCGGAACAGCTGCGCTTCGCTGCTGCGCCACAGCAGGTCGGCACCGGCGACGTGGTTGCTGCGCCCGCCGCCATAGTCGCGTGACGACAGCAACGCGCCGGCGCTGAGGTCTGCCGCGTGCAGCCGGCCGCGCAACAGGCTGGCTTGCGAACGTTCGTCCTGCACCGCCACGCCGGTGCCGTAGGGCCCGGGCAGCAGCACCAGCCCACCGCCGTCGTCGCGCAGGCTCAGCGCCGTGGCGTCGGCGCTGGCGCCGCGCCAGGTGGCGCGCAGGCCCCAGCCGGGGTCGGTGACAGAGCGCGAATAGAACGCCGCCAGCGGCAGGTCCAGCACGTCGGTGCTCTCCAGGAAGAACGGGCGCTTCTCGGGCACGCTGAGCGCAAAGCGGGTGTTGCCGGCGAGCTGTGGCACGTCGAGTTCGACCTGCGAGAAATCGGGGTTCAGAGTCGCGTCGATCACCCAGTCGGCGCGCGGCCGCCACTTGATCTGCGCGCCCAGCGCGGCCTCGGACTCACGCCGCTGACCCGTCGCGTCGGTCTGCCGCGTTGTGCGCAAGGTCAGCTCGGGCCGCACCGACAGGAACGCGTGGTGGCGCACGCGCTCGGCCAGGTGCTGCAGGCCGTCGATCTCCTGCAGCTCGGCGATGAAGTTCAGTGCGTTCGACGTGAGCGGCGCGCTCAAGACCAGTGCATTGGCCTCGCGCGGGATGCTGCGGCCCACCATCAGCCGCCACGGCGTGCCGCCTTCGAACGGGTAGCGCAGCGACAGGAACGGCAGTCGCAACTCGACGCTGTAGCCGTCGTCCAGCCGGTGGGCGGCGGCGTCGAGCTCGAAGTCGGGCGCGAAGTCTTCGGCATCGGTGGCGGCGATGTACATGCCGTCGGCCACCACACCGGCGGCGTTGACCCGCACGAACTGCGCCGAGCGGCGCGTGCCCACCGGGTCGAGCACGACCAGCACGAAGTCCTGCTCGCGTTTGACCTCGTCGCGCCGGATCAGCGGCGCGCGGATCTCATCGGGGCGCGGGTCGAACGCGCGAATGCCGAACACGATGGCGTGTTCTTCCACCACCACCTGAACCGTGGTCCGGTACTCGGCCGGCGCGGGCAGGCCGTCAAGCGGCTTGTATTGGAAGAAGGCGTCCTGCACCGGGGCGGTCGACCACACCGGGTCGTCGAGCCGGCCGTCGATACGCAAGGGCGCGGCCTGCGGCGCCAGGTGCACGGCGCGCGGCTGGGCCGAGGCTTCCGACCCGGCGGTGGCCAGAATCGTGGCAAGCATCGTCGCAAGGAGGGCGGCAAGCGTCGCCGCGCCGCGCCGCCCGCGTTTCATTCGTTCTGGCGCAGCTTTCGGGGCCGGCGGGCGAGCAGCCGGTCGAACAGCGCGTTGGGCAACAGCCGCAGCAGCTTGGCGACCACGCCCATCTGCCACGGAATCACGCGGTAGCTGGTGCCGGCCGTGATCGCGTCGAAGGCCTTGTCGGCAAACCGCTCGACCGGCATCAGGAAGGGCATGCGGTAGCGGTTGTCGCGCGTCAGCGGTGTGTCGATGTAACCGGGCACCACCGTCACCACTTTCACACCGCTGGGGCGCAATTCGCCGCGCAGGCTTTCGCAATACGTGGCCACCGCCGCCTTGCTGGAGCAGTACGCGCCGTGCCCTGGCAAGCCGCGGATGCCGGCCACGCTGGCAATGCCCACCAGACAGCCCGAGCCGCGTGCGCTCATCGAGGCGACGAAGGGCTGGAAGGTCGCGGCCAGGCCGATGTTGTTGGTCTCGAAGACGGCGCGCATCACTTCCAGGTCGTCGAACACCGCCGTGTCCATGCCGACACTGATGCCGGCGTTGGCGATCACCACGTCGGGCAGGCCCTGCGCTTGGGTGCAGGCGCGCCCGGCGGCGGTGATGCTGGCGATGTCGCGCACGTCGGCCGCGTAGACCACAAAGCGATCGGCCGCCAGCCCTTGTGCCTGCGCCCAGGCCTGCACTTCGGCACTGCGCCGGGCCACCAGCGCGAGCCGGTAACCGGCACGGTGAAAGCGCAAGGCCAGCGCCTGGCCAATGCCGCCGGACGCGCCGGTGATGAAGACCAATGGCGCGCTCATGGTGTGGCCCCGGCTTTGGCCACCGGCGCCGGCGGCGTGAAGACGGCCCGGATGCGGCCCTTGAGCTGCAGCACACGCGCCAGGTTGTCGTACTCCATCGCGTCGGCCATCACCACGGTGCCGCCGCGCAGCACGGTCACCGGCAGGTGTGATCGCACCCGTTCGGTGTTCTGCAGCGCATGCAGGAATTCGCCCCGGAACTCGATCGCCTCTTCCTTGCCGCTGGCCTCGCGCAGCACGTTGGCGCCGCCCGAGAGTTGCACTTCGCTGGCGTCGGCATTGGCGCGCGCGAGTCGCGCGCGCGCCAAGGTCACGCGCCCATCGGGTGCGATCGCGCGGATGCGCGCGTTGTCGATCTCCAGCGTCTCGGTGTCGGGGTAGTGGCGCAGCTCATCGCCTTCGATCTGCACCCGCATCGCACCGTCGGGGCCGAAGCGCTGCACGGTGAAGGTGTGCATCGTGTAGTCGGGTTCATGGCGCGGCGCCGCCACCTGGGCTTCGCCCTCGGGCACCGGGGTGCTCTTGACCAGCCACCAGGTGCCCAGCGCCAGCAGACTCATCAGCAGCACCGGCAGGTAGGTCGAGGCCAGTTGCAGCAGCCGCGAAGACCAGGGCGCTCGCATCGCGCCGTGGGGCGCGGCCGGCGGCGGCAGGGCCACACCTGGTTCGCTCACGCGGCCCCGTCCAAGGTGACGTTGTGGGCCCGCAGCAGCTCCGCGTAGCGCCCGGCGGCACACAGCAGCAGGTCGCAGCACTCGCGCGCGGCGCCGTGGCCGCCGGGCAGCGCCGTCACATGCTGCGCCACCGCCTTGACTTCGGCGTGGGCGTTGGCGGGCGCGCAGGCGAACGCAGCACGGGTCAGCAAGGGCAGATCGGGCCAGTCGTCGCCCATCGCGGCCACGCGCTCCCAGCCCAGGCCGAGCGCGGCCAGCACCGGCAGCGCCGCGGCCAGCTTGTCGCCGGCACCGAAGACCGCGTGCACGATGCCGAGGTCGGCCACGCGCCGCCGCACCGCGGGCGAGTCGCGCCCGGTGATCACGATCGGCACGATGCCACCCTGCGCGAGCAGCTTCAGGCCGTGGCCGTCGAGCGTGGAGAAGGCCTTGAACTCCTCGCCATTTTCGCTCAGGTAGATGCGCCCATCGGTGAGCACACCGTCGACGTCGAAGATCGCCGCGGCGATGCCCTGCGCCTGCAGCAGCAGTTCGGGCGCGAAGGTCAGAGCCGCCAGGGCCGCCCGCGCCGGGGCGCGCTCGACCGGCTGCACGGGCTTGCGCACCGGCCCGGCCATCAGATCACCTTGGCCCGCATCAGGTCGTTCGAATTCAACGCGCCGACCAACACACCGGCGGCGTTCACCACCAGCACGCTGGTGACGCGGTGCTGCTCCATCACCTCGGCCGCCAGCACCGCCAGCGCATCATCGCGCACGCGCTTGGGTGCCTTGTGCATCACGTCGCGGGCGTGCAGCGGGCGCAGGTCGGCGTCGCGTTCGATCAGGCGGCGCAGGTCGCCGTCGGTGAAGATGCCCAGCACTTTGCCGTCGGCGGCGTCGCTGACGGCGGTGAAGCCCAAGCCCTTGCGCGTCATCTCGCGCAGCATCTCGGTGAACGTGGCGTCGGGGCCGACGCGCGGCAGCGCGTCGCCGCTGCGCATCAAATCGCGCACGTGGATCAGCAGCTTGCGCCCCAGGCTGCCGCCAGGGTGGGACCGCGCAAAGTCTTCTTCGCGAAAGCCGCGCAATTCGAGCAGCGCCACCGCCAGCGCGTCGCCCATCGCCATCTGCGCGGTGGTGCTGGCGGTGGGGGCCAGGTTGAGCGGGCAAGCCTCCTGATCGACGGCGCTCGACAGCACCAGGTCGGCATGCTGGGCCAGGCTGCTGTCGGGCCGCCCGGTCATCGCCACCAAGGTGATGCCCAGGCGCTTGATGGCCGGGATGATGGCCGCGATCTCGTCGCTCTCACCCGAGTTGGAAATCGCCAGCACGATGTCGCCCGGCGTCACCATGCCCAGGTCGCCATGGCTCGCTTCGGCCGGGTGCACGAACAGCGCCGGCGTGCCGGTGGAGGCCAGGGTGGCGGCGATCTTGCGGCCCACGTGGCCGCTCTTGCCCATGCCCATCACCACCACGCGGCCCTTGCACAGCAGCATGGCCTGCACCGTGCGCGGGAAGCTGGCACCCAGGCGCGCCTTCAGGCCGAGCAGGGCCTGGGCTTCGATGTCGAAGGTGTCGCAGGCCAGGCGCAGGGCGCGCGCATCGTCGAAGGGCGGGGTCATCGGGGGGTGTCGAAGCGGCAAGTCGCGGCGCGGCCCCGGGGGCTGCGACCGAATCGTCCATTAGGATTCGGCGATTCTAGGCGGGGGCCCGCGCTGCCGACCCATCGCCCGAGCGCAGCTCGACCCGTAGCTCACGACAGCCCGATCCAAGGTCCGCGACCACTTCACCCGCTGCATGGCCTCAACGCTGGAACTCGTTCTGCTCTACCTGGTGGCCGCCGTCGCCGGGGTGGTGGTCTGCCGGCTGGCGCGCCTGCCGCCGATGCTGGGCTACCTGGCCGTGGGCGTGCTGATCGGCCCGAACGCGATGGCGCTGGCCAAGGACTCGGGCGGCGTTCAGTATCTGGCCGAGTTCGGCGTGGTGTTCCTGATGTTCGTGATCGGGCTCGAATTCAACCTGCCCAAGCTCAAGAGCATGCGCAAGCTGGTGTTCGGGCTCGGGCTCGCGCAGGTGTTCCTGACCATCATCGGCACGGTGGCCGGGCATTACCTGCTGACGTGGTTGTTCTCGTTCACTGGCCAGCCGTGGGAGCTGTCGTGGCAGGGTGCGATCGTGCTGGCGGGCGCGATGGCCATGTCCAGCACGGCCATCGTCGTCAAGATGATGGCCGACCGGCTCGAGCTGGAAAGTGAACACGGCCGCCGCGTGATCGGCGTGCTGCTGTTCCAGGACTTGGCCGTGGTGCCGTTGCTGGTGCTGATCCCCGCGCTGAACTCCAGCGCTACCGACATGGCCGCGTCGCTCGCCTGGGCCGCCTTGAAGGCCAGCGTGCTGCTGACCGTGCTGCTGGTGGGCGGCCAGAAGCTGATGCGCTGGTGGCTCACGCTGGTGGCGCGGCGCAAGAGCGAAGAGCTGTTCGTGCTGAACCTGCTGCTGGTCACGCTCGGGCTGGCCTGGCTTACGGAACACGCCGGGCTGTCGCTCGCGCTCGGTGCGTTCGTGGCCGGCATGCTGATCGCCGAGACCGAGTACAAGCACCAGGTCGAAACCGACATCCGGCCCTTCCACGACGTGCTGCTGGGGCTGTTCTTCATCACCATCGGCATGAAGCTCGACTGGCGCCCGGTGCTGGACCTTTGGTACCTGGTGCTGCTGCTGACGCTGCTGCCGGTGATCGCCAAGTTCGTGCTCGTGGCCGCGCTGGCGCGCTGGTACGGCGCCGCACCCGGCGTGGCGCTGCGCACCGGCCTGTACCTGGCACAGGCGGGCGAATTCGGCTTCGTGCTGCTGACCCTGGGCGCCGACCACCAGCTGATCGACCCGCGCTGGCTCAGCCCGGTGCTGGCCAGCATGGTGCTGAGCATGCTGGCCACGCCCTTTCTCCTCCTTTACAGCAACCGCATCGTGATGCGCCTGAGCGCGACCGACTGGCTGATGCAGTCGGTGGCGATGACCTCGATCGCGCGCAAGGCGATCAACACCGAGGCCCACATCATCATCGCCGGCTACGGCCGCAGCGGCCAGAACCTGGCGCGGCTGCTCGAAGGCGAACGCATCCCGTACATGGCGCTCGACCTCGACCCCGACCGCGTGCGCCAGGCCGCCGCCGCCGGCCAGAGCGTGGTCTTCGGCGACGCCGCGCGGCTGCAGAGCCTGATGGCCGCCGGGCTGGCGCGCGCCAGCGCGGTGGTGATCAGTTACCACGACACGCCGTCGGCGCTGAAGATCCTGCGCCAGGTGCGCGAACACGCCCCCAAGGTGCCGGTGGTCGTGCGCACGCTGGACGACACCGACATCGAGCGCCTCCAGGCCGCCGGCGCGACCGAGGTGGTGCCCGAGGCGATCGAAGGCTCGCTGATGCTGGCCAGCCACGCGCTCGCGCTGGTAGGCGTGCCGATGCGGCGCGTGATCCGGTTGGTGCAAGACCAGCGCGACGCGCGCTACGGCCTGCTGCGCGGCTACTTCCATGGCGCCGACGACGACACCGCAGACGAATTGCAGCAGGCCCGGCTGCTCAGCGTCACCTTGCCGGCCGCCGGCGCCTGCCTCGGCCAGACCTTGCTGGACCAGGCGCTGCACGCGGTGGGCGTGTCGGTGGTGTCGGTGCGGCGGGCGTCGGGTTCGGTGATCCACCCCGACGAGACGATGGTGCTGGCGGCCGGCGACACCCTGGTGCTGTCGGGTTTGCCGGAGCCGCTGTCGCTCGCCGAGGGCAAACTGCTCGGCACGATCTGAGGATGCTCACGAGGACCCGCGCGATGAAACCCATTGACCCGATCGGCCCGACCGACTACATCAAGCGCCACATCCGCACCGTGCCCGACTGGCCGGCGCCGGGCGTGCAGTTCCGCGACATCACGCCGCTGCTGGCCAACCCGAAGGTGTTCCGCGTGCTGATCGACCAGTTCGTGCACCGCTACTTCGAAGTCAAGCCGAACGCCGTGGCCGGGCTGGACGCGCGCGGTTTCATCATCGGCTCGGTGCTGGCCTACGAACTGGGCGTGGGCTTCGTGCCGATCCGCAAGAAGGGCAAGCTGCCGTTCACCACGGTTGAAGAAACCTACGAGCTCGAGTACGGCTCGGCGACCGTCGAGATCCACACCGACGCGGTCCGCCCAGGAGACAAGGTGGTGCTGATCGACGACCTGATCGCCACCGGCGGCACCATGATGGCCGGCATGCGGCTGCTGGAGCGGCTGGGCGCGACGGTCATCGAAGGCGCAGCGATCGTTGACCTGCCGGAGCTGCACGGTTCACAGAAGCTGCGCGACGCCGGGCTGGCGCTGTTCACGCTGGTGAGTTTCGAGGGGCACTGAGGGGCCCTGGGGCCGAAGCCCGGTCGTTCAGGCGAACGCGGTCTGCTTGGCCTGATGGGCGCGAACGCGCGCGACGAGCACGCCGCCGGCCGCACGCAGCAACTCCAGCGCCAGGGCCGGCGCGCGTTGCGCCATCTCTTCGAGGCGGGGGCCGCGCAGCGCCCACACCACGCAGGCCGTCATGGCCTCGACACTGGCCATGCGCGGGCCGTCGCCGAACAACCCGGCCTCGCCGATGACCGCGCCGGGGCGCAGGATGGCGAGCTTGCTGCTGCCCGCCGCGACGCCGGTGACGAACACCTGCACCGTGCCCTGGGCCAGGAAGTACATCGAATGGTCGGAGTCGCCCTGCTTGATCAGCAGGTCGCTGGCGCGGATCTCGTGGCGCGTGAGGTACGGCGCCACGTTGCGCCACTGCTCCAGCGTCAACCGGGCACGGAAAGCGTCATCCGCGTTGAGCGTCTGAATTGCCTGTACCAGTTCGTTGAGTTCCATTGCCGCTCCAGGCCCCGGGGACGGCAAGGCCGCTTGCCCCAAGGAGTGCGCGATTATCGACCCCCTAGTTCGCATCAACAACCGGCGGGGTCGGCTTTTGCCGCCAAATGTCGCACAAGCAACACCCCAGCACCCCGCGCCTGTGCGACCGGCGCGGCGCGTGTTACTTC
>JANOQS010000194.1:0-14271 GCA_031414975.1 Methylibium sp. | reverse complement strand
GAACAGGCTCGCGAAACTGGTGTGGCGCCCGCCGGCCGAGTCGAACGGGCTCTTGCGCACCAGCCGGTGCACGCCGGTCTCGGTGCGCAGCAGGCCGAACGCGTAGTCGCCCTCGACCTTGATGGTGGCGCTCTTGATGCCCGCGATGTCGCCTTCGGACTCGTCTTCCATCGTCGTCTTGAAGCCCTTGCGCTCGCAGTACTTCAGGACCTGGCGCAGCAGCATGCTGGCCCAGTCGCAGGCTTCGGTGCCGCCGGCGCCGGCCTGGATGTCGACGAAGCAGTTCAGCGGGTCTTCGGCCTTGTTGAACATGCGCCGGAATTCGAGCTGCGCGACGGTCTCTTCGAGCTTCTTCGCTTCGGCTTGAATGGCGAGCAGGTTGTCGAAGTCGCTTTCGTCCTTCGACATGCCGAACAACTCGGTGTTGTCGGACAGGTTGCTGGTCAGGTGGTCGATCGTCTGCACCACCGTTTCGAGCATGCGCTTCTCGCGCCCCAGCTCCTGCGCGCGCTTGGGTTCGTTCCAGACCGTCGGGTTCTCGAGCGCGGCGTTGACTTCGTTCAGCCGCAGAGCTTTGCGATCGTAGTCAAAGATACCCCCGGAGGTCGGTGGTGCGATGCGTCAGGTCGGCCAGGTTGTTGCCGATGGCATTGATGTGTTCGACGTCCATGATGGGTGCGCTCTGGTGTGAGCCCTGGTTCGGTGAAGCCCGCGAGTTTACGCTGACAGGAACGCCTCGAGGTGTGCCGCCAGCGCCTCGGGCTGGTCGTGGTGCAGCATGTGCCCTGCTGGCGACACCACGCGTTTCTCGACCTGCGGCACGACGTTCAGGCGGGCGTGGAACTCCTCCTTGGTGTAGCGCGTGCCCCACCAGCGTGCGGTGTCGGTGCGGTCGCCTTCGACCCACAGCAGCGGCGCCTTGATCAAGGTCCAGCAGGCCAGCACTTCTTCGACCTGGTAGAGCGCGGGGTTGGTGCGCTTGTGGGCCGGGTCGCCGAGGATCTCCCACTGCCCGTCGGCGCGACGGCGCGACCAGTGCGGCGCCAGCCACGCCGCGCGCCCGGCCGACAGCAGCGGGTTGGTCTTGCGCAGGCGTTGCGCCACCGCGTCCACGCTGTCGTAGGTGCGCAGTTCGGCCGGCTCCTTCAACTCGTCCAGCCACAGGGACAGGCGCTTGGGCGCCTGGTGCGGCTGCGTGCGCGGCATGCCGAAGCCTTCGAGGTTGACCAGCTTGCGCACGCGCGCGGGCCGCACGCCGGCATACGACATCGCCACGTTGCCGCCCATGCTGTGGCCGAGCAGGTCGACCGCCTGGCCGGGGGCGAGCGTGTCGAGCGCGGCGTCCAGGTCGCCCAGGTAATCGGGGAACCAGTACGAGTCGGCGCCGGACGATTGCGTGAGCCCGAAACCGCGCCAGTCCAGCGCCAGCACGAGCCGGTGGTCGGGCATGGCATCAACGACGAACTGGAACGACGCGGCCACGTCCATCCAGCCGTGCAGCATCACCAGCGGCGGGCGCTCGGGCGTGACCAGGCTCGCATCGCCCCA
The DNA here is from genome assembly GCA_031414975.1 of Methylibium sp. Lineage (GTDB taxonomy): Bacteria > Pseudomonadota > Gammaproteobacteria > Burkholderiales > Burkholderiaceae_C > LGRD01. Next base: position 12,723 of record JANOQS010000194.1, on the reverse strand, counting down.
CTGCAGCACGTGGTAGCGCAGGCCGCGCAAGGTGACGAAACGGCTCAGGGGGGTGCGGCGGGCGGTGTAGGCGGTGGTGGAGGTGTCGGTCATGCCGGCACTGTACGCGCCGGCCCGGCGTTGCGCTGTCGGCGATGCGACAGCCCTCGAGAGCCCTCAACAGCGTTCAACAGCGGGCTTTCACGAGGGCGGGCGCCGGAGGCAGGGTGCCAGAATGCCGCGATGAGCACACCCTTCACCCTGCGCGCGGCCGAACCGCGCGACGTGCCGGCCATCGTCGGCCTGATCACCGAACTGGCCGAGTTCGAGAACCTCACCCACCTGCTGAAGGTCACGCCCGACAAACTGCACCCGCAGTTGTTCGGCGCGCGGCCGGCGGCCGAAGCGGTGGTGGTCGAGGCGGTTGGCGAGGGGGCCGGCGAGGTCGCGGGTGAGGTCGCGGGTGAGGTAATCGGGTTCGCCTTGTTCTTCACCAACTTCTCGACCTTCCTGGCCCAACCGGGGCTGTACCTCGAAGACCTGTACGTCAAGCCGGCCCGCCGCGGCCAGGGCATTGGTGAGGCCCTGTTGACGCACCTGGCGCGGCTGGCGGTGCAGCGCGACTACGGCCGCTTCGAGTGGAGCGTGCTCGACTGGAACGAGAATGCGATCCGCTTCTACCGGCGCATGGGCGCGACCGTGATGACGGAGTGGCACATCTGCCGCGTGACTGGCGAGGCGTTGCAATCGTTCGGCTCGGCCGCCCCGCGATGACGTCAGACCGGCACGCCGAACTGCACCGCGAGTTCCGCTGGGCGGTGCCGGCGCAGTTCAACATCGCCGAGGTCTGCTGCGCGCGCTGGGCGCATGAGACGCCCGATGCGATCGCGATCCGCCACGAGCATGAAGACGGCGCGACCGCGGCACTGAGCTATGGCGAATTGCAGCGCGACGCGAACCGGCTGTCGCACGCGCTGCGAAAGCTCGGCGTGCAGCGCGGCGACCGCGTCGCCCTTGTGCTGCCGCAGCGTTTCGAGACCGCGGTGGCGCACATCGCGATCTACCAGCTCGGCGCGGTGGCGATGCCGCTGTCGATGTTGTTCGGGCCCGATGCGCTGGAGTACCGGCTCAACCACAGCGAAGCCAGTGTCGCGCTGGTCGACGAGGGTGGCATCGCCAACGTGCTGGCAGCGCGGCCGGCTTGCCCGGGGCTGGCCAACGTGATGGCGGTGGGCGGCGCGGCCGGGCAGGGCGATGTGAACTGGCTCGCGGCGCTGGGGCCGGAGCCCGACACGTTCGACGCCGTGCCGACCAGGGCCGACGATGCCGCGGTGCTGATTTACACCAGCGGCACCACCGGCCCGCCCAAGGGCGCGCTGATCCCGCACCGCGCGCTGATCGGCAACCTGACCGGGTTCGTCTGCAGCCAGAACTGGTTCCCCGAAGTTGCCGGCGGCGACGATCAGCCCGTGTTCTGGTCCCCCGCCGACTGGGCATGGACCGGAGGGCTGATGGATGCGCTGCTGCCCACGCTCTATTTCGGCAAGACCATCGTCGCTTACCAGGGCCGCTTTTCTCCCGAGCGTGCGTTCGAGCTGCTGCAGCGCTACTGCGTGACGCACAGCTTCCTGTTCCCCACTGCACTGAAGGCGATGATGAAGGCGGTGCCGCACCCGCGCCAGCGCTACCGGCTGCACCTGCGCGCGATCATGAGCGCGGGCGAGGCGGTCGGCGACGCGGTGTTCGGCTACTGCCGCGACGAGCTCGGCGTGACCGTCAACGAGATGTTCGGCCAGACCGAGATCAACTACATCGTCGGCAACTGCGCCGTGCGCTGGCCGGCGCGCGCCGGCAGCCTGGGCCGCGCCAACCCGGGCCACCGCGTTTGCGTGATCGACGACGACGGCCGCGAGTGCCCGCGCGGCACGCCCGGCGACGTGGCGGTGCACCGGCGCGACGTGCACGGCCACCCCGACCCGGTGTTCTTCCTCGGCTACTGGAAGAACGAGGCTGCCACCACCGCCAAGTACACCGGCACGGTCGAGGACAGCTGGTGCCGCACCGGCGACATGGCGATCATGGACGCCGACGGCTACCTCTGGTACCAGGGCCGCAGCGACGACATGTTCAAGGCAGCGGGTTACCGCATCGGCCCGAGCGAGATCGAGAACTGCCTCGTCAAGCACCCGGCCGTGGCCAATGCCGCGGTGGTGCCCAAGCCCGATGCCGAACGTGGCGCCGTGGTCAAGGCCTACGTGGTGCTGGCCGCGGGTTTTGAGGGCACGCCTGGGCTCGTCGACGAACTGCAGTTGCACGTGCGCGGCAAGCTCGCGCCCTACGAGTACCCGAAAGAGATCGAATTCATCGCCGCGCTGCCGATGACGACCACCGGCAAGGTGCAGCGCCGCGTGCTGCGGCTGCAGGAAGAGGAACGCGCCAAAAACGCCACGCGCTGATTGGCGACACGCTCAGAACGGCCGCCCCAGGCTCAGGTAGCCGCGCGTGCCTTTCGGTTCGTCGAGCCCGCGGGCCACGCCGACGCGCAGGTGCAGGCCCAGCGCGTAAAGCAGCTTCACTTCGCCGAGCAGTTCCACGCCGACGCCGCGCTGGTAGTGCAGCGGCCGGTTGCCGTCGGTCCACGCCCCGCCGATGTCGAAGAACGCGGCGGCCGACAGGCGGTTGATGCCCAGCGGCGGGCTCATGAAGTGACGGTCGATGTCGGCCAGCGGGGTACGGAACTCGATGCTGGTCACGCGCGCATCGGTGCCGCGCAGCACCGCCTCGTCGCCGCGGTAGCCGCGCAGCGCGATCTCGCGGTCGTTCAGCGCGAGGCCGAGCTGGAGCTGCACGTCGGTGGCGCCGCCGAGCTGGAACGGCTCGGTGCGGCCGCGCGCGCGCGCTTCGGTGTGGCGCAGCGCAAGCACGCTGCGCCCCAGCGGCACGAAGCCGCGCAGGTCCAGCCGCAGCACGTCGCCGTCGTACCCGGTGCCATCGTTTCTCGCGAACGGCTTGTAGGTCTCGTACAGCAGGCTGCTGCGCTGGCCGCGGTTGTTGCCTTCGCTCCACCAGTTGCCGGCGCTGGTGTCGAACTCGACCACCGCAGCCGCGAGCCGTTCGTCGCGCGGGCGGGTGGTGGTGGCCGTGTCGACGAGCACGCTGTCGACACGGTCCAGCGCCGCGCCGATGCCGAAGATCAGCGCGCGGTCGCGCTTGACCAGTGGGAATGCGCTGAGCCATTGCGCCTTCGTGTGGCGCTCGTACAAGGTGGTGCGCTCGCCGTCGTCGCCGTCATCGACCCAGGCCTTGGCGGTGAGGCTGCGTTGCAGCGCCAGGTGATGCTGGCCGATGAACAGGTATTCCACGCTGCCCAGCAATTCATGCTGCGTCGTTTCCCATTGCACCGCGGCGGCGTACTGGTGCCAGCCCAGCGCGTCGGCGCCGAAGGTGCTGGCGCCGAAGGCCTGCAAGCCGCGGTCGAACGAGATCGCGGGCAGCCATGAGCGCGGGTACAGCGAGCGCAGCGCGAGGTAGCTGCGGCCTTCGGACAGGCCGCCCTCCGTGCCGGCCGTGGCGGTTGCAGATGCCGGAGCACCCCCCAGCGCCGGGCCACCGCGCACGGCCACGCGCTGCAGCGGCGCGGCGCCGCTCAAGCGGCGCAGTTCGTAGCCGTCGGCGGCGATCACGCTCAACCACAACGCGCCATCGGCCTGCGTGCCGGCCTGCGCCACCACGCTGGTGTGGCTGTGGGTCAGCCGCACCAGAGAGTCGCCGTCGAGCCGCCAGACGTTGTAGACGCCGTCGCTGACCGCGATGAATTCCAGCCCCACCGGGCCGTGACGCAAGCCGTGCAAGGGCGCGTTGTGGCTGAACAGCACGCGTGGTGGCGCATCGCTTCGGTCGAGGTCGATCTGCTGAACCTGCCAGTCGCCCTCGCGCTTGACGATCACGCTGAGCTTGCGGCCGTCGGGCGTGGCGGCCAGGTCGATCAGGTCGGTGTCGGGCGGCGGTGCCAGCAGCACGCGCTGCTCGCGGCCCGCGCCATCCAGCAACAGCAGCCGGGTGCGCCCGCCGTCCTGGTGCAGGGCGGCGATGGCCTCGCCCGCCTGCACCGCACGGCGCAGGCGCGCGCACGAGGTGAGCTGGGTCTTGCTGTTGTCGGCCTCCAGGCGGTACAGGTCGTAGGCGAGGTAGCGGCTGTTGCACACGTCGGCCTGGGTCAGCAGCACGCGGCCGTTCGGCGCCACGTCGATATGGGTGCCCGGGTGAACCTTGCTCAGCAGCTTGCGCGTGCCGTCGGGCCCGAGCTTGACCAGTTCGGTCGCACCCAGCCCGTCGTCGAGCACGGCCAGTGCCGCACCGTCGGGCAGCGCGGCGACCGAGCCGATTTCGAACAGCGGGCCGATCAACCGATGGCCGATGGCCTCGGGCTGGCGGCGCAGCGCATCGCTGCGCTCGTCCACGCGCTGGCGCAGGTCGATCAGGAACTCGTCCCACAGCAGGTCCAGCGTCTTGCCGGTGATCTCGCGCGGGTTGCTGTGCAGGCGCGGCACGATGTTGCCGCTGTACTGCTCGACGTACTTGAAGATCGCGTCCGGCCCATAGCGCCGGCCGAGGAAGTCGTAGAAGTAGGCGCCGTACAGGTAGGCCTTGTTGACCGGCAGGGTGCGGCCGTCGGCATTCAGCTCGGCCAGTGACGGGAAGCCTTTCGGCGCCTGCGCGCGCAGCCAGGCCTCGAAGACCGGGCCGCGCAGCCGGCCGCGGCCGCTGGCGACGTCGCTTTCGGTGTTGACCGCCAGGCCTTCGACCGCCCAGCCCGGCTGGAACACGTTCGGAAAAAACCATGGCACGCGGCCGAAGATCGTCTGCAGCACGCTGGGGGTCGCGCGCACCTTGTCCAGGTGCACGGTGTGCGTGAACTCGTGCGTCAGCAGCAGGTCGAGCCAGTCGGAGTTGTCGAGCAACTCGGCGTCGTCGGGCGGCGCCAGGAACACGCCGATCACGTTATAGGGCAGCGGCGTGGCATAGCCGTTGGGCAAGTCGTACTCGTTGAACAGCACGATCTCGGTGCGGCCGCGCGGCTCCCACTTCAGCAGCTGCGTGATGCGCGGGTAAGCGCGTTCGGCGGCGCGCGCGGCGCGCTCGGCTTGCACGCGGTGCTCGGTGCGGTAGTGCACGCGAAAGTGGGCGCTGTCGGCACTGAGCCAGTCTTTCCACGGGTCGGCCACCTGGGCCGGCGCAAGGTGGCTGAACAAACACAGGACAAGGGCAACGAGAACGCGGCTTGCAAGCATGCAGGCTCCACTGCGGCAAGGGCCGCAAAACCGGCACAGCGTACACGACGAATGCACGCCGCCCATGACGAGGCTAGACTGCCGGCCCATGAACACACTCCCCCTCATCACCCTCGGCCGCACCGACCTGCGCGTGACCCCGATCTGCCTGGGCACGATGACCTTCGGCGAGCAGGTCGGCGAGGCTGCGGCGCACGCCATCCTGGACCATTCGCTCGAACGCGGCGTGAACTTCATCGACACCGCCGAGATGTACTCGGTGCCGGCGCGGCGCGAGACCTTCGGCGCCACCGAACGCATCATCGGCAACTGGTTCGCCAGCCGCCCCGGCGCGCGCGCCAAGCTGGTGCTGGCGACCAAGATCGCCGGCCCGGCGCGCGGCATGGACTGGGTGCGCAACGGCAGCGCCAACGTCACGCCGGCCGACTTCGTGCAGGCCTGCGACGACAGCCTGAAGCGCCTGCGCACCGAGGTCATCGACCTGTACCAGATTCACTGGCCGAACCGCAATGTGCCGATGTTCGGCGCGGTGTATTTCGACCCGGCCAAGGACCGCGAATTCACCTCCATCAGCGCCCAGCTCGAAGCGCTGGCCGGGCTGGTGAAGGCCGGCAAGGTGCGCCACGTGGGCCTGTCGAACGAAACGCCGTGGGGCGTAGCTGAGTTCGTGCGCCTGGCGGAGGCGCACGGCCTGCCGCGCGTGGCCACGGTGCAGAACCCGTATGCGCTGGTGAACCGGCTGGTCGACAACGGGCTGGACGAGGTGCTGCACCGCACCGGGGTTTCGCTGCTGGCGTATTCGCCGTTGGGCTTCGGCACGCTGACCGGCAAGTACGACGCGACCGGTTTCGAGGCCGCCGGGCCAATTGGCCGGCTGGGCCTGTTCGACTCGGTGCGCAAGCAGCGCTGGGGCCGGCCCGAAACGCTGGCCGCAGCGCGCCAGTACAACGCATTGGCTCGACAGCACGGCCTCACGCCCACCAAGATGGCGCTGGCCTTTTGCTACACCAGTTGGAGAGTGGCCAGCACCATCATCGGCGTGACGACGAAGGCGCAGCTCGACGAAGACCTGGACGCCTGGGGCACGACCTTGGCGCCCGAGCTGCTGGCGCAGATCGACGCGATCCGCTGGTCGCACCGCGACCCGGCGCAGTAGCCTGGTGGCATCGGGCGATGGCGAAGAAAACCGCCCACGTCAGCGAAACCCCGGCGACGCAGTTCCTGCGCCGCCACGGCGTGAGCTTCACCGAGCACGTCTACGAGTACGTCGAACATGGCGGCACGGCCGAGTCGGCCCACCAACTGGGCGTGCCGGAGCACGAGGTGATCAAGACGCTGGTGATGCGGGACGAACTCGCCCAGCCGCTGATCGTGCTGATGCATGGCGACAAGACGGTCAGCACCAAGAACCTGGCGCGTCAGATCGGTGCCAAATCGGTGGAGCCGTGTTCGCCCGACGTGGCGCAGCGCCACAGCGGCTTCCTGGTCGGCGGCACCTCGCCGTTCGGCACGCGCAAGACGATGCCGGTGTGGGTCGAGGAGAGCGTGCTCGCGCTGCCGCGCATCTGCATCAACGGCGGGCGGCGCGGCTTCCTGATCGGGCTGCCGCCCGAGGTGCTGACGCGGCTGCTGGGTGCGAAGGTGGTGAACTGCGCGTTGTGAGGGATCGTCGGGCTGCGCCACGGAGCGCAAAATGGCGTCAAACAACTCACGGGCCGCACCCGTGCACACCCCATGGAGACTCTCTACCCCGCGCTGGCCACCTTGGCCGCCTACCTGATCGGTTCGCTGTCGTTCGCCGTGATCGTGAGCCGCGTGATGGGCCTGAACGATCCGCGCACCTACGGCTCGGGCAACCCCGGCGCGACCAACGTGCTTCGCTCAGGCAACAAGACGGCCGCTGTTCTGACCTTGCTGCTCGACGCGTTGAAAGGCTTCGTGCTGGTGTTCCTGGTGAGCCAGTTCGGCGCCCGCTTCGGCTTGGGCGAGGGCACCGTGGCGATGGTCGGGCTGGCCGCCTTTCTCGGCCACTTGTGGCCGGTGTTCTTCAAGTTCGCTGGCGGCAAGGGCGTGGCCACCGCGGCAGGTGTGCTGCTGGGCATCAACCCGTGGCTGGGGTTGGCGACCTTGGCGACCTGGATCGTGATCGCGTTCTTCTTCCGCTACTCGTCGCTGGCGGCGCTGGTGTCAGCGGTGTTCGCGCCGTTCTACCAGTTGCTGATCTGGGGCAGCGGGCCGCTGGCGATCGCCGTCACCGTGATGGGCCTGCTGCTGGTGTGGCGCCATGCGGCGAACATCCAGAAGCTGCTGAACGGGACCGAGAGCAAGCTGGGCAGCAAGGCCAAGGGCGCCGCGCCGGCAGCGCACGCGCCTTCACACGCGCACACCAAGCACGACCATAAGCACGACCACAAGCACCACCCCAAACACGGAGCCAAATCATGAACCTGAGCCACGGCCTGCACCGCTTTCACGTGGGCGACCGCCTGTCGGAGATGGCGATCTTCAACGGCACCATCTACCTCGCCGGCCAGGTGGCCAGCGATCCGACACAAGACATCCGTGGCCAGACCACGCAGGTGCTGGCGATGGTCGACAAGCTGCTCACCGAAGCTGGAACCGACCGGGCGCACATCCTGATGTGCCAGATCTACCTGGCCGACATGGCCGACTTTGCCGGCATGAACGACGTCTGGGACGACTGGGTCGCGCCGGGCGACGCGCCGCCGCGCGCCACGGTTCAGGCGAAGCTGGCCAAGCCGGAATGGAAGATCGAGGTTGTCGTGACGGCCTGCATCGTCTGACTCCCTCGCCCCTTTGGGGAGAGGGGCCGCCAGGCAACCACCGTCAGTAGTTCAACCCCATCGCGTCCCGCACGCCGCGCATCGTCTCGCGCGCCACGGTGCGCGCCCGCTCGGTGCCGACCTCGACGATCCAGTGCACCTGCTTGGGGTTCGTCAGGTAGGCCTCGGCGCGTTCACGCCAGGGTTGCTGCTCGCGCTTGATGGCCTCGATCACCGGCTGCTTGCATTCGAGGCAGCCGATGCCGGCGGTCGTGCAACCCTTGACCACCCACTCCCTGGTGGGCGCGTCTGAGTACACCTGGTGGAACTGCCACACCGGGCATCGCTCGGGGTTACCGGGGTCGGTGCGGCGCACGCGCTGCGGGTCGGTCGGCATGCGGTTGACCTTGCGCTCGACCTCGGCGGGCTCTTCGCGCATCGCGATGAAGTTGCCGTAGCTCTTGCTCATCTTCTCGCCGTCCAGCCCCGGCAGTTTGCGCACTTCGGTGTGCAGCGCCTGCGGCTCGTGCAGCACGCTCCGGCCGGTGCCATGCAGGTGGGCTAGCAGCAGTTCGCTGTCTTCGGCGCTCCAGTCGCTGGCCTTGCTTTGCGGGCCTGCCGCCCTGGCGACGATGGATTCGCCCTTGGCCAGCGCTTCGGCCGTGCCGGCCTGCTGGAAGTCGCGCCGCTGCTTCTCGAAGTAGCGCGCGTCGTCCTTGCCCAACTTCACCAGAGCCGCAGCCACCTTGGCGTCGAAGTCGGCCGAGCGGCCGTACAGGTGGTTGAAGCGGCGCGCCACTTCGCGCGTGAGCTCCACGTGGGAGGCCTGGTCTTCGCCGACCGGCACGAACGCGGCCTTGTAAATCAGGATGTCGGCCGCCTGCAGCAGCGGGTAGCCAAGGAAGCCGTAGGTCGCGAGATCGCGGTCCTTCAGCTTTTCCATCTGGTCCTTGTAGGTCGGCACGCGCTCGAGCCAGCCCAGCGGCGTGCCCATGGCCAGCAAGGTGAACAACTCCGAATGTTCGGGCAGGCGGCTCTGCAGGAAGATCGTGCAAGTCTCGGGGTCGAGCCCGGCGGCGAGCCAGTCGATGACCATGTCGTAGACGTGCTTCTCGATGACCTGGCGGTCTTCGTAGTGCGTGGTCAGCGCATGCAGGTCGGCGACGAAATAGAAGCAGTCGTAGTCGGCCTGCAGCCGCACCCAGTTCTTCAAGGCGCCGTGGTAGTGGCCGAGATGCAGCGCGCCGGTGGGGCGCATGCCGGAGAGAACGCGTTGTTTCATCGCGCGAATTGTAGGGTGGGGTTGTGCGGCGAGAGCGCCGATACACTGCGGCCCGCATGAAGAACATCGTGATCCTGATCTCTGGCCGCGGCTCCAACATGCAGGCCATCGTTCGTGCCTGCGCTGCCGAGGGATGGGATGCGCGGGTGGCGGCGGTGATCAGCAACCGCGCCGACGCGGCCGGGCTGGTATTTGCCGAGTCGCAGGGCATCGCCACCGCGGTCGTCGATCACCAGGGGTTCGGATCGCGCGACGCCTTCGACCTGAGCCTGGCCGACACCATCGACGCCCATGCGCCCGACCTGCTGGTGCTGGCCGGCTTCATGCGCATTCTGACGCCGGCCTTCGTGCGCCGCTTCGTGGGCAAGATGGTGAACGTGCACCCGTCGCTGCTGCCGGCCTTTGCAGGGCTGCACACCCATCGCCGCGTGCTGCAGGCCGGTTGCAAGCTGAGCGGTGCGACGGTGCACTTCGTGACGCCCGAACTCGACCACGGGCCGATCATTGCGCAGGCCGTGGTGCCGGTGCTGGCGGGAGACACCGAAACGACGCTGTCCGAACGTGTGGTCGCCGCCGAGCACCGCCTCTACCCGCTCGCGCTGGGCTGGCTGGTGGCCGATCTGCTGCAGGTGAACGGCGGCGTGGTCACGCACCGAACTGGCGCAACGCAGTTGTTGCTGTAGCTCCGATAGGGCTGGCGGCGATTCGCGACTGGGCGGTGCGCCCGGGATAATCACGCGATGCACCCCAACGCCCTGCTGGAACTTTCGACCGAACTGCTGCACCGCGTGCTGCAATTCCAACAACCGGCCGACAACGTCGTGTCCGACTTCTTCCGCCAACAGCGTGCGCTTGGCGTGCGCGAGCGCCACACCCTGGCTGAAACCACCTACGCGGTGCTGCGCCAGCGCTTGCTGTTCCAGCACCTGGCGCAGTCGGGCAAAGGCGAAATGGAACGCCGCCTGGCGATCCTCGGCTGGAACGGCAACGAAGGTTTTCTGCGCGCAGCGCTGAGCGAAGCCGAGCAGCAGTGGCTGGTGCGGGTCTCCGCGGTAGACCGCAGCGCCTTGCCCGACAAGCTGCGTCACAACCTGCCCGAGTGGCTGGCCGAGCGGCTGCTCCCGGCGATGGGCGACCAGTTCTGGCCGCTGATCGACAGCCTGAACAGCGCCGCGCCACTGGACCTGCGCGTGAACACCTTCAAGGCCAAGCGTGACGACGTCCAGGCCGCGTTCAAGGCCGAAGGCATCGACGCCATGCCGACGCCATACTCGCCCTGGGGCCTGCGCGTGCAGGGCAAGCCGGCGCTGCACAAGCTCGACGTGTTCATGCGTGGCGATGTGGAGGTGCAGGACGAAGGCAGCCAGTTGCTGGCGTTGCTGACCGACGCGAAGCGTGGCGAGATGGTGGTGGACTTCTGCGCCGGCGCCGGTGGCAAGACCTTGGCGCTCGGTGCGGCCATGCGCAACACCGGGCGGCTGTACGCCTTCGACACCTCGGGTCACCGCCTGGCAGCACTCAAGCCGCGCCTGGCGCGCAGCGGTCTGTCCAACGTCTACCCGGTGCAGATTGCGCACGAGCGCGACGACCGCATCAAACGCCTTGCCGGCAAGATCGACAGGGTGCTGGTGGACGCGCCGTGCTCGGGCCTGGGCACCTTGCGCCGCAACCCCGACATGAAGTGGCGCCAGTCGCCGGCCTCGGTGGACGAGTTGAAGCTCAAGCAGGCGGCGATCCTGGGCAGCGCAGCGCGCCTGCTCAAACCCGGCGGGCGGCTGGTTTATGCAACCTGCAGCCTGCTGGAAGAAGAAAACGAAGCCGTCGCGCTGGCCTTCTCCGAGGCGGAAAAGCAGGCCTTCAAACCGCTTCCAACGGAAGAAGTGCTGACGCGCGCGCATGTCGGCGAGGCATCCAGCTTGGTGCGCGGGGACTTTCTGAGACTGTGGCCACACCGCCACGGAACTGATGCATTTTTCGCAGCGGTCTGGGAACGGCGTTGAACGGGCGGCATTTGTCGCCATATTCCTTTAATGCGCAGGGCACCTGATGGAAGATTTTGTCCGGCGGCGCAGGGGTGCGGCTTACAATCGCTGCCGAGATAAACAGTCCACAGACAGATCCCGAAAAGGCAAGTGAATGGAAGCGCTGATGACGGTCCTTGACAGCTTGGTGGTATGGCTCGCTTACGGCTTGATCGAAACCACCTGGTGGCAGGTGGTGCTGGTCGCGCTGGTGGCAACCCACATCACGATTGCCTCCGTCACCATCTTTCTGCACCGAGCCCAGGCCCACCGGGCGCTCGATCTGCACCCGATCCCGTCGCACTTCTTCCGCCTGTGGCTGTGGCTCACCACTGGCCAGGTCACCAAAGAGTGGGTCGCTGTCCACCGCAAGCACCACGCCAAGTGCGAAACGGTCGATGACCCCCACAGCCCGCAGACGCATGGCATCAAGACAGTGCTGCTGACCGGCGCCGAGTTGTACCGCGCCGAGACCAAGAACCTCGAAACGCTCGACAAGTACGGCCGCGGCACGCCCGACGACTGGCTTGAGCGCAACCTCTACTCGCGTTACAGCTGGCAGGGTGTCGGCGTGATGCTGGCGATCGACTTGATGCTGTTCGGCGCGATCGGCGCGGCGGTGTGGGCGCTTCAGATGGCCTGGATTCCGATCACTGCGGCGGGCATCATCAACGGCCTGGGCCACTGGTGGGGCTACCGCAATTTCGAGGCACCTGACGCGTCGACCAACATCTCTCCGTGGGGCATCATCATCGGCGGCGAGGAGTTGCACAACAACCACCACACCTATCCGACGTCGGCGAAGCTGTCGGTCAAGCCCTACGAATTCGACATTGGCTGGATGTACATCCGCGGCCTGGAGTTGATGGGCCTGGCCACCGTGCGTAAAACGCCGCCGGCGCTGCGACTCGGCGACATCCGCCCGGTGGCCGACTCGCAGACGCTGGAGGCGATCATCGCGAATCGCTACGAAGTCATGGCCAAATACGCTGCGCACCTGCGCAGCGCCTGCCGGGCCGAGCTCGAACGGCTGAAGGCCGAGGGCGCGGAGAACACGGCCAAGTGGAAAGAAATGCACCTGGCCAACCGCTGGCTGCACCGCGACGAAGACAAGATCCCGCTCAGCGTCAAGGCTCAGGTGGCCAACGCCTGCGCCCAAAGTCCCGGCCTGCACAAACTGGTGACGATGCGCGAAGAGTTGCGCCAGCTCTGGACCCGCACCAACGTGTCGGCCGAACAACTGGTGGCCGACCTTCAAGCCTGGTGCAAGAAGGCCGAAGAGAGCGGTATCGCCGCGCTGGCCGAGTTCTCGCTCAAGCTCAGGGCAGCGCGCGCCTGATTCGCCGCACCTGCATTGCCCCCCGAAG
>JANOQS010000193.1:0-1962 GCA_031414975.1 Methylibium sp. | reverse complement strand
CAGTAGTGACAGCGCAATTGGTGACCAGCTTTGTGATACGTAAGGCTAACATCACATCGCACACATTGTGGAATCATTCCGCAATCGTGGCATTGCCACAGGGGCGAATAACCCCTGCGATTCTGGAAGAGAATAATTTGTTCTTCTCGCTGCAAGGCTTCGGGCGTTGGGTGGTGATGGTTCTGGTTGCCTTGTGCCTGCTCGCGTTGCATACGGTCTGGGTGGGCTATGGCGGGAAGGTGGCGTGCCCGTAGAGGTTGCGGTTAGCCCGGATAAACCACCATTCTCCGCGCAACTGGGGGTCGCCGACGCGCGCGGGGTAGCAGGCCAGCACCTGGGCGGCTGCCGCTTGCACGGTGTCGCCCAGCGGCGGCAGGCGGTCGAAGGCCCGATCGCCGTGGCGCGCCAGCGCCGCGTGGAGCGCTTTCAGCTCGGAGTCGACGGCGTCTTCCCAGGCGGCCTCCGTGGTGGGATGGGCGATGCCGAAGGCGCGCGCCTTGAGCAGCACCAGCTCGGAGGCCTCGGAGGCGCGCCCGCGGTTGGTGTAGGACAAGGCCTGCGCGGCAATCACGTCGGCCAGCTCCGGCTGCGCAATCGACCCGCTGGCCAGGAGACGCATGAACAGCCCGTCGGCAGCTTCGTAGCGCATGCTGGCGCAATAAAGCAGGTGACGTGAGGCATCGACGAGCACGCGCAGCGCGGGTTCTGCAAGCGCCAGCGCGTCGGCGCCGTCGAGCAGACCCTGGGCCTGGTCGATCGCGCCGCGCCCGGCCGACGCGCGAGCCGCGGCTACCAGCCGGCGCACGACAGAGCCGCGCCCTGTGACCGCCAGTGCGGCCTCGCCGGCATGCAGGAAATGAATCGCGGCCTCCGGCGCGTCGCCCAGCGCCAGCGCAAAGCGCGCATGCAGATGGCGCCGCTCGTCGTCGCTGAGCAGCGCATGCGCGGCCTGCTGCATGCGGTCGTGGCCGAAGCGCAGACGCGGCTGGCCGCCGCGTTCGCCCTGGCGCTGGATCATCATGTCGCGCCGGACCAGCGGCAGCAGCCGCAACTCGACCTCTCCCGGCGACCAGCTGAGCGCCTTGGCCAGCAGGCCGATGTCGATGTGGTAGCCCAGACAGGAGGCGGCGGCCGCCACGTTTTGGGTCTCGCTCGGCAGGAGCCGGAACTGCAGCAGCAGATCGTCGAGCACGTTGTCCGAACTCGGCAGCTCGCTCAGCGCGGTATCGTCCCAGTGCCAGGTCGGGCCCTGGCGGCGCAGTTGCTTGTGCTCGTGCAGCCGGCGCAGGTACTGCAGCATGAAAAGCGGGTTGCCCTCGGTCTTGCGGTGCAGCTCGGCCGCCAGGCCGGCCACCGCCACGGGCTCGGCGTCGAGCACGTCGGCCACCAGAGCGTCCATGGCATCCAGGTCGAGGCCACCCACGTCGATGTGAGTGATCTCCACGCCGGCCCCGCCCAGGTTTGCCACCATGGCGTGCAGGGGGTGACCTGGGTCGACCTCGTTGTCGCGGTAGGCCCCGATCAGCAGGACGTCGCCATGGCCTTCGTGCCGCACCAGCGTCTCGATCAGGTCGAGCGCGCTGGCGCTGGCCCATTGCAGGTCGTCCAGAAACAGCACCAGCGGGCGACCGCGATCGCGCCACACCTGCAGCACGGCCACGAGGGTGCGCTTCATGCGCTCGCCGGCCCAATCGGCCGGGGTCGAGGCAGCCTGGTGTGGCCCCGGGCCGTACATCAGGGTGGCGAAGGCGGGTACGGCGCGGGCCAGGAAAGGGGCGTTGGCGCCGAGCGCGGTGTCCATCAGGCGGCGGATTTCCAGCACACGTTCCGGCGGCTCGGCCAAGCCGTGCTCGGCCAGCTCGCCCAGCGCATGCATCAGTCCATCGGTCTCGGCCAGACGATGGAACTGGTCGTATTTGCCCGACACCACCAGGCCACGGCGCTCGGTGATGGTGGGGTACA
>JANOQS010000192.1:0-1723 GCA_031414975.1 Methylibium sp. | reverse complement strand
CTGAACCTGCTGTCGCTGCCGACCGACATCGAAACGCCGCTGTGGAGGACGCTCGCGATCAGCTACTTTGCGCGCCACGACGCCGGCGACATCGCCTGGCATGCGCGCGCGCTGGCCGGCCATGTGCAAGCGCAGCAGCCGGTCGTGCGGGTGCGCCTGTCGTCGCTGGGTGAAGGGCTGCAGGTGCTGGTGTACGCGCCCGACCAGGCCGACCTGTTCGCGCGCATCTGCGGCTATTTCGACACCGCCGACTTCAACATCCTCGACGCCAAGGTCCACACCACCCGCGCCGGTTATGCGCTCGACACCTTCCAGGTGATCTGCCCGCACCTCGAAGACCACTACCGCGACCTGATCTCGCTGGTGGAAACGCAGCTCGGTGAAGCGCTGCGCGCCACCGGGCCGCTGCCCGAGCCCAAGCGCGGGCGCGTGTCACGCCGCGTCAAGTCGTTTCCGATCACGCCGCGCATCACCTTGCGGCCCGACGAAAGAGCCCAGGCCTGGTTGCTCGGTGTGTCCACCAGCGACCGCTCGGGGCTGCTGTTCTCGATTGCGCGCGTGCTCGCGAACCACCGCATCAACCTGCAACTGGCCAAGATCTCCACCTTGGGCGAGCGCGTCGAAGACACGTTCCTGATCGACGGCTCGGAGTTGCAGCACAACCGCAAACAGATCCAGATCGAGAGTGAACTGCTCGACGCGATCAGTGGTTGATCTTCGGTGGCGCTGATCCCCATCCCCGCAGCCGACGCACTGGCGCGGCTGCACGAGTTCAGTGCCGTGATCGACGCCCGCTCCGAGAGCGAATACGCCGAAGACCGGCTGCCGGGCGCTGTGAACTGGCCGACCCTGAACGACGAGCAGCGGCACCTCGTCGGCACCGAGTACGCGCAGATCTCGCCCTTCGTCGCCCGCAAGCGCGGCGCGGTCATGGCGGCGCGCAACATTGCCGGCCACATCGAACGTGAGCTGATGGAAGCGCCCAAGGACTGGAAGCCGCTGGTCTACTGCTGGCGCGGCGGCCAGCGCAGCGGCGCGCTGGCGCTGGTGCTGAGCCAGATCGGCTTTCGAGTGCACGTGCTCGAAGGCGGCTACCGCGAGTACCGGCGCGCGGTGCTGGCCGAACTCGACGTGCTGCCCCAGCGCTTTCACTACCGGGTGGTCTGCGGCACCACCGGCTCGGGCAAGAGCCACTTGCTGCAGGTGCTGGCGGCCCGCGGTGAGCAGGTGCTGGACCTGGAAGCGCTGGCCAACCACCGCGGCTCGGTGCTGGGGCTGGTGCCAGGCAGCCCGCAACCGAGCCAGAAACAATTCGACTCGCGCGTGTGGGACAGCTTGCGCCTCTTCGACCCGGCGCGCGTGGTCTGGATCGAAAGTGAAAGCAAGAAGGTAGGTGACCTGCGCGTGCCCCAGGCGCTGATCGAGCCGATGCGCGCTTCACCGTGCGTGGCGCTCGAACTGCCGCTCGAGGCCCGGGTCGCCTTGCTGATGCGCGACTACCAGCACTTCGTCACCGACACGCCGGCGTTCTGCCAGCGCCTCGACGCGCTGCGCATGCTGCGCGGCACCGAAGTGGTCAACGGCTGGCAGGAAGCAGCACGCGCCGGCCACACCGAGCAGGTGGTGGGCGACCATTTTCTCGCGCACAACGACCCCAAACAACAGCATGCGGTGAAGACCCACAAAGGCGGCGTTTTGGCGCCCGCGCTAGAACTGGGGGGGG
>JANOQS010000191.1:0-5071 GCA_031414975.1 Methylibium sp. | reverse complement strand
CCGCTCCAGTGCCGGCAACAGGTCGTTCAGCAGTGCGCGCAGCCAGCGTTCGCTGGGGGGCTGGTGCATTTCAGTCCGCAACTGGTAGGCGGTGCGGCCGCGCAGCACCGGCATCACCATGTAGGCGGTGCCGTTGGCCTGGAAAGCGTCGTAGACCTTCAGCAGCGGCAGATGCTCGTCGCGAAACTTGGCAAGCAGGCGCGCTTCGTTCCAGAACGACTTGAGGCCCAGCGCAAAGGTCTCGGCGTTCGACTGCGAGGTGAGAGACACCTGCATCGTCTTGGTGCGCCCAGCCAGGCTGGCCGGCATGTATTCCTTGATGGCCACATCGACGTCGCTCATCTCATCGTGCGCCAGGTAGACGATGCCGAACCCGCCGACGCCGATGACGCGCTGCACGCGGAACTTGTCGTTCAGCAGCGTGCCGCGGGGCAGGGCGCTGGGCGGGTCTTGTTCGTCGGTCGGCAGGTCTGGAGCCATGGCAGGTGAGACAGTTTGCGGTAGTTTCGCATTCCGTTGCAGGGCGCCGCGCGTGCCCGGCGTCGATTCTTGCCGGGCGCGCGTAGGCGCGCGATCAAGGTGACTTAAGTCTATCGACCGGGTCCTCAGCGCGATGCCGCGGGCGCCGCCGGCTTGACCAACTCAACGCCGTCGAACCGCATTCTCGGCGGCCCGGCGGCTGCCTCCTTGGGCAGCAGGCCGACTCGAACGATGACCGGCTTTGGCGCCCCGCCACCCGTCACCCGAAGCTCGCGCCAGGCGCCGCGTGTCATCGCGACGAAGACACAGGGCCGCGACAACGCGGTTGCCGCCATGTCGTTGGGCCCCGGCCGGGTGATGCGCATGTCAAGCCGCGGCGACCGAAGCGGCCCGGCCCACGTGACGCCGACCGCCGAGACCCTCACCCCCAGCGTGGGTTGCTGCGCCAGCGCATGCACCAGCACCCGCTCGCGGCCCCAGTGAACCTCGCGCCCGAGTGCCTGCGCTTCGGTGGTGGCCACCACCGCGCGCCATTGGGCTGCGTCGTCGAGCAGCACGCTGCGGTCGTCCAGCCCCGCCACAGGGCATTGCGAATGCCCGCGCTGGGCCTCGACGCGAAGCCGGGCGGTTGGATTGCTGGACGCGGCGGCGGGTGCCGAAAAGGCGATCAGCGCGGGGGCAATCACGACGATCGCGACGATCGCGACGATCACGCAACGTCGCAACGCAACACCCCTCACGGCGCAACCTTGCCGGCGCTTGTCGGCCGTGGCCATGCAGCCGGCTGGCGCCGCCACACCGCACTGCCCGAGCCACCGACGCTCTGGGGCGACATGCCCGCCAGCGGTGAGGCCTGGAAGTCGAGGTCGCTGCGGTTGGACGACAGGTTGACGACACTCAGGCCGCCTCCGACCGCCAGCACCGGATAGGCGCCGCAGGCTTCGCCGCGCTGGCAGATCACGTCGTCGTTGTCGAGGTCGCCGCCGGCAAGAATCGACACGCGCGGCAGCGCGTAACCGGCGTGGCTCCAGGTGTAGCGCCCGCCCGACCGTTGCGCCAGCACGGTGCTGACGACGGTCTGCGTGTCGGGGTTGATCAGCAGCACGTACATCGGCCCGAAGTCGGCGTTCGTCGAGGTGCCGCCGCCGGCCGGCTGCGTGACGGTGAGCTGCACGCTCAGGCTGCGCGCCGGTACCAAGGTGATGGTGAGCTTGGGAGAGAAGCTGCCGGCGGTGAGCATCGCCCGGTTGACGTTGACGGTGTAGCGCCCCAGCCGGGTGCTCGGGTCGACGCTGGTGGCAACCACGCTCACGGCCGCGTGGTCGCTGGTCACCGAGGCCACGGTTTCGCTGGTGGCGGCACTGGCCACCAGGTCCAGCGCGGCGCTGCTCTGGAAACTGCCGAAATCGATGCTCGACGGTGCGGCGATCACCCGGCCCGCCGGTGGCGGCGTGGTGTTGCCCGCGAGCTGCAGGGCAGCGTCGACGGCCTTGCGCGCGTTGATCAGGCCCCAGCCGAAATCGATGTCCCGGCCGGCCGTTCCCAGGTCGTCGCTGAGGGCGCCCTGTTCGAGCAAGGCGTCTACCTGCGCCACCGTGAGGCCGGGGTTGACGTAGCGCATCAGCGCCATCACGCCGGCCACGTGGGGCGCTGCCATCGACGTGCCGTTCATCCCGCCGAACGAGGGTTGCCGCACACCGTTGGGGTCGAAGGTCGCGAGGTCGCTGTAGACGCCGTCGGGCGCGCCGCTGCCCGTGGTCGACTGGCTCACGTCGCCGCCGGGGGCGGCCACGGCGATCTGGGCGCCGGTGTTGGAATAGCGCGCGATCTGCCTCCGTGCATCGAGCGCGCTGACGGCGATGGCGCCGTTGCAATTTGCCGGCGCGCCCACGGCGGCACGCTCGCCGCGCTCGTTGTGAGCCGAATTCCCGGCCGCGATGACCACGATGACGCCCGCCGCCCGCACCTGGTTGATCACGTCCTGGAAGGCAGTGTCGCAGGCCCGATCGCTGCCCAGGCTCAGGTTGATCACATCGGCGCGGCGCGCGGGCAAGGCCCCCGAGTTGTTGGCCAAGCGCGCGGCATACAGCATGGCGTTGATGGTGTCGACCGTCTGCGCGCCGCCGCCGGGCGGGAAGACGCGCAGCGGCAGGATCTGCGCCATCGGCGCGGTGCCTGCGCCGCCCAGCTCATCGAAGGTGGCGGCACCAATGGTCCCGGCCACGTGGGTGCCGTGGAAGTGCGGCTGGTCGGCCGGCAAGGCGGTGTCGTCGCCCGACGCAGTGTTGCCGTCGCCGGCCGTGCGGGTGGAGATGAACGCGCGCCCCGGCGAGAAGAGTTGCGGCGCCAGGTCGGGGTGGTCCAGCACCACGCCGCTGTCGATCACCGCCACCAGCGGGCGTTGCGCGGGCTGGGCCGCCAGGGTGGTGATGCGGCTCATCGCCGAAGGCAGGCTGATCTGCTCATAGTGCCAGCGCTGGTACGCGTAGGCACGGTCGTTGGGCGGGAACTCACCCACCAGCGCGTGGCGCTCGGCGAGCCAGTTCGGCTGCACGTACTCGAAGGCGCCGGTGTCTTGCAGGCGCTTGGCGAACTTGTGCAGCTCGATGCGTTCCATGCGGGCGTCGGTCGCGCTTGCCGTGGGGCTCGCCGGCCCTCCGAGCAGCCGCATTGCGGTGGCGCGTTGTGGCTGGGCGGCCGGCAAGTGCAGCAGGTGCGGCACGTGCTTCAGCGCGTCGCCCGGTTCCAGCGCCGCACCGGTGACGCCGGCCGCGCGCAAACGCGCGGCCAACTGCTTCGCACGTTCCGCATCCAGGCCGCGCGCCTTGGCGAGCAACTGGCCGGGTGCGGCTCGTGCCGCGGTGGTGGAGGCAGCGCATGCTCCGGCACCGCCGGGCGCGCCGATGCGCAGGTTGTAGATCGAGGCACCGCGGAACGAGTTGACGTTGACGTACCAGCTCGTGCTCGTGCTCACCTGCACGCACTCGTAACGTGTGTCCACGCCGTTCGATGTGCCGATGTGCACGGCATCCTGCGACACGACGTAGAGGTCGACATCGCTTTGCGCCGGGTCGGACGCGAATTCGAGTTCGACCACCTGGCCGGCGACGAGGTCGAGCTTGAACCAGTCGTCCGCATCACCGGCGCTGAAGTTGTTGCCCGCGGGGCCGACGCCGGGCCTGTTGACAGTGCCGGCCAGAAGCACGGGCGACGTGATCGCCTGCGCGGTCGCGGGGCCGTTGTTGGCGATGAAAGTGCCTTGCGCGACCTGGTTGACGTCGTTGCTGTCCGAGTCGACCGCCGCGGTCGGGGCGATCGAGATGCTGCCTGACAGGTTGAAGCTCGGCGGCGGAGGTGGCGGCGGTGGAGCCGCCGCGGGCCCGTCGCCGCCACCGCCGCCGCACGCAGCGAGCATGACGGTCGCAAAAGCACAGCTCAGCCGGGAACGGGTTGTGGGGGACATGAGGAGCTCCTTCAGTGGCCCGCCGATTGGGCTTTGCCGCGGCCGGCAGCGCATCGTGCGGTTTGTGGAGGGTGCCGACACCCCACCATGCGGCACGCACTGTAGGCCGGGCCGTGTGGAATTGGAGGTGACCTTCGGCCAAACCGCCCCAACCCGGGTGGGCGTTTCGGTGGCCAAATAGCGGCTTTGAGCGATTGCAAAGAGTGCCGATGCAAAACTTGTCCCGTGGACCCCTGACTGCCGCCCGAGCCAAGGCGGCGCTGATCGGCCTGGCCATCGTGCTGAGCCTGGCAGCGGCAGCATCGGCGCAGGCTGCCAACCGGCTGGCGCTGGTGATCGGCAACGACAACTACCGCAGCGTCGAGCGGCTCCAGACCGCCCGCGCCGACGCGCAGTCGATGGCCAAGGCGCTGGCGGAAGTGGGCTTCAAGGTGATCCTCAAGCTCGACGTGGATGACCGGGCGCTGAAGGCCGCGGTGCGCCAGTTCAAGGGCGAGCTCAGTGCGGGCGACGAGGCGGTCTTCTTCTACGCCGGCCACGGTGTGCAGTTCGGCGCCGAGAACTACCTGGTGCCCGTCAACGTGGGGCTCGACGACGAGGAGCAGATCAAGGACGAGTCGATCCCGCTGCGCCGCGTGCTCGAAGACATGGAGGACGTGAAGGCGCGCTTCTCGCTGGCCATCATCGACGCCTGCCGCAACAACCCGTTTCGCACCCGCTCGCGCGCTGGCGCCGCGCGCGGGCTGATCCCCATGCCGGCCGCCACTGGGCAGATGGTGATCTATTCGGCCGGCGCTGGCCAGGCCGCGATCGACCGCCTGGGCGCGAGCGACCGCGACCCGAACGGCGTGTTCACGCGTGTGCTGCTGAGCGAGATCAAGGCGCCCGGTGTGTCGGTCGACCGCGTGGTGCGCAAGGTGCGGGACCGGGTGGTGGAGCTGGCCCGTGGCGTGGGGCACCAACAGGTGCCGGCGATCTACGATCAGTCGATCGGCGACTTTTTCTTCGTGCCCGCGGTGGCTGCGACCGCGTCGGTGCCGGCACCGGCGCCTGCGCCGGCCCCCGCACCCGCACCCGCACCCGCACCGGCACCCGCACCGGCACCGGCACCGGCACCCGCGGCAGCGC
>JANOQS010000190.1:0-5874 GCA_031414975.1 Methylibium sp. | reverse complement strand
GGCGTGAACCTCGACGCGCGCGTCGGCGGCTCGCCGTTCAACGTGGCGGTCGGGCTGGCGCGGCTGGCGCAGCCGGTGGCGTTTCTGGGCGCGGTGTCGCGCGGCTTTCTGGGCGAACGGCTGATGCGCGCGTTGCAGGCCGAGGGCGTGAACCTGGCCCACGTGGCCCGCACCGACGCGCCGACCACCTTGGGCCTGGTCGGGCTGGATGAAAAAGGCGTGCCCTCGTATTCGTTCTACGGCGAAGGCGCGGCCGATCGCCAATTGCTGCCCGAGGCCCTGCCCGATCTGCGGCAAGACAGCACCTTCAAGGCACTTCACTTCGGTTCGTACACCACGGTGGTGGAACCGACCGCGTCGACCTTGCGCCAACTGGTGCAGCGCGAACACGGCAAGAGCCTGATCTCGTACGACCCGAACGTGCGCCTGAACGTGCAGCCCGACGTGGCGCGCTGGCGCGAGCACCTGGCGTGGATGCTGCCGCGCACCGACCTCTTGAAGATCAGCGACGAGGACCTCGGCCTGCTGATGCCCGGCCGCACGCCCGAGGCCTTTGCCGCCGAGGCGCTGGCGCAAGGCGTGAAGCTGGTGGTGGTGACACGCGGCGGCGAAGGCGCGACGGCCTGGACCGCATCGACCACGGCCAGCGTGCCCACGCCCAAGGTCACGGTGATCGACACCGTCGGCGCCGGCGACACCTTCCAGGCCGCGCTGCTGACCTGGCTGGCCGAGCACGACAGCGTGTCGGTCGCGGCGCTGGCCGGCTTGTCGGCCACGCAGTTGAACGATGCGCTGGGCTTTGCCGCCCGGGCTGCCGCGATCACCTGCTCGCGCCGCGGGGCGGACATGCCGAGGCGCGCCGAGCTGCACTGACCGCGGCAGCATGCGTCGGCGCCCGTCGCCGATACTGGCGCCCATGTCGATCGCGGTCTTTTACAAGCTGCTGGCCATCATCGTCGTGGTGGCGCTGGGCTGGGTGATCGGCAAGACGAAGTGGCTGAACCACGGCACTACCGGCAGCGACCCGGCGCGTACCTTGTCGAACGCGGCGCTGTACCTCTTCATCCCGGCACTGCTGTTCCGCACCACCGCGCGCATTGACTTCCGCACCCTGCCCTGGGGCACGCTGGCGGCGTTCTTCGTGCCGGTGCTGCTGATGCTGCTGCTGGTCTACGCCTGGCAGCGGCGCTGGAACCGCAGCGCCCGCCTGCCGGTGGCCGCACCCAGCGTGCGCGCGATTTCGGCCAGCTTCGGCAACACCGTGCAGGTCGGCATCCCGATGGCGGCGGCACTGTTCGGCGAGAGCGGGCTGGCGATCCACATCACCATCGTCAGCCTGCACGCGCTGGTGCTGCTGACGGTGCTGACGGCGCTGGTGGAGCTCGACCTGGCACGCGAGGGGCGCCAGCAGGGCACCACCGACACCCACCTGATGGCCACCTTGGCCACCACCGCGCGCAACACCGTGATCCACCCGGTGGTGCTGCCGGTGTTGTGCGGGCTGGTCTGGAACGCCACCGGCTGGCCGTTGCCGGCGGTGATCGACGAGATCCTGGCCACGCTGGGCCAGGCGGTGGTGCCGCTGTGCCTGGTACTGATCGGCCTGTCGCTGGCGCAATACGGCGTGCGCGATTCGGCCAAGGGCGCGGGCGTGATCTCGGCCGTCAAGCTGCTCGTGCTGCCGGCGCTGGTGCTGGCGATCGGCCACTGGGGCATGGGATTGAGCGGTGTGCCGCTGTCGGTGGTGGTCATGGCCGCGGCGCTGCCGGTCGGCTCCAACGCGCTGATCTTCGCGCAGCGCTACCAGACGCAGGAAGCCGAGACCACCGCCGCGGTGGTGTTCTCGACTCTGGGGTTTGCGCTGACCGCGCCGCTGTGGCTGGCCGTGCTGCAATGGGTGTTGTGACAATCGCCACCTTGGCCGGCCCGTCCAACCCGGGCATCTTTCGACCCTCTCGATGACCCAACAGGAACTGATCACCTTCATCTGGTCCATCGCCAACAAGCTGCGGGGCCCTACCGCCCGCCGCAGTACCGGCGCGTGATGATTCCGATGACCGTGCCGCCGCCCTGGCCGCTCGCGGCGATCGAAGCCGACCTGCGTGCGCTGGAAGGTGAAATCCTGGGCTTGCTGGGGGAGGTGGCGCGGTGACGAACCTGGGCGTCCTGCATTGGCTGGAGCAGCTCAACGCGCTCGACGAGCACGAGCGCGTCGAGGCCAAACGCGGCAGCGAGATCGGCCGCGCCGTCATGGAAACGGTGTGCGCTTTCGCCAACGAACCCGGTTTGCAGGGTGGCACCTTGCTGCTGGGCGTGACGCGCGACGAGGAAGACTTTTTCCTGCCCTGGCAAATTGCCGGTGTGGCCCAGCCCGACAAGTTGTCTGCCGACCTGGCCAGCCGCTGCGCGACCGAATTCAACATCCCCGTCCGGGTCGAGATTCGCAGCGAGAGTGTGCAGGGCAAGGTGGTCTTGATGGTCACCGTGCCGGAAGCACCGCCCGGCGACAAGCCGCTGTACATCAAGAGCCGCGGTTTGCCGCGTGGTGCGTTCCGCCGCATCGGCAGCACAGACCAGGAGTGCACCGAAGAAGACCTGCTCGTGCTCTTCCAGGGTCGCCAGGTGGAGAGTTTCGACGCCACGCTGATGCCCGATGCCGAGCTTCAGGACATCGAACCCGACGCCATTGCCGACTACCGCCAGAGCCTGGCCAAGGGCAACCCCTCGGCCGAAGCGCTGCGTTTGCCCGACGAAGACCTGCTGCACGCCATTGGCGCCTTGCGCCGCGACACGTCGCAACCCGGCAGCCCACTGCGCCCGACGGTGGCCGGCATCGTGCTCTTTGGCAAGCCCATGGCGTTGCGCCGCCTGCTGCCCACGATGCGCATCGAGTACATCCGCGTGCCCGGCAAAGAGTGGGTGGGCGACCCCGAGCGGCGTTTCGACTCGGTCGATATTCGCGACCCGCTGTTGCGCGCCATCCGCCGCGCATTGGCTGCGGTGCTGGACGATCTGCCCAAGAGCTTTCACCTGCCCGAAGGGGCGGTCGAGCGGCAGGACATTCCGTTGCTGCCCGTCAACGTGGTGCGCGAGGCCATCGTCAACGCCGTGATGCACCGCAGCTACCGGGTGCACGGCGCGGTGCAGCTCATCCGCTACTCGAACCGCCTGGAGGTGCGCAACCCCGGCTACTCGCTCAAACCCGTGGAGCACCTGGGCGAACCTGGCTCGCAAGTGCGCAACACCCGCATTGCAAACGTGCTGTACGACACCCGCCTGGCCGAGACCAAGGGCACCGGCGGGGCGCGATGCGCCGGCTGATGGAAGCGGCGGGGCTGGAGTCGCCCCTGTTTGCCAGCAACCGAGGCTCGGACCAGTTTGTTGCCACCTACTATTTTCAGCACTTCCTGAACGAGGAGGCGATCACCTGGCTGGCCCGGTTCAAGGATTTGAAGCTCAGCAGCGAAGAGGCCAAGGCCCTGGTGGCCGTGCGCGAGCAGGGCGCCATAGACAACGCGATGCACCGCGAACTCAACCGGGTCGACCCGCTCGCCTCGAGCCAGACCCTGCGCCGCCTGCGCGATGCCGGGCTGCTGGAACAACGGGGCCGCGGCTCGGCCACTTACTACGAGCCGACACCGTACCTGCTGGCGTCACCGGAAGAAGCCCTGGCCCCCAAGCTGGAACCCTTATCCCCAAAGCTGGACGCCTTGTCTACCAAGCTGCCGGCCTTATCTACCAAGCCGGAGCCCTTATCTACCAAGCTGACCGGCTTATCTACCAAGCCTGGGGCCTTGTCTGCCAAGCGCCGCGAAACCTTGTTGAGCGGCTTGCCCGACGCCCTCCGGCAACAGCTGCTCAGCCTGGGGCAGCGACAGTTTCCCGCGGACGTGCAGGCGCTGGTGGTGGAGTTGTGCCGCCTGCGCCCCTGGAGCGCCGACGATTTGGCCACCTTGCTCGGCCGCAATGCGCGCTACGTTCGCAACAATTACCTCCGCCACCTGACCGGCAGCGGGCGTTTGGCGATGTCGAGGCCGCTGGAGCCGAGCAGCCCGGATCAGACATATCGGGCGGTGAATGTTGGCGTGGAGGGCGGCGCATGAGTTGGCCGAGGTACGGGCGCTACAAGCCATCGGGGGTGGAGTGGCTGGGCGAGTTGCCGGCGCATCGGGACGTGAAGCCGCTGAAGCGAGTCGTCAGGGTTGCGGGCGGAATGACACCCGACCGCTCGAACCCCAGCTTCTGGGACGGCGATATCCCATGGGTCACGGCCAAGGCTCAAACGCGGCCGGCAAACTGAGCTACACCACCTACCAGAGCTACTACCGGCTCGCGCAGGCGGCTGCGGCCGACCCGCTGGTGGACAGGCGCGAGGCCGCCAAGGCGTTGGCGCGCTACATGCAGCACCACCCGCACAACCTGGCCAGCAAGGTGGAGGTGATCGAACACTCTCGCCAGCACACGCGCCACAAGATCGGCGGGCGTGCCAAGGCGATGGTGGTGACCGACTCGCGCCTGTCGGCGGTGCGCTACAAGCTGGCGTTCGACAAGTACATCGCCGACAAGGGCTATGCGGACATCCGCACGCTGGCGGCCTTTTCAGGCACCGTGGAAGACCCCGAGGCGCCGCAAAGGCCAACTCGCTGGACTGGCGGCCGGGTACCTGCTGCAGCGGGTGTACGGGCAAGCCGGGAAGTAGTTGGCGCCGGGAACAGCCGGCATTGCCTTTTGGCCTCGACCCGACGGCGCTGGGTTTGCGACAATGCCGGCATGACGTCCAACGACCTCCAAGCCACCGTCGCGCACATGGGCGCGGCGGCCCGTGCGGCCAGCACGAAGATGGCGGCCTCCTCGACCGCGGCGAAGAACGCCGCCCTGCTCGCGCTGGCGCGCCTGCTGCGCAGCAGCGGCGAGGCCTTGAGCACCGCCAACGCGCTCGACGTGCAGGCCGCACAAACTGCCGGCCTGGCCGCGCCGCTGGTGGACCGGCTCAAGCTCACGCCCAAGATCGTTGAGACGGTCGCCGAAGGCTGCGAGCAGATCGCTGCGATGCCCGACCCGATCGGCGAGATCACAAACTTGCGCAACCGCCCGAGTGGCATCAGCGTCGGCCAGATGCGCGTGCCGCTGGGCGTGTTCGGCATGATCTACGAGAGCCGGCCGAACGTGACGATCGAGGCCGCGTCGCTGGCCATCAAGAGTGGCAACGCCTGCATCCTGCGCGGCGGGTCCGAGGCGATCCACTCCAACCTCGCGCTGTGGAAGCTGGTGCAGACGGCGCTCGCCGAGGCTGGCTTGCCGGAAGACGCGGTGCAACTGGTGCAGACCACCGACCGCGCCGCCGTCGGCTTCCTGATCGCGTCGCCTGAGGCGGTGGACGTGATCATCCCGCGCGGTGGCAAGGGGCTGATCGAGCGCATCAGCCGCGAAGCCAAGGTGCCGGTCATCAAGCACCTGGACGGCAACTGCCATGTTTACGTTGACGCTGGCGCCGACCTGGAATTGGCGCTGCGCGTGACCGACAACGCCAAGACGCAGAAGTACAGCCCCTGCAATGCGGCCGAGTCGCTGCTGGTGCACGAGGCCATCGCGCCGGCCTTCCTGCCGCGAATCGGCGCGCTGTTCGCCGCCAAGGGTGTCGAGATGCGCTGCGACGCGGCCGGCCTGGCCTTGCTCGCCAAGGTTCCCGATGTGAAGCTCACACCCGCCACCGAGCAGGACTGGGCCGAGGAGTACCTCGCGCCGATCATCAGCGTGAAGGTGGTGGCCAGCCTGGACGAGGCGATGGCGCACATCCACCGCTACGGCTCGCACCACACCGATGCGATCCTGACGCAGAACCACGCGCACGCGATGCGCTTCCTGCGCGAGGTC
>JANOQS010000189.1:0-15999 GCA_031414975.1 Methylibium sp. | reverse complement strand
CTGGTCGGCACCGCCTTCTATCCGGTTCTTGTCCATCGGCTCGCAGCTTCGCTCCACGCTTCCTCCCCACGCTCGGTCACCCTCACGCAGTTGCGTTTCGCTTCGTTCGCTGTGATCAACTTACGGCGGGACTTGCACCCGCAAGAGTGCGCCCATGCTGGGCGCACATGAAAAAAAGGGCCGCCTGTCGGGCGGCCCTGGCATTGCCGAGCAGTTACCAAGGAGGAGCTATTTCACCGTCACCGTCAGCGTGGCGGCCATGTCCTTGCCGTAGGACAAGTGAAAACCGTCGGCGAACTGCATCGTCAGCTTGTAGGTGCCGGGCGCGAGCTTGACTTCAGCTTCGGTCTGGCCCTTGCCGAAGTGGATGTGAACGTCATCGGCCGGGATGATCTGGCCCGGCGCCAGGCTTTCGCGGTTGATCAGCAGGTGGTGATGGCCAGTGCCGGCTACTTGTTCGCCGGCCGGTTTGATCTCCATGCCCTTCAGGCCGAACTTGACGATGAACGGGCTGGTCACGGTCGCGCCATTGGCGGGCTGGATGAAGTAGACCCCCTTGCTCGCCGGCGCCATGTTCGGGTCGGGCACCGAGGCGCAGGCTGCGAGCAGCGCGGCCAGCAGCACCGCGGTCATCGACGAAAAGCTGACTCGGGGCAGGCGGCGCATGGGCAACTCCTCAGGACTTCTTGGGCGCTGCAGCCGCGGGCGACGCAGCGGGCGGCGCAGCAGAAGCCGCCGGGGCCGGGGCTGCGGCCGGGGCTGCGGCCGGAGCAGCGGCCGGCGGTGCGGCGACGAACGGCCCGGGGTCGGCACAGGGCGGGGTCTCCGTGGCGGGTTTGGCTTCCTTGCCCGCCGCCTTCATCGACGCCTGGTACTTCACAGCTGTCTTGTCCATGGACTTGCACAACTGGTAGTCGGCCACCTTGTTGCCCCAAGCGGTCTTGGCCGCTGCCTCGGCCGCCTTGGCCTTGGCTTCGTCGGTCAGCACCGGTGCCGGCAGTTTGGCAACAGCCAACGGCGCGGCCAGTGCGGCGAGCAGCATCAATACAGGGGCGGCGCTACGGGTCAGTGCGGGTCGGGCAGCAGATCGCATGAACATCTTCCTCTTTCGGCTTCAGTGTTGGGCAGCAGGACGCGCGGCCGGACCGGCGTTCGGCGTGCGCTGGGCCGGGATCTTGCCGGCCTTGATGTCGTCGTGCCAGAGCTCATGGTGCTCGCGGGCCCAACCCTCGTCGACATAGCCGGTCTTCATGCCCTGGTAGGCGCCCTTCATGCCAATCGTGCCTATGTAGATGTGGCCCATGAACATGACCATCATCAGCAGCGCCGACACGGCATGCACCATGTGGGCGATCTGCATGTCGCCGCGGGTGTAGGCCATGCCCGGCACCAGCTTGTCCATCACCAGGCCGGAGGCCACGACGATCAGCCCGAGCAGGAAAACACCCGCCCAGAAGATCACCTTCTCGCCGGCGTTGAAGCGGTGTGAGGGCACTTCGTGTGCGCCCAGCAACCCGCCGCCCTTGGCCAGCCAGGTCAGGTCGGCCTTGGTGGGCAGGTTGTCGCGCACAAAGGTCAGCAGCACCACCACCAGCGACACGGCAAACAGCGGGCCGGCAAAGTTGTGCGCGGTCTTCAGCGCGTAGGTGAGCCAGCCGAACAAGGTGGATCCGATGACCGGCAGCATGAAGAACTTGCCGAATGCCATGACCACGCCCGACACCGCCAAGGTCACGAAGGCGATCGCGTTGGACCAGTGCGCCGCGCGTTCGAAGTAGGTGAAGCGTTCGATCATGCGGCCGGTATCGGGCACGTGGCCGCCGAGCGCACCCTTGCGCCAGTAGAACAGCGCCATCGCAAGCGCGACGATCAAGACGAGCGCCCCGCCGTACGGAATGATCCACTGGTTGCGCACCTGCCGCCAGGCCTCGCCGGCGTTGGTGAACTTCGCGCCGGGGTACTGGACGAAGGGCTGGATCAACGAACCGGCCTCGGCCGCCGGCAAGGTGGTGCTGCCTTGCACGTTGCCCGACTCGCGCACCGCACGCCAGAACGGCGCGTTGTTGCCAGGCTGGCTGAGCGCCCGCTGGGCGTTGTTCTCGTCGGGCTTGGGGTCGGCCGGCACGGCAAACCCGGCTGGCGGTGCCCCCTTGGCGGCGCCGTCCTGCGCGAACGCCGCGCCGGCCAGCAGGAAACCCAGGCTTGCCACACCCGCCAGAGCGGCGCTGGCGACGCTTCGAATCATGCTTCGCATGCGTTTGCCCCTTGAAGCTATTTCACCTTGGCGTAATCGTTCTGGCCCTGGGCCCGGCTGCGCAGCTGTTCTTCCCAACTCGCATGGTCACCCTCTTTCCAGCCCCCGGCGACAAACGCACTGCCGGTGGCCTGCCAGGCTTGGGTGTCGGACTTCTTGGTCGCCGCCGTCTGCGCCTTTTCGCCGCACCCCGTCAAGCCCAGTGCTGCTGCCGCCAGCACGCCTACCGCCAGGGTTCGAATCATGACTTGGTGCCTTCGGCCGGCTTCACGGCGGGTGCACCGCCCTGGGCGGGTTTGCCGTAGGCGGTGCCCCAGCCCCAGACTTCACTGCCCTTGCCACGGTTGAGCACGCGGGTGCGGAAGATGTCGGCCACGATGTCGCCATCACCACCGAGCAACGCCTTGGTCGCACACATTTCGGCGCAGGCCGGCAGCTTGCCTTCGGACAGGCGGTTGCGGCCGTACTTGTCGTTCTCGGCGCCACTGCCGTTGGCTTCGGGGCCGCCGGCGCAGAAGGTGCACTTGTCCATCTTGCCGCGCAGGCCGAACGTGCCGTTGGTCGGGAACTGCGGCGCGCCGAACGGGCAGGCGTACGAGCAGTAGCCGCAGCCGATGCACACATCCTTGTCGTGCAGCACCACGCCTTCGTCGGTGCGATAGAAGCAGTCCACCGGGCAGACCGCCATGCAGGGCGCGTCGGAGCAGTGCATGCAGGCGACCGAGATCGACTTCTCGCCGGGCAGGCCGTCGTTGAGCGTGACCACGCGGCGCCGGTTCACGCCCCAGGGCACGTTGTGTTCGGCCTTGCAGGCGGTGACGCAACCATTGCACTCGATGCAACGCTCGGCGTCGCAGATGAATTTCATTCTTGCCATGTCGATACTCCCTTAGACAGCGCGTTCAATCTGGCAGACCGTGGTCTTGGTCTCTTGCATCATCGTCACGCTGTCGTAGCCGTAGGTCGTTGCCGTGTTCACCGCCTCGCCGCGAATCACCGGCGCGGCGCCGTCGGGGTAGTACGGCGCGAGGTCGATGCCGCCCCAGCGGCCGGAAAAGTGGAACGGCAGGAACACCGTTTCACCGTCGACCCGCTCGGTCACCAGCGCCTTGACGCGAATGCCCTTGAAGCTGGGCAGCGCTTCCATCGGCGGCGTCTTGACCCACACGAACTCGCCGTTGCGGATGCCGCGGTCGTTCGCTGTCTTCGGGTTCAGCTCGACGAACATCTCCTGCTGCAACTCGGCCAGCCAGGGGTTGGAGCGCGTTTCTTCGCCCCCGCCCTCGTACTCGACGAGCCGGCCGCTGGTCATGATCAGCGGGTACTTCTTGCCGATGTCCCTGTTCTTCATCTGCACGCTCTTGTACAGGGTGGGCAAACGCCAGAAAGCCTTCTTGTCGTCGTGCGTCGGGTACTTGTCGACCAGGTCGGCGCGGTTGGAATACAGCGGCTCGCGGTGCTTGGGCACCGGGTCGGGGAAGTTCCACACCACCGCACGCGCCTTGGCGTTGCCGAACGGGTGGCAGCCGTGGTTCTTCATCGCCACGCGGATGATGCCGCCGCTGGAGTCGGTCTTCCAGTTCTTGCCGGCGGCAGCCTTCTTCTCGGCGTCGGTCAACTCGTCCCACCAGCCCAGCTTCTTCAGCAGCAAGTGGTCGAACTCGGGGTAACCGGTCGTGATGTCGGCCCCCTTGGAGTGCGAACCGTCTTCAGCCAGCAGGCTCACGCCCTCGCGCTCGACGCCGAAGTTGGCGCGGAAGTTGCCGCCGCCTTCCATCACGTGCTTGGAGGTGTCGTACAGGTTGGGCGAGCCCGGGTGGCGCATCTCGGGCGTGCCGTAACACGGCCACGGCAGGCCGAAATAGTCGCCGTCGAGCTTGTAGCCGGTTTCCTTGTCGACGCCGCCGCGTGCCTTGAGCGTCTTCACGTCGAAGACGTTCATGTTGCGCATGTGCGCCTTCAGTCGCTCGGGGCTCTGGCCGGTGTAGCCGATGGTCCAGACGCTGCTGTTGATTTCGCGCAGGATCGACTCGACCTCGGGCTCCATCATGCCCTGCTTGCCCGGCACGACCTTGCTCTTGGCGACCAGTTCCTTGTCGAAGCCGAGCTTCTGGGCGAACTGATACATGATCATGTGGTCGGTGCGCGATTCCCAGAGCGGCTCGATCACCTTCTCGCGCCACTGGATCGAACGGTTCGACGCGGTCACGGAGCCGGAAGTCTCGAACTGGTTGCTCGACGGCAATAAGTAGACCGCGCGGTTCGGATTCAGGTCTTCAGGCTTGCCGGGCATCGCCGCCATCGCGGCCGAGGCCGACGGATACGGGTCGATCACGACCAGCAGGTCGAGCTTGTCCATCGCCTGCTTCATCTCGAGCCCGCGGCTCTGCGAGTTGGGAGCGTGGCCCCAGAAGAACATGCCGCGCAGGTTGCTGTCCTGGTCGATCAGCTCGTTCTTTTCCATCACGCCGTCGATCCAGCGCGACACGGTCATGCCCGGCTTGGTCATCATGCCGGGCGCGAACTGCTTCTTGATCCACTCGTAATCCACGCCCCAGGCGTTGGCGAAGTGTTTCCAGGAGCCGTCGGCCAGGCCGTAGTAGCCGGGCAGAGAGTCGGGGTTCGGGCCCACGTCGGTCGCGCCCTGCACGTTGTCGTGGCCACGGAAGATGTTGGTGCCGCCGCCGCTCTTGCCCACGTTGCCGAGCGCCAGTTGCAGCAGGCACGATGCGCGCACGATCGCGTTGCCAATGGTGTGCTGCGTCTGGCCCATGCACCAGACGATGGTGCTGGGCCGGTTCTCGGCCATGGTCCTGGCAACCTTCAGGCAGGTGGCTTCATCCACACCACAGGCCTCAAGCACCTTGTCGGGCGTCCACTGCGTCATCACCTCTTCACGCACCTTGCCCATGCCGTAGACGCGGTCGTTGATGTACTGCTTGTCTTCCCAGCCGTTCTTGAAGATGTGGTGCATCACGCCGAACAGGAACGGAATGTCGCTGCCGGAGCGGATGCGCACGTAGTCATCGGCCTTGGCTGCCGTGCGCGTGAAGCGCGGGTCGACGACGATCATCTTGCAGCCGGTTTCCTTGGCGTGCAGCATGTGCAGCATCGAGACCGGGTGCGCTTCGGCCGCGTTCGAGCCGATATACAGCGCCGCCTTGGCGTTCTGCATGTCGTTGTACGAATTGGTCATCGCACCGTAACCCCAGGTGTTTGCCACACCGGCGACCGTGGTGCTGTGGCAAATGCGCGCCTGGTGGTCGCAGTTGTTGGTGCCCCACAGGCTGACCCACTTGCGGAACAGGTAAGCCTGCTCGTTGTTGTGCTTGCTGGAGCCGACGAAGAACAGCGAGTCCGGCCCGCTCTCCTTGCGCAGCGCCAGCATCTTCGCGCTGATCTCGTCGAGCGCCTGGTCCCAGGTGATGCGCTGGTACTTGCCGTTGACCAGCTTCATCGGGTACTTGAGGCGGTACTCGCCGTGTGCGTTC
Organism: Methylibium sp.; assembly: GCA_031414975.1. GTDB lineage: Bacteria > Pseudomonadota > Gammaproteobacteria > Burkholderiales > Burkholderiaceae_C > LGRD01. The sequence continues at coordinate 10,254 of JANOQS010000189.1, read as the reverse complement.
TCGCGCAGCGCGGCGCCCTTGGCGCAATGCGCACCCAGGTTGATGGGCGAATCGAACACCGGCTCCTGGCGCACCCAGATGCCGTTCTCGACGACCGCATCGACTGCGCAGCCGACCGAACAATGGCCGCAGACAGTGCGCTTGACTTCAATCTTGCCCTTGGCCGCGGCGGCCGGCGTGTCGGCGGCCTGGGCCTTGCGCACCAAGGTCAGTTGCGACGTGGCCAGACCCGCCCCCACGCCCAACCCCGAGCGGCGCAGGAAAGCGCGCCGGTCCATCGTGGGGATCGCCCGCGCGAAACCGCGCGACAGGCTGGAAACCAGGGGCGAGGACGACGCGGCAACGCCGGTGCCGGATGACTTGCGTGTGAGCAGCATTGTTTTCTCCTGCGGACTGCGGGAAGCCGGGTCAGACCTTGGCGGTTTCGTAATAGCGCAGCACGTGCGCCGTAGCCTGGTAGCCGTCGCCGGCCGCGGCGGGCGCCTTGGCCACGCCGACCGGTGCCAGCGCAGCGGCCTCCGGGCGAAACGCCTGGGCCGCGACGACTGCAGCACCGGCAACACCGGCGCCGATCACCAGCTTGCGACGGTCGATCGGAGTGGCAGTTTCGGCGGCAGGAGATGCTGGGCGGGTGCGGAAGAATTTCATGATCGTCACTCCATCGAAAGGGGTCGGCAACCTGCGAAGCAAAGGCCTGTGCAACGCACAGCCTATGCAACATCTTGCTTATCGAACCAATGTAGCAGGCTTCCCCGGGGCGTCAACTTGGTGAATACGACGACCCTCTTCAGACCGTGACTTCGCGCGCCGCGATGTTGTAGCGGAAGCTGTCGGGCGCAAGTTCATCGAAGCGTCCGCCGACGTTCTCGCCTTGCGGGTACATCAGAAACGGCAGCGTACCCTTGACGGCCGTGCCGGGCAGCACGATGTCATGCGCGGTGTTCCAGGCCACCCAGTTGCCTTCCCAGTTGCCGAACAGTCCCTTGGCCACGGGTGCAACGAGCGCGTGATGGCGGTCCTTGATCCACTCTGACGTTTCCTGGCGCATGACCTTCAGCACATCGGCCGGATCCATCGCAACCCAGCCGTGCTGGCGCAGAAAGACTTCGGCGCGGCAATGCTGCGCGCCCTTCAGGTTGGCGGGGTTGGCACCGAGCTCGCGGTAACCGAAGGCCGAAGGCGCGAGTCGCAGACCGTAGACGTCGCGCGCCGGAATGCCGACCGAGCGGCACATGCCGACGAAGAGCGCGTTCAGATCGGCGCACTTGCCGCTCAGGTCGCCGGTCTCGAGCATGGTCTTGATGTCGCCGACGCCGCAACCGCGTGTCTTCGGCTCTCGGTGCGCGTTGGCGATCACCCAGTCGTAGAGCGCGCGGGTCTTGTCCACGTCGGTGGTCTTGCCGCGCGTGGCTTCGAGCGCGGTCTTGCGCACCAGCCCATCGACGGGCAGCAATTCCGAGGGCGCGAGGTGGGCGCGCAGCAGCGCCGGGTCTTCCTTGACGAGCGCGTTGACGGCCCCGCTGCGGCTCCAGTCGACCGCGCGGCTGCGTGTTTCGACGCGGCTGGTCAAGGTCAGCGTGGGCGTGCCGACCGACGCAGGGAATTCGGCATACAGCATGCGCACGCCGCGCGCCGGGTCGGACACGATGCGCGAAGCCGTCGCATTGCCGGTCCAGGCGTTGTCGATCGACCGCTGGTAGTCGGTCGCAACATCGGGCAAGGGCAGCCAGATGCGCGTGGCACCTTTTGCTTCCGGCACGCTGACGCTGGTGCTCAGCTCGAAGCCGCGCCACGGCCCCGGCTGCGGCTCGAAACGACGCTCCTGGGCGGCCACGTGCAGCGGCAGCAGGGCGGGCGCGGCGGCGGCCAGGCCGGTTTTGAGCAGCGTTCGCCGGGTCAGGCGTCGGGTCATGCGGTTCTCCTTCAGGGATGTTGAATTCACGGGTGTTGAGAGTTGGGCGAGTGCGTGATCTGCGTCATGTGCGCGCCCCGCGCGCCAGCAAGGGCGCCAGCCACTGGCGCGCCTGCGCGCCCGTCCAGTCGAGCTCGCCGATGACGGAAAAAGCGGGCAGCCCGTCGCGCCCGACCAGCACGGTGGTCGGGAACACGCGCACGCCCCAGGCACGCGCGGCGCTGCCGTCGGCATCGCGCAGGATCGGCAGGGTGATCGGCATGCGCTCCAGAAAGCGCTGGATGGTCGATTCGCCTTCGCGGTAGTTCACCGCCATCACGGTCAAGCCATCGGCGCTGTGGCGCTCGGCCAGCAGTTCGAGCGACGGCATCTCGGCGCGGCACGGCTCGCACCAGGCGGCCCAGAAGTTCAGCACCACCACCTGGCCCTTGGTCGAAGCCAGGTTCCACGGCGGGCCCTCCAGCGCCGGCAGCACCAGTGGCGGCGCGGCGCGGTTGCGTGGCCAGGGGCGCAGACTCGCCGAGGGCTCGGCCGTGGCCATGGCCGGCCGCAACAGCGGCGTAAGTGCGAGCGCGGCCAGCACATGCCGGCGTTGCGGATTCAGTCGCCGGCCCGTGCTCACGCCGACACCCCCACGATCACGCTCGACGCCTTGAAGATCGCCGTGGCCGCGCTGCCCACGGCGAGCGCCAGGTTCCTGGCACTCTCATGCGTGATGATCGCCGCCAGGGTGCCACCGCCCGGCAACTCCAGCACCACTTCGCTGTTGACCGCCCCCGGGGTCAGGCGCGACACGCTGCCGGTGAACTGGTTGCGGGCCGACAGGCGGGCACCGGCGGAGTCGGTCATCAGGATGATCGACGAGGCCTTGACCAGCGCGAACGCCTTGGCCCCGACGGCCAGGCCGAGTTCCTGGCGGCTCTCGCTGGTCACGACGGCGACGATGCGCAGTCCGCCGATCACTTCGAGTTCGATCTCGTCGTTGACGGCACCAGGGCGCACCGAGCGCACGGTGCCAGCAAACTGGTTGCGCGCGCTGGTCTTCATTGCAATGCTGTCCATCAGTGAGTAGTCGCGCGTCAACCCGTCGGCCTGGCGATTCAGGCGCTCGACGAAGCGGGCGTGCTCCTGCTGCACCAGCGCGAAGTTACGCACCAATTGTTCGCCGCGCGTGGTGAGGAGCGTATGACCCCCCCCCTTGCCGCCTGCCATGCGCTCGACCAGCGCCTCCCCTGCCAAGTTGCTCATGTGCTCGATCGCATCCCACGCGCCTTTATAGCTCAAGCCCACCGCCTTCGCAGCCTGGGTGATTGAGCCGAGCTGCGCGATCTGGGCCAGCAGCGCCACCCGCTTGGCGCCGGCCAGGTTCTGCCCGTCCAGGCTCAACCAGAGCTCGGCGCCAACGTTCAGCGCAGCGCTGTCCGCCGCCTTCATGTCATGCCACCTGCAGGCGCAGCGCCGGGCCGCGCCGAGGCTGCGCGGGCGATGAGGGCGGTGTCGGTGCGTCGGCAATGGCCCCTTCGCGCAGGTACAGCGCCTGCTCGCCGAACCAGGCCAGGTCTTCGGGGTCGTGCGTGATCATCAAGACGGGGATGTCCATGCGGGTCAGCAGCTGATCGAGCTCGCTGCGCAGGCGTTCGCGCAGTTCCGGGTCGAGCGCCGAAAACGGCTCGTCCAGCAGCAGCGCACGCGGCGAGTTGACCAGCGCGCGAGCCAGCGCCGTGCGCTGGCGCTGGCCGCCGGACAGTTCGCTCGGGCGCTGCGCCGCCACATTTTCGAGCTCGAAAGCACGCAGCCAATGTTCGACCGCCGCAGCGCGGGTGCTGATCGACGGGTTCAACCAGCCCGTGTGCAGCCCGAAGGCGATGTTCTGGCGCACGCTCAAGTGCGGGAAAAGCGCGTAGTCCTGGAACAGAACGCCGAAGCGCCGCGCGCGCGCCGGCACGTCGATGCCGGTGGCGTGATCGAACAGCAGATCGTCGCCGAACGAAATGCGCCCGCTGTCGGGCCGCAACAGCCCCGCAATGGTCTGCAGGGTCAGGCTCTTGCCGGCGCCCGACGGGCCGTAGATCACCGTACGCCGCGCGCTGGAGCGAAAGCTCACGCGCAAGTGAAAGCTGCGCGGGCCACTGCGCACCGTCTTGTGAATGTCGACGTCGAAGCTCATGGTGCGCGAGGCGTTTCCGACGTGATGGCCGCTGTCATGACATCACCCGCCCCGGCGCCAGACGCCCGGCACACAGCAGCACCACGATGCAGGTGACCGAGGTGATCAGCACCAGCAGGTTGGCGGTGTCGTCCTGGCCGGCCTGCACCGCCTCGTAGACCGCCACCGACAGCGTCTGCGTGCGCCCGGGAATGCTGCCGGCCACCATCAAGGTGGCGCCGAACTCGCCCAGCGCGCGCGCAAAGGCCAGCAGCACACCCGCCAGGATGCCGCGCCAGGCCATCGGCAAGGTGACGCGGAAGAACAGCGCCCATTCCGACAGGCCCAGAACCCGAGCCGCCTTTTCGAGTTGCGGGTCGACGCCCTCGAAGGCCGCGCGGGCCGACTTGAGCATCAGCGGAAAGGCCACCAGGGTCGCGGCGATGACCGCGCCCTGCCAGGTGAAGATCAGGTTGATGCCGAAGGTATCGTGCAACCACGCACCGAGCCAGCCGCGCTTGCCGATGACCACCAGCAGGTAGTAACCCAGGACCGTCGGTGGCAGCACCATCGGCAGGGTCAGCACGGCGTCGAGCAGTTCGCGGCCGACGAAGCTGCGCCGCGCCAGGAGGAAGCCGACCGCCACGCCGAGCACGAGGTTGATGGCCGTGGACCAGCCGGCCACCTTCAATGACAGTGCGAGTGCGATCCACGCGGCGTCCATTCCGGTCGTGGGCTACGGCTTGCGAAAGCCGTGCCGCGCCAGCACCGCCTGCCCGGCCGGCGCCAGCACGAAGTCAATGAACTTGCGCGCGGCGTCCGGGTTCGGGCTGCCGGCGATCGCCCCGATCGGATAGGTGATCGGCGTGGCCGTGGGTACGCTGAAAGCGACCTTGACCTTGTCTTTTTGCGCCGCCGCGTCGGTGGCGTAGACGAAGCCTGCGTCCACCTCGCCGCGGGCCACGTAGTCCAGGCTCTGGCGCACGTTCTGCGCGAACACCCCTCTGGCTTGCGCGGCGGCCCACAAGCCGGCCGATTCGAGCGCGCTCTTCGAGTAGCGGCCAAAGGGCGCGGCGTGGATGCCGAGGCCGATGCGCTTGACCTCGGGCTTTTGCAGGTCGGCCAAGGTCTTCAGCACCAGGCTGCTGTCGCTGGGCGTGATCAGCACCAGCGTGTTGCCGGTGAAGTCGAACCGCGAACCGGGGGTCAGCAGCTTCTGCGCGTGGGCACGGTCCATCGCCTGCGTGTCGGCCGACGCGAACACATCGGCCGGCGCGCCCTTGGCAATCTGCGCCAGCAGCCCGTCGGACGGGCCGAAGTTGAGCAGCAGCTGGGTGCCCGGGTTCTGCGCCTCGAACAACGGGGCGATGTCGCGGAAGGCACCGCTCAGGCTGGCCGCGGCCGAGACGGTCAGGTCGGCCGCCTGTGCACTCAACGGCAGCGCACTCAACGGCAGCGCGCCCATCGACAGCGTGGCCAGCAAGGCAGCGGCGGCGTGACGCCAGAATTGGAGACGGGGAACGGCAGCAGCGGCGCACATCTGCGCAATATAGCGCACTACATAACGATCAATCGACGCCCGGTCTGCCCCGTCAGCCGAGCATGTCGAAACCCTGCGCCTCGACGGCGAAGAAGTCGCGCGCGAAGCCGGCGAGCACTCGGTAGAAGTCAGCCCGCGGGTGGGCGGCGAGCGCGTCCCACAGCTTGTCGGGCCAGCCGCGCAGGTGGGCGTTGAAGAACTTCTGCTGGTTCGCCAGGTTGCTCAAAGCCAGGTCGTCGCCGGCAATCAGGTAGCGCATCACTTCGCTCAGGCTGGCGATGTGGTCTTCGGTCTCGAGCACGCCCTCGGGGCGCTCCAGCCCGAGTGCGCGCAGGTCGTGACGCAGCGCGACCAGCGGCTTTTCGTTCAGCGCGCCGGCGATGAAATAGGAGCCGTACAGAAAGATCTCGGGCTTGCCGACGCCCATGAACAAGGCCTCGTGTTCGTCGCGCACTTGCGCTGCCGAAAGCCGGCGCGACGTGGCCACGATCTCTGACCAGGATGCTTCCAGGAACGCACCCGGCGCCGGCGCTTCGGTCGGCGCCACCTGCAACTGGGCGTGGAGCTCGCTCGTCGGCGGCGCATAGAACAGTTGCGCGAGCAGGCCATAGACCTCGGCGCGCGCCAGTTCCTCGCGGTCGTCGGGGGTGCTGAAGTTCAGAGTGGCCATGGGCGCTTCACAAACTTTCGGCTCACAGATCGGTGATCCGCACTTCGCCGGGGTTCGAGTGGATGTCGATCACGCGGCAGTCGCTGCACATCTTCAGGCGCTCGGCCGCCTCGCCCTGGAACATCGAGTGGCCTGCCAGCTTGGTGACCATCGCCTCGATCGCCTGCAAGGTGCCAAAGGCCTTGCCGCAGCGGATGCAGGCATAGGGCTGGGCTTCGTTGAGCACGCGCAACTGCTTGCGCGCCTTGCCACCATCGGCCAGCCAGAGGCGCGGTTGCAAGGTGATCGCGCTTTCGGGGCAGGTGGTGGCGCACAGGCCGCACTGCACACAGTTCTTTTCGATGAAGCGCAGTTGCGGCAAGTCGGGGTTGTCGGCCAGCGCGGCTTCGGGGCAGGCTCCCACGCAGCTGAGGCACATCGTGCACTTCTGCGTGTCGATCAACAGGCTGCCGAACGGGCTGGCGGGCGCGGGCAGTGCGATGGCCTCGGGCGCCTCAAGGGTCGCATTCGCGGCGTTCAGCATCAGGTGTTCGATCGCCAGGTCCAGCGTCGCGCGCTTGTCGGCCTGAACGGTGAACGTGGCGGCCGCCTTCACGGTCGCGGCGGGTGCGGCTTTCAGTGCAGCGTCGAGCGCGCGCGCATCTCCGGCCGACACGATGCGGAAGTGTTCGCCGGCCAGGCCCAGGCCGTTGAGGATCGCCTGTGCCACGCCCATCTGCGCGGCCACGGCCAGGCGGTACTCGGGCGCCTCTTCATCAGTCATCAGCACCCAGACCTGCGACGCGCCAAAGGCCACGGCCGAAAGCCAAAGTTCGATGCCGGCCGACGCGGTGTGCCACACGTCCAGCGGCAGCACGCGCGCCGGCACGCCGTGCACCGCCTGCACGCCCTTGCCGGTGCGCGCCAGGCGGCCAAGTTCACCGATCAGCCGGGTGCCCGCGGCCTGGCTGTGGATCAGCAGCGCCGCGTCTTTGCCACCGGCGCGTTGGTAAGCCGACAGCAGCGTGCGGATGCGCTTGCCCTGCTCGTCGGCGCGCGGCGTGGCGTAGGTGATGGCGCCGCTCGGGCACACCGTGGTGCAGGCGCCGCAGCCCACGCACAGGTGCGGCTCGACGACGATGCCGCCGCCGCTGAACGAGCCCACCGCCGCAAATTGGCCGGTCTTGCCTTTCATCGACGCATCGCTGCGAATCGCCTGCGCCGAACACACGTCGATGCAGGCGGTGCAGCCGATGCGCTCGTTGCGGCTGTGCGCGCACAGCTTCTGCTTGTACTGGAAGAACTTCGGCTTCTCGAATTCGCCGACGCTGTCGCGCAACTGAAGCACGGCGGCCACCAGCGCCGCGTCGTCGGCGGCGTGGAAGTAGCCTTGCGGTGGCTGGTGCAAGGTGAGGAAAGGCGTGGCGCTCAGGTCGAGCACCAGGTCGAAGGTCTCTTCGACGTCTTCCGGCGCGCGCTGGAAGTCGATCGCGCCGGCCGCGTCGCACACGCGCACGCAGTCGCGGTGGCTCTTGCACTTGCTCAGGTCGATCTGCCAGCTGAAGTCGATCGCACCTTCCGGGCAGGCTTCCACGCAGGCATTGCAGCGTGTGCACAGGTCCAGGTCGATCGGGTTGCTGGCGGTCCAGGCCACGTTGAACGCACCGAGCCAGCCGCTGATGCGCGTCAGCCGGCCGGCGTGCACCGCCACCGAGTGTTCCTGCGCCAGCGTGCCGCCGCCCTGAAGCAGCAAGCTCACCTCCAGCTTGTCGGCCAGCATCTTCGCGGCACGTTCGGCACGATCGGCGGCGCCGATCACCAGCACCCGCCCGGCCGACTGGTAGCTCACGGTGGACACCGGTTCGGGCTCGGGCAACTGCGCCGCCTTGATCAGCGCGGCGATCTTGGCATTGGCGCTTTTCGCATCCTTCGACCAGCCGCCCGTTTCGCGGATGTTGACGAAGCGGATCGGCCGCTCGGCTACGCCCGGCGCGCCTTCGGTCTGCGCGTTCAGCTCGAGGAACAGGCTGCTCTCTTGCGTGCAAGCCACCAGCAGGTCGTCGCCGGTCTTGGCGGCGCGCTGAAACGCGCCGGCCTCGCGCCGGCACAGCAAGGTGTGGACCGTCTGCAGGCCGTCGGCAGCGTCAGGCCCCAGCGCCTTGATCAGGGCCGGGCCGTCCAACGGCATCGTCTGGTTGCAGTCGCAGATAAGTGTCTTCATGGGCAAGGTCTTCGGGTTCTGCGGGTGCGGCGGCAACGGTCGCGGGGATGGCGGAGGGGGCGACGGCTTCTTCCTTCTCGTCGTCGAACAGCCCGAGAGACTTTGACTGCCGCATCATGCGCAGCATCGACTCGGGGATCGGATCCGGCTTGCCGTAGTCGTCGATGTAGGTGTCCAGGCCGTCCATCACGTTGAAGTGCGGGTCGGTGAACAGCTTCTTCATGGCAGCGTTGCGCACGCCGCTGTCGACGCCGGGGGCCACGAAGCGCGAATAGTCGGACTCGCGCGTGAGCAGCGCAACGTCTTCCAAGGTCGGTAGCGGCGCAATTGCAGGCGGCACTGCTTCCACCGGCGCGGGCTCCGGCGCCCGCAGCGCCACCACGTCGGCTTTCGGCGCTTCGGCCTCCGGCACCGGCTCCGGCGGCACAACGCCCGGCTCAGTTGGCACCCGCACCTGCGCCTTGCGCCGCGCCCAGCGCGAAAGGAAGCCGCCCTCTTCGCCGGGGTCGCTCACGACTGCCTCTGCTCAGGCGGCAGGAACGACTGTGGCCGCTTGCGCTTCTTCGGCTCGGGCTTGTAATGTTCGTCGGTCCAGGCCTGCAGCCACGCCACCAGGTCGGCCCCCAGCGGCACGTTGTCAACATGCTCCTGCGCGTCGAGCCAGCGCCCGGCCTCGTTGTACGACAGGCTCACGGTTTCGGGCCGCGCGAGTGACGGGTCTTCATCGTCGACGCGCCAGACCACGAACCACACCGGCGCGCCCGACGTGAGGTTGAGGTAGTAACCCTCGCACTCGTCGCGGAACAGGCTCAGGCTGAAGCCGGGGAACAGCGTGCGGCAGCGCTTGCCGTCGTCGTGCAGCACGCGCGGCTGCTCACCAAAGGCCGGCTCAAAGGCCACCACCTCGGCCACCTTGAAGCGCCAGTCTTCCCAGCGGTTGGGCTGCGCCTCGCGCTCCATCACCACCGCGACGCTGATCGTTGGCCTGTCCACGGTGGTGCTGCTCCAGCCTCAGGTCGTCTTCGAAATCGAGATGCTCGGGAACTTGGACGAGAAGTCCTTGGCTCGCTGCGCGATCTTCACCGCCACCTGGCGCGCCACGCTCTTGTACAGCGCCGAGACTTCGCTGTCGGGGTCGCTCACCACGCTGGGCCGGCCGGAATCGGCCTGCACGCGGATCGACAGGTTCAGCGGCAGGGCACCCAGGTAGTCCATGCCGTATTCGGCCGCCATCTTCTTGCCGCCGTCCTGGCCGAAGATGTGTTCGACGTGGCCGCAGTTCTCGCACACATGCACCGCCATGTTCTCGACGATGCCCAGGATCGGCACGCCGACCTTCTCGAACATCTTGATGCCCTTCTTCGCGTCGAGCAGCGCAATGTCCTGCGGCGTGGTCACGATCACCGCGCCGGTCAGCGGCACGCGCTGGCTCAGGGTGAGCTGGATGTCGCCGGTGCCGGGCGGCATGTCGACGATCAGGTAGTCGAGCTCGGCCCAGTTGGTCTGGCGCAGCAATTGTTCGAGCGCCTGGGTGGCCATCGGGCCGCGCCAGATCATCGGGTTGTCGGCATCGACCAGAAAGCCGATCGACATGACCTGCACGCCGAAGTTTTCCATCGGCTCCATGGTCTTGCCGTCGGCGCTTTCGGGCCGGCCTTCGATGCCCATCATCATCGGCTGGCTGGGGCCGTAGATGTCGGCGTCGAGAATGCCCACTGACGCGCCTTCAGCGGCCAGCGCCAGCGCCAGGTTCACCGCGGTCGTGCTCTTGCCCACGCCGCCCTTG
>JANOQS010000188.1:0-2524 GCA_031414975.1 Methylibium sp. | reverse complement strand
GCCCCTTGACATCAGCGCGCGAAAGGCGATGCTCCACGGTTCGCCCGCTCCTTCCCCGAGTCAGTGGCTCGCCCGGAGCGTTCCGAACGTGCCCCACCCGCACGACGTTCCTCAAGGAGCTGACCATGTTGGAAACCTTGCGTCCGGACCCGACCTTTCACCCCTCGCCGCGCCTGGCGATGGAGGCCGAAGCCGAACAGATCGCTTACACCGCGCTGCTGTCGCCCGACCGCTCGCGGCCCGATGCCCTGGCCGTGGTCGATGTGGACCCGAAGTCGAAGAAATTCGGCTCGGTGCTGTACCGGCTCGATTTTCCGAACAAGGGCGACGAGTTCCACCACTTCGGCTGGAACGCCTGCAGTTCGGCGCTGTCGCCGCTGTCGGGCCATGCCTTTCTGCAGCGCCGCTACCTGATCATCCCGGGCATTCGCTCGTCGCGCATCTACATCGTCGACACCCAGCCCGACCCGCGCCGGCCCAAGCTCATCAAGACCATCGAGCCTGAAGAGGTGCTGAAGAAGACCGGCTACTCGCGCCCGCACACCGTGCACTGCGGGCCCGAGGGCATCTACATCAGCACCCTGGGCGGCGGCGGCAAGGACGGCACGCAGGGGCCGCCCGGCGTGTTCATCATGGACTGCGAGACCTTCGAGATCCGCGGCCAATGGGAGATCGACCGTGGCCCGCAGAAACTGCACTACGACTTCTGGTGGAACCTGCCGCGCGACTACATGGTGAGCAGCGAATGGGGCCTGCCTCCGCAGTTCGAGAACGGCATCGTCGCCGAGGACCTGCTGTCGAACAAGTACGGTCACTCGGTGCATTTCTGGGACCTGCGCGACCGCAAGCACGTGCAGACCATCGACCTGGGCGCGAACCACCAGATGGCGCTGGAGATCCGCCCCGCGCACGACCCGACGCGTGAGTACGGCTTCCTCGGCGTGGTGGTCGACACGACCAACCTCGAAGGTTCGATCTGGACCTGGTACCGCGAGAAGGGCAAGTTCAACATCAGGAAAACCGCGACCATCCCGGCCGAGCCGGCCGATGCTGCAAAGTTGCCTGCGCTGTTGAAGGGCTTCGGGGCCGCGCCGCCGCTGATCAGCGACATCGACCTGTCGCTCGACGACCGCTTCCTGTACGTGGCTTGCTGGGGCACCGGCGAGCTGCGCCAGTACGACGTGACCGACCCGATGAAGCCGCAGCTGTCCGGCAGCGTGCGCATCGGCGGCATTGCCAACCACGCCGGGCACCCGAACGGCCGGCCGTTCGGCGGCGGCCCGCAGATGACCGAGATCAGCCGCGACGGCAAGCGCGTGTACTTCACCAACTCGCTGTACAGCACCTGGGACACGCAGTTCTACCCCGACGGCGTGCCGGGTGTGCCGGTGATGTGCAACGTGGGGGCGAACGGCGGCATCGAGCTCGACAAGGAGTTCTTCGTGGACTTCGGCAACGACTACGGCGCGCACCAGATCCGCCTGCAGGGCGGCGACTGCTCGACCGACTCGTTCTGCTACCCCTCTGCGTGACTCCGCCTGAGGGATCGTGGGCTTGAGCGCAACCGCGGCGCTCTGGCTCACGATCGTCGCGGTCGGCGTCTACCACGGCCTCAACCCGGCCATGGGCTGGCCGCTGGCCGTGGCCAACGGCATGGCGGAGCGGCGCGGCGGCGCGGTGTTCGCCACGCTGCTGCCCTTGGGGGGCGGCCACTTCGCCGCGATGGCGGTCGTGCTGCTGCCGTTCAGCTGGCTCGGCGCGTATGCCGAATGGAGCCGCGCGATCCGCATCGCTGCAGGGGTGCTGGTGCTGGGCTTCGGTGTCTTCAAGCTGATTCAACGCCGCCACCCGCGTGCACTGGCGCGCGTTCGGCCGACGCAACTCGCCTGGTGGTCGTTCCTGATGGCCACCGCGCACGGCGCGGGCCTGATGCTGCTGCCGTTCATGCTGGGACTTTGCGCCACGGCGCCCGTGGCCGGTGACGCTTCCACGGCCGCCAGCCTGCCCGAAGCCGGCCATGCCGTGGTGATGAGCGCGATCGCACGCGCCAACCTGGCCACTGCCGTTGGCGTGGCGGCCGTGCACACGGGGGTGATGATGCTGGCCGGCCTGGCCATGGCCTGGGCCGTGTACCGCTGGCTCGGGCTGCGCTTTCTGCGCAGCGCCTGGCTCAACCTCGACGTGGTCTGGGGCGCGAGCCTGGTCGTTGCCGGTGCCGCGGGAGCCGCGTTGGCGCTGTAACGGGTGAGGTGTAACGTGGGACGCTGTGGGGTGGCTTGCGCGTGCGCAAGGTCGTCTGCGCCACGAATGGCTAGATTGCCGGCATTTAACGGGATGGTCGAGCATGACCCTGGCTTCGAGACCCGCTCCTTCTGCCTCGCTGGCTCTGGCCGAGCAGGCGCTCGAAACCCCACTGGGCGCGCTGGCACTGAAGCCGCCGGTGGCCGTGCCGCCGCACACCCCGCTGGCGCGGGCGCTGGCCACCATGCACGAACGCCGGGTCGGCTCGATCCTGGTGCTCGAC
>JANOQS010000187.1:0-3373 GCA_031414975.1 Methylibium sp. | reverse complement strand
GCGGCGTCGATGGCACGCAGCAGCAACTCGCCGGCGGCGCGGCCGATGCCGATGCAGTCGAGCGCCACGGTCGTCAGGCGCGGGTGGCAGTTCTTGGCGACCTCGAAGTCGCCGAAGCCGGCAATCGCGATCTGCTCTGGCACGCGCCAGCCGCGCCGCTGGCATTCGGTCAGGGCGCCGAAGGCAGACAGGTCGGACACGCACACCACCGCCTCCACATCGGGCCACTGCTGCACCAGTTGCGCCATCGCTTCGGCACCTTGCGCCATCGAGATCGGCGGCTGGCCGAACGAGATCACGCGGCCGGCCGGCAGGCCAAGCGCCTGGATCGCCTCGCTGTAGCCGCGCCGGCGGTCGGCGCCGCGCGTGTCGCGGTTCGAGGTGCCGCCGATGAAGGCGATGCGGCGGTAGTTGCGTGCGTGCAGGTGGCGCACCATCGTGGCGGCGGCCTGCGCGTTCGAGAAGCCCACCGTGTGCTCGATCGGCTCTTGCGGCAGGTCCCAGGTCTCGACCACCGGCACACCCGCGCCGCGCAACATAGCGCGGGTTTGCGGCGTGTGGCTGCCGCCGGTCAGGATCACGCCCTCGGGGCGCCGCATCAGCATCGCGCGGACCAGTTGCTCTTCGGTCTCGACCCTGTAGTCGGAGTAGCCCAGCAGCAACTGCAGGCCCCTGGCTTCGACGGCGGCGGTGATGCCCTGCGCCGTCTCGGAGAAGTTGGAGTTGTTCAGCGACGGGATCACCGCGGCGACAAAACCGGAGCGCTTGGACGAGAAGGTGCGCGCCGTCTGGTCGATCACGTAGCCCATCTCTTCGCAGGCCTGCAGCACGCGCTGGCGCAGCGCCTCGGAGGTGCTGCGCTCGCTGCTGCCGTTGCGGTTGAGCGCGCGCGACACCGTCATCTTCGACACGCCCACACGCGCCGCCACGTCGGCCATCGTCACCTGGCGCAGGGCGCGGCCGGCGGGCAGGGCGGAGCTGGCGAGGGGTTTCTTGGGCTGGTGCAAGCGAACTCCCGATGCGGAGCGACGGGATACCGATAACAGAATTCATGCGGCCGGGCGCTTGCCGCGTGGTGGGTCGCATGATAGAGCCGGGCTTGGAAGGAATTCTCTCGGGGAAAAGCCTAGTTACCGGTAACGTTTCTCGGTGCAAGATCGGCTCCCCATGAATGCACCGATCCTGAGCTTTCAGGCCGTCAGCAAACGCTTCGGCGGCACCCAGGCCGTCGACGACGTGAGCTTCGACGTGGGCGCGGGCGAGATCGTCGCGCTGCTGGGCGAAAACGGTGCCGGCAAGTCCACCCTGATCAAGCTGCTGGCCGGCATCTACCCGGCCGACCGCGGTGCCATGTTGTTCGACGGCCAGCCCGAATCGTTGTGGCGCAGCAGCGACCGCACGCACCAGCCGGTCGCCTTCATCCACCAGGACCTGGGGCTGGTGGACTGGATGACGGTGGCCGAGAACGTGGCGCTGGGCATGGGCTACCCGCGCCGCTTCGGCTTGGTGGATTGGCGCGCGGCGAACGTCGCGGCCCAGAGAGTGATGGCGCGCGTCGGCTGCCAAATCGACCCCGAGCGGCGCGTCTTCTCGCTCACACGCGCCGAAAAATCGCTGCTCGCGATCGGCCGCGCGCTCGAAGTGAAGGCCCGCCTGCTGGTGCTCGATGAACCCTCCGCCAGCCTGCCCATGAGCGACGTCGAGCGCCTGATCGGCGTGCTGCGCGAGCTGCGCCGCCAGGGCATGGCAATGATCTACGTGTCGCACCGGCTCGACGAGGTGATGGCCATCTCCGACCGCTGCGCAGTGATGCGCGACGGCAAGCTGGTGGCCGCGCGCCCGACGGCACAGACCGACGAGGCCGAACTGGTGAGCCTGATCGTCGGCAAGGCCTTGTCGGCCTCGGTCACGAAGGCCGCGCCAGCCTCCCACACGCAAGCCGTGCTGCAACTGGACGACGCCGCCAGCGGCAACGCCGGCCCGCTCAGCTTCCATGTGCGGCGTGGCGAGGTGGTGGGGCTGGTGGGGCTGCGCGGCGCGGGGCACGAGGCCATCAGCCGCGCGCTGTTCGGGCGCGAGCCGTTGTCGGCCGGGCGCATGACGGTGCTCGGGCGGGAGGCGCATTTCCAGAGCCCGGCCGACGCCATCCGCGCTGGCGTGGCCTACGTGGCCGGCGAGCGGCTCGATGAAAACCTGGCCGCCTCGATGAGCGTGCTGGAAAACCTGTTCCCGCACCCGGCCCTGCATGGCGACGGTGGCTTCTCGTTGAAGCGGCGCCGCCAGGAGCACGGCACCGCCATGGCGCTGATCCGCCGCTTCGACGTGAACCCGCCGGCGCCGGCCGCCGAGGTGCAGCAACTGTCCGGTGGCAACCAGCAGAAGGTGGTGCTGGCGCGCTGGTTCCACCTCGACAAGCCGCTGGTGGTGCTGGAAGAACCCACCGCCGGTGTCGACGTGGGCGCCAAGCGGCAGATCTACGGCGTGCTGCGCGAGCGGGCCGAGGCGGGCACTGCGCTGATCGTGGTCTCGACCGACTTCGAGGAGGTGGCCACGGTGTGTACGCGGGTGCTGGTGTTTCGCAACGGGCTCATCGCGGCGGAGTTGGTGGGCGGCGAGATCACGGTGGAAAGATTGCTGGCGTTGGCGGCGGGGGGTGCGGCACACGTGCCCGATGCGACCCCACCCCCGCCCCCACCCCAGCCCTCCCCCGGCAAGGGAGGGAGCATGTCCTTGGAGATCGCCGCATGACGTCTTCCATCAAATCCACCGCGCTTGAGCCCGACGCGTCGCTCGACGGCGCCGCGCCCACGCTCGCGCAGCGGCTCGTGCGCGCGATGCCGGTCTACGGCCTGGTGGTGCTGACGGTCGGCCTGGGGCTGCTGTTCTCGGTGCTGCTGCCCGATACCTTTCCGACGCTCTTCAACCTGCGCGCCATCTTGTCCGACAAGTCGGTGATCGCCTTGCTGGCGCTGGCTGCGACGATCCCGATGATCACCGGCAAGATCGACCTGACGGTGGGTTACGGCATCGTGCTGTGGCACATCCTGGCGATCAGCCTGCAGACGAAGTTCGGAGTGCCGTGGCCGCTGGCGGTGTTGATCGTGATCGCATGTGCGGCGCTGTTCGGCGTGCTCAACGGCTTGCTGGTCGAGCTGGCGCAGATCGACTCTTTCATCGCCACCCTGGGCACCGGCACCGTGATCTACGCCGTGGCCATGTGGCACAGCGGCGGGCGCCAGGTGGTGGGCGAATTGCCCGACGGTTTTGTCGGCATCGCCGGCGCGAATCTGCTGGGGCTGCCGATCGGCGCGTTCTACGTGCTGGGGTTTAGCGTGGCGCTGTGGCTGGTCACCGAGTTCACGCCACTGGGCCG
>JANOQS010000186.1:0-20491 GCA_031414975.1 Methylibium sp. | reverse complement strand
GGCCAGCGGGCGCAGCGCGTGGCGCATCTGCTCGATCAATTGCGCCTCGGTGGTGGCGGCGCCGGCGGGTCGCAGCGCAGCGGCGATGCGTTTGGCGAGGCGGCGGGCTTCGGTCTCGTCGTGCGTGCCGGCGGGCTCGTCGTGCAGTGCCGCCAGGCGCGGCGTCCAGGAGCGCAACACGGCGGCGATCTGGCGCATCAGCGGGTCGGCAGGCCCTGCGCCCAGGTTGTCGGCGGTGGTGGCGGCCAGGCGGTCGAGCGTGGCCTGCGCCGCCTGGGCCTCAATGGTCTGTTCGTCGCCAGCGCTTTCCATCAGGCGCGGTGCGGCGGCGACCACTTCGTCGAAGTGTGCGCTCAGCTGCTCGGCCTGCGCGCGCAGCTCCGGTGGCGCGGCACCGGCCGCGGCAGCGAGCACACGCGGCATCGCTGCCATCACCGCCATGCCGGCGTCGTCGTCGCCGTTGGCGATGCGCTGGCCGAGCATCTGCAGGTCCGTGATCGCCCGAGTCACCGCGCCGCTCGGGTTTTCGCCGGCCGCCAGCGCGGCTTCGAGCTGCGTGACGATCACTTCGCAGCCGGCCTGCACCTCGGCCGTAGCGAGCGGGGTGGCGGGCGCCTCGGCCATGCGCACCAGCGCCTCGCGGGCAGCTTGCAGCGCGGCCTGGCCGTCCGGCGGCGCGAACGGCAGCGCCACGTCCACCAGGATCACCAGGGCCTGGTTCAGCAGCGTGGCATCGGCTTCGTCGGCCAGTGGCAGGCCGCGCAGTTCGGCGATCGCCTGCTCCATCGTGTACTGGCTGAAGCCGTCGGCATCAATGCGCTGCGCAAACGTGGTCAGGATGGTGTTGCAGCGGGTGGCCAGATCGGGTTCGGTGGCTTCGTGGTCTGCGGCGCGCGAATCATCCGAGGGGTCCGTATCGGCTGCCGGTTCGTCGGCGGGCGTGCCGCTTGGGGCCGCGTCGTCCGGCTGAGCCGAGACCGTCAGCGCCTCGCCGAACAGCTCGCACAGCGGCCGCAGCGTCGGCGGCGCTGCGAGCGCGTGATCCACCGCCACGCCAAGCAGGGCCAGCAGCAGCGTCGCCCGGGCGAGGGCCTGGTGCTTGTCGTCCAGCGAGTACACACCACGGGCGGCGGCACCGGCCGCTTCGACCCACACGCCATTCGGGCCGCCCTGCTCGAGCTGTTGCTGCAGGCTGCGCAGCGCCAGCACGGCGGGGTCTTGCTCGTCGCGCAGGCCATCGGCGTGGCGCCAGTGCCAGACGGCGCTCAAGCCGTGTACGGCCAGCGTGGTGCGCAGGCGCGTGCCTTCAGCGTCGGCGCCTTCGAAGGGGGTCGAAGCCAGCGTGGCCAGGGCCTGCGCCACCGCGCCGTCGGGCAACGCGGCGGTGCGCAAGGCCCGAGCCAGGTCGGCCAGCAACGCATCGCCCGGGTCAGGCGGATTCGGCTTGGCGCGGCGGGGGGGCATGGTGCCGTTCCTTGTCGGCGTCGGCGTCGGCGTCGGCGTCTGCGTCGGCCTGAGCTACAAGGTTTCCGACGGGTCGAAGTCCAGCTCCACCTTGGCACCATTCGGGTCATAGCTGAACAACTGCCAGGTGCCGGCACCGGCCTGCTGGCGCAGGTCGTACTTCACGCCACTCGCGTCGAAACGTGCCTTCACCGCCTTCAGGTCACTGCTGGTGAACGCCAGGTGGTCGATCACGCCGGTGCGCTGCGCCGGCATCGGCCGGTCCCAGTAGATGTGCAGCACGGCCGGCCCGCCACTCTGCGGGTACAGCCATGCACCGGGGAAACCCAGGTCGGGGCGCGCGCCTTCCTTCAGCCCGAGCAGGCCGCAATAAAAGCCCAAGGTCTTGTCACGGTCTTCGGCCGTGATGGTGAAGTGGTTCATGCCATGGATCATCGGGTGCCTCCTAGGAAACGATTGTCGATGCACGCCACACAATGGGCAACAACCTCAAACCGGCTCGACACCCGCACCCATGAACACACTCAGCGACATCGGCCTGATCGGCCTGGCCGTGATGGGCCAGAACCTGGTGCTCAACATCGAGAGCCGCGGCTTCCAGGTCAGCGTGTACAACCGCACCGCCGAAGCGACCGATGCGTTCGTCGCAGCGCATCCGGCCAAGAAGCTCGTGCCGGCCCACACCTTGGCCGACTTCGTGCAGAGCCTGGCGCGGCCACGCAAGGTGATGCTGATGGTCAAGGCCGGTGCGCCGGTGGACGCGGTGATCGACCAACTGATCCCGCTGCTGGAGGCCGACGACATCGTCATCGACGGCGGCAACAGCCTGTTCACCGACACCGAGCGGCGCGACGCGCTGCTCACGGCCAAGGGCCTGCGCTTCATCGGTGCCGGCGTGTCGGGCGGCGAAGAAGGCGCGCGCAAGGGCCCGGCCATCATGCCCGGCGGGCCGGCCTCGACCTGGCAGGTGATGCGGCCGATCTTCGAGAGCATTGCCGCCAAGGTGAACGGCGAACCCTGCGTGATCCACATCGGCCCGGGCGGCGCGGGCCACTACGTGAAGATGATCCACAACGGTATCGAATACGGCGACATGCAGCTGATCTGCGAGGCCTACAGCCTGTTCCAGGCCGCCGGTTTGAGCACCGATGAAATGGCCGATGTGTTCGACACCTGGAACGACGGCGAGCTGCAGAGTTACCTGATCCAGATCACCGGCAAGGCGCTGCGCCAGCGCGACCCCGAGACGGGCCAGCCGGTCGTCGACCTGATCCTCGACAAGGCCGGCCAGAAGGGCACTGGCCAGTGGACGCTGATGAGCGCGGCCGACAACGCGGTGGTCGTGAGCACCATCAACGCCGCGGTGGAAGCGCGCGTGCTGTCGTCGATGAAGGCGCTGCGCGTGACCGCGAGCACCCAACTGCAGGGACCCGACGCGGCGCTGAAGGTGGACCGCCAGCGCCTGATCGCGCAGGTGCATGACGCGCTGTACGCGTCCAAGATCGTCAGCTACGCGCAGGGCCTGGACCTGATGCGCACGATGGGCGAGAAGAAGGGCTGGAACCTCGACCTCGGCGCGATTGCCGGCATCTGGCGTGGCGGCTGCATCATCCGCGCGCGCTTTTTGAACCACATCACCGAGGCCTATCGCACCGACCCCCAGCTGCCGCAACTGATGCTCGCGCCGTTTTTCAAAGACGTGCTCAACCGCCACCAGCAGGCCTGGCGCGACGTGGTGGCGCTGGCCGTGAGCCACGGCATTGCGGTGCCGGCGTTCAGCGCGTCGCTGGCCTACTACGACAGCCTGCGCGCCGCGCGCCTGAGCGCCAACCTGCTGCAGGCGCAGCGCGACTTCTTCGGCGCGCACACCTACGAGCGCACCGACAAGCCTGCCGGGCAGTGGTTCCACACCGCCTGGCCCGAGGTGATCGGCTGACGGGGGGCGGACTTTTCATTGGGCGTGTCGATCCGGGGCCGGCTCGTTCGTCATGAAGACAGAGTGCAGCTCTTGCGAAAACATCCGCCCCCTCGAAACAAGGAGTCCTGACCATGCCCCAGCCCACCGTGAAGCCGATCCCCGACGGCATGCATTCGTTGACCCCGCACCTGGTCTGTGCCGGCGCGGCCGACGCGATCGAGTTCTACAAGCGCGCGTTCAACGCCGTCGAGACCGCGCGCCTGCCGAGCCCGAGCGGCCGGCTGATGCACGCCTCGGTGCGCATCGGCGACTCGACCTTGATGCTCGTCGACGAGTTCCCCGACATGGGCTCGTTCGGGCCGAAGGCGCTGAAGGGTTCGCCGGTGACGATCCACCTGTTCGTCGAAGACGTGGACGCGACCATCGCCCAGGCCGTGGCGGCCGGCGCCACCCTCAAGATGCCGGCGCAGGACATGTTCTGGGGCGACCGTTACGGCCAGCTCGTCGACCCGTTCGGCCACCAGTGGTCAGTGGCCACGCACATCCAAGACTTGAGCCCCGAGCAGATCAGCGCGGGCATGGCGAAGATGTTCGATCGCTGAAGCCTCACGGCGCGGCGTGACCGCACTGCCGCGGCTACGCGTCGAGCAGCACCTCGAACCCGCCGTAGATCATCCGCTTGCCGTCGAAGGGCGGGGTGGCGCCGGCCTGCATGCGCGGGTCGGCCATCGCCTTCTTCCAGCCTTCGTCGCGCGCCTGGCGCGACGGCCAGCTGATCCACGAGAAGACCACCGTCTCATCGTCTTTGCGCTGCACGGCCAGCGGGAACGAGGTGAGCTTGCCCTCGGGCACGTCGTCGCCCCAGCAGTCGACGACGCTCAGCGCGCCGGCCTGCCGGAACACGACCGCGATGGCTTCGGCGTACTGGCGGTACACCTCGCGCTGGGCGGTGGGCACCGCGATCACGACCCCGTCAACGTACTTCATGGCGATTCTCCAGTGGCGTGAATCACGACGAACGACGCGATCCGGAATCGACAGGCCGTCGCCGCGTGCCGTGCTTCCCTGCGTCAGACCGGCGTGAGCCGCGCGCGTTCGTCGTGCCGCGCCAGGCGGCCGAGCAGGTGTTCGACTTCGGCGCGCGCGGCCGGCGTCAGCGCGGCGGCGGGCTGGCGCAGCGCCGCACTCGTCATCAGCCCGCGGCGCATCAGCAGGTACTTGCGCACCGCCAGCCCGACGCCGGGTTGCTGCTCGTAGCGCAGCAACGGCAGGTGGGCGTCGAACAGGTCGTGCGCGGCTTCGCGCTGGCCGGTTGCGGACAGGCGCACCACGTCGCACAGCATGTCGGGGAAGGCGTAGCCGGTGTTGGCGCCGTCGGCACCGCGCGCCATCTCGTAGTCGAGGAACAGACCGTTGTTGCCGCACAGGATGGCGATGTGGCGCATCGACCCGTCGCGCTCGAAGCCGCGCAGCGCGGAGATCTTCTCAAGCCCCGGCCAGTCTTCATGCTTGAGCATCGCGCACGAGGGCAGCTCCTGCACGACGCGGCGGATCACGCCGGGCGTCATCTGCACCGAGAAGGTCAGCGGGTAGTCCTGCAGCACGAAGGGCACGTCGTCGCCGAGCGCCTGCACCGCCTGGCGGTAGTAGGTGACGATCTGGTCATCGGTGCGCAAGTTGTTGGGCGGGGCGATCATCACACCGGCGGCGCCAGCGGCCATCACCTCCAGCGTGAGCTCGCGCATCGGCGCGAAGCCGGGGGCCGACACGCCGACGATCACCGGCAACTTCGGCGCGCGCTGGATCATGCGGCGCGCCACGTCCACGCTCTCGGCATGCGTCAGCTTGGGCGCTTCGCCGAGTTGCCCCAGCACGGTGATGCCGGTCGCGCCGATGCCGAGGTAGAAGTCGACCAGCCGGTCGAGCGACGCGGTGTCGATGCGGCCGTCGTCGAAGAAGGGCGTCGGCGCGATCGGGTAGACGCCACGCGCATCGGAGGTCAGCCGCATGAAGGCTCCTTTCGAAGAGATCTCAGAACTGCAGGAAGGTCACGCCAGCGCCGATGCTGTTCTGGCGGAAGTTGTAGTCGGTCAGCGTTTCGCCATAACCGCTGAAAGCCTGCACGAACCAGCGCAGGCCGTTGGGCTGGTCGTTGTAGAACGGGTAGGTCCACTCCAGGTGCAGCGAGCCGTACTTCACGTCCTTCAAGGTCGAACGGTATTGCAGCGACAGCGTGTGCAGGCCACCGGACCAGCCGAGCTGGAACTCGCCGCGGCCGCGGAAGGCGACGAGATCGGGGTTGTTGTCGGAAGACAGCGACTCGTTCAGCCGCTTGTTGACGCGCGCCGTCAGCACCCACGGGCTGCGCTCGAAACCGCCGCCCAGGTAGACGCGGTTCCAGCTCCGCGACAGCGGGTCCGCCTGGCCGTTCGATTGGTGCGCCAGGCCGAGCTGCGTGTGGCGCCACTGCCATTCGAACGGCAGCTTGCGCAGCCCCGGCGCGGTGGGCACCACGTAGATCAGCTCGGGCTGGTAGTCGGTGTTGCGAAACGGTTTGGAATCGGTGCCGTTGAAGATCTGCCACATGGCCTGCTGCGTGAACGCGGCCCAGACGTCGGCGCCCTCGAAGCCGATGTTCTGGACCAGCTTGGTGCGCAGCGACAGCTGGAACTTGGCCTCTTCGATGCGGTAGGCCGGCTGCGGCACGGCGGCCTGCGTGGGCGACTGCGGCGCGCGGTTGATGCGCGAGGTCAGGTGGATCGGCAGAACGAAGTTGCCCTGGTAGCCGACGAAGTTGAAGGTGCCGCGCTTGTCGCGCGGTTCGAGCTCCCAGAACTTGGACAGGAAGCTGGGTTCGTCGGCGGCCGGCCCGGTGGCGGCCGGCAGCGTGCCGCTGGCTTCGAGGCCGGCGCCCGCCGGCTCGATCTGGGCCGGCGCGCGGCCCGCGAGCGCGTCGTAGCAGGCCAGCCGATCAGCCGGCGCGCCGATCGCGGCGCAGCGTTCGAGCGTTTGCGGCGCTGCGGTCTGCGCGCGTGCGGCGGGCACCGCGCCGGCGGCCAGGCCGGCCATCAAGCAGGGCACCCAGCGCGAGGTGAGGAGGGAGGAAGGCATCTGCATCGGGCGCATGTTACGGTGCCCGGTACCGGTTCAGCTTTGCTCTCATCTCGCCACCCAGGAGGCCCACCATGATCGAACACCACCTTGACATCCCCACCGCCGACGGCGCGATGAACAGCTTCATCGTGCACCCTGAAGAAGGCGGCCCGTTCCCGGTCGTGCTGTTCTACATGGACGCCCCCGGCAAGCGCGAAGAGTTGCACGACATGGCGCGGCGCCTGGCCTCGGTCGGCTACTACGTGGTGCTGCCCAACCTGTACTACCGCCGCACGCGCGACTTCTGGCTGAAGGAACGCACCGAGCCAGCGATGGCGGTGATGTTCGAGCACATGGCCTCGCTGGACCGCACCACGACCGAAGTCGACACCGCGGCGCTGCTGGAATTTGTTGACGCCCATCCGGCCGCCGACGCGAGCCGCATCGGCGCGGTGGGTTACTGCATGAGCGGGCCGTTCGTGATGTGGGCGGCAGCGGCGTTTCCCACGCGGCTGCGCTGCATCGCATCGATCCACGGCGCCAACATGGCCACCGGGCAGCCCGATTCACCGCACCGCATGCCGGCAAAGATTCGTTGTGAAAGCTACTTTGCCTGCGCCGAGACCGACAAGTGGGCGCCGCCCGCCGACATCGCCAAGCTGCAGGCCGGGCTGCAGGCGGCCGGCACGCCGCACCGCATCGAGTGGTACCCCGGCGTGGAGCACGGTTTCGTGTTTCCGCTGCGCACCGGCATCTACAACCGGGCCGCGGCGGAGCGGCATTGGGAGCGGCTGTTCAGCTTGTTCGGGCGCACCTTGGACCGCGCCGCCTAACAAGCGGCGCGTGGCAGCGCCTCACGCCGCGGCGTGGCTGAACGTGGGCTCGATCGCGGCGCTGCGCTGCCCGGCCGTGGCAGCGAGATAGCGTGTGATCGCCTCGGCCGCGCGGCCGGCGCCATCGCTGCCGGCGTAGAGCTGCTGCACGCGCTGCGCCTGCCGGCGGAACGATGGCTCGGCCACGAGGCGGCGCACCGCCTCGGTCATCAACTCGGTGCCCGCGTGGCGAGGGGCCATCGCCACGGCCATGCCTTGCCGGGCGGCGAGGTCGACGTTCAGCTCCTGTTCGGGGTGCAGCGGAATGCCCACCAGCGGCGTGCCACTGGCCATCGCAGTCTGCACGCTGCCCTGCCCGCCCATGGCCACCACCACGTCGACCTTCGGCATGACCTCGTGACTGGGCAGGATGCCGGCGACCACCACGTCCGCGTCGCCATTCGGGCCGAAGTCGTGAATCGTTGCGCCGACGATCACGCGCAAGCCGGCCTGGCGCACGCGGGCGGTGACGGCGCGCAGCAGTTTCGGTGTGCTGGACGACAACACCACGTACGCGGTGGGCCGGCTGCCGTCGAGAAACACCTGCACCGCCGCCGACACCGGGATTTCGAGCTTCGCGAACATCGGGCCCACGTACGTCAGGCGCGAGCCGGCACGGTAGGCGCGGGCCGGGTGCGGGCGCCATGCGTCCATGTCGTGCGCGCTCACGCCCAGGATCTCGGGCGCGTCGGTCACCAGGGTCAGCTCAGCCAGCATCAGCGCGGCCAGCGTGGGCACCGGCTCCACGCCCAGTTCGGCGGCCACGACATTGAGGAACTTCACCGGGTCCGTCATGCGGTGGGGGGTGCGGTTGGCAAACTGGCGCTTGAGCCACCGTGGCAGCCACTCGGTGCCGGGAATGGGCATGGTGGTGGGCGCCGGCGCCAGCCCGCGGTCGAACACCGGCGGCACCCACGAACCCCCGTGCGAGGCCGCGAGCGGAATGCCGGCCACGCGCGTCGACAGGTAGGCCGTCAGCGTGAAGCCGGTGACCGCCATGAGCGCACCGGTGGCGCGGAAGAAGGCTGCCTCGGCCTGCACGCTGCGGCGCACTTCGTCGGGCGGCTGCAGACGCACGCCTGGGCGGCCGATCTG
The DNA here is from genome assembly GCA_031414975.1 of Methylibium sp. Classification (GTDB taxonomy): domain Bacteria; phylum Pseudomonadota; class Gammaproteobacteria; order Burkholderiales; family Burkholderiaceae_C; genus LGRD01. The sequence continues at coordinate 12,049 of JANOQS010000186.1, read as the reverse complement.
AATCAGGTCTTTCAGGAACCGTGCGCAGCGCGCGTCGGTCATGTGCGGCTCGAGCAACGTGCAAGGCATGCCCGCGTCGGCCAGCACCCGCAGGTACGGCCCGCCGTGGCTGGCCAGGGCCACCTTCTCGCCGCGCTTCTGGAGCGCCTGCGCGATGTGCAGCATGCGCGTGGTTTCGGACAGGAAACCACAATTCGGCATCAGAACAATCATCTCGACCTCCGTAGCGCAGCGATGCGGCGAATTAAAAGGTAATATATTGTCAATGTCAACCCGCAACGATCTCTGGCTCGACCTGGGGCTGAACGCCCTGCCTCCCAAAACCGCCCAACGCGTGCGCCTGCTGCGCCTGATGCTGGCCACCGCGACGGTGCTGCGCGGCCGCCTGGACCGTGCCCTGGCGCCGGCCGGCATCACCAGCCAGCAGGCGGCAATGCTGCAACTGATCGAGGCGCAGCCCGAGGCGCCGACGATCTCGTTCGTGGCGCAGGCGATGGGCATGACGCACCAGAACGTCAAGCAAATTGCGCTGGCGCTGGAACGCAAGGGTTTCATCGAGATCGCCATTGACCCCGCTGACCGCCGCGCCCGGCGCCTGTGCCTGACCGAACACCACTACACGTTCTGGCAGCAGCGCAATGCGGACGACTTTGCCAGCGTGAAGGAATGGACAGCCGGGCTGAGCGACGCGGAGACCGAGGAGATGGTGAGCCTGCTGGTCAAGCTGAAGGCGCAGGCGCGGGGCTGAGCGAATGCCGCGACCCCGGCGCCACCACCACCATGTCTACGTGGTCGAACTGCAAGACCGGGTGTGGAACGAGCCGCGCTTCCGCGCCGCCAACCCCGGCTACCGACTCGGCAAACCCTTCGTCTACGTCGGCATGACCGGCCTGGAGCCCGACCTGCGCTTCGACAAGCACAAGGCCGGCATCCAGGCCAACCGCTACGTGCTGGAACACGGCCTGCGCCTGCTGCCGGCGCTGTACGAGGTCTACAACCCGATGCCCTACGAGGCGGCACGCGAGATGGAGGTGGAACTGGCGATCGGGTTGCGGGAGGCGGGGTATGGGGTGTGGCAGGCTTGAGGGCCTTGCCTGGCGATCTCGATTACTTGAGTGCCGGCACGGGAACCGGCCCCTTCCAGTGCGCAGGTCACTGACAAATCCTGAAAGCTCCGCAGAACGGTGACCGAACCCGGCGTAGTGAGATACCAGTCGCCTTTGTCATTCTTCAGATTGCAATTGGCTCCGCAGCGTTGAGGAGCATGCTTTCCAGTACTCCTACCGCTATTTGCTGCGCACGGCGGCGGCCCGGCCGCACTCAGCTACCTGGCCTGGACCCTTCGTTCAGCGACGCGGGTCAGGCCGGCAACGGCGAAGTAGCCGATAGCCGCATGTCGATATGAACGTCCTCGAAAGGACACTCCACTCCGCCACTGTCGGTACGCTCGACCAGCCCTAGTTCGGCGAGCACCTCCACGTCGTCATGCACTCGCCGTACGTCGCGCATCACCCGGCGCGCCAGTTCCCGCACCGGCATCGGGCCGCGCCCTTGCAATGCATGAACCAGGTCCCAGCGCCTCTCGGTCAACTTGCCGAAGAAACTGCCCGCACTCTCGAAATTGAGCACTTCACCCTGGTAGCTGCGTGAGGCAGAACGCTTGCCGACGGCGCGCAGCGCAGCGCGCCAATCGGGCGTCATCGTGATGATCAAGGTACGCTTCGTCATGTCTTGCTCCTGGCCGCATCGACGGCGGCGATGAAATCCTCGATCAGTTGGTCGATCGATACAAACCTGTACGGCCGCTCGACCCCGTCGATGTGGCAATGGTCTCCCTTACCGTGCTCGTTGTCGAAGCCGATCACCCTGATGCCACTTTTCGCATAGACGGCCCTGTACTTGAACCCATGGTCGCTCGGCGGCACAGGCTCGGGCACGCGCCATACCACCCACTCGATCACGCCACCCTCTGGCGTCAAATCCTTGAAGCGGGTGATCAGTTCGGCCTTCATTGTTGACAACAATGCCATCAGTTTGTTGCGTTGTCAAATCTGACAACATGGCCGGACATGGCGTCTGCCGTCGAGCTCTCATATATCAAGCGGGGGCTATCCTTCGCACCCACGCATCGGGAGCGCCAGATGTCCACGCACCGTCTCCGCCGCAGAACCGAACCCGAATCGGGATCGAGCCTGAAGAACCTCGCGCGAGCCGCTCCGTTTTCAGGCGCCCTCAGCGAATCCGAACTCGAACGCATCGAGCACGACCTGCATGAGCGCAGCTTCGCGGCCGGCGGGCACGTGGCCTGGAAGGGCGACCCGGTGGAGCACTGGATGGTGGTGGCGAGCGGCCTGGTCAAGGTCGAGGCGGCGGCGGCCGATGGTCGCAAGACCACCTTGATGGGCATCACCGCCGGTGGCTGGTTCGGCGAAGCGGCGCTGCTGCGCGGCGGGCACTGGCCGTTCGATGTGATCGCTTCGCAGGAGACCACGCTGGGGCTGCTGCCGCGCGCCACGTTCGAGTGGCTGCTGGGCAGCAGCCTGGCGTTCAACCGCTTCCTGCTCGGGCTGGTGAACGCGCGGCTCTGGCAATTCGTGCAGCGCTGCGAGCACCTGCGCTTTTGCGAGGCCGGCGAGCATGTGGCGCGTTGCCTGGGCGAGCTGTTCGACGAGCGGCTGTACCCGCGCACCACGCGGCGCCTGCCGCTGTCGCAAGACGAGGTGGCGCAACTGGCCGGCATCTCGCGCCCGACCGCGAACCGCGCCCTGCACGAACTGGAGCGGCGCGGCGTGCTGAGCGTGGCTTATGGAACGGTGTTGATCCACGACCCCCAGGAGCTGCAGCGCCTGGGGAGCCTGCATTGACGTGCTGGCTGTGTGCCCGTCAAGGTGCGACGCAGTCGTAGTTGCGGGCCAGGTTCGGGTCGCCCCTGCCGTCGTAGCGCGGGTAGGCCGGGTACACGCACAAGGGGCGTGTCAGCACCGTCTGGCCGGTGGTGGCGTCGACGCGCCGGGCCTTGAGCGTTTGCGGCGCGTGGCCTCGGGTCACCCACTTGTCGAGCGCACTGAGCAGGTCGGACGAATCAGCCCCCGGCCCGCCGGCGCAGTGGTTCACGCCGGGGGCGATGTAGTAGCGCGAGAACTGGTCGGCGTTGGCCTGCCCGCCCACGGCGGAGACGACCTGCTGGTAGTACTCGGTCGTCGCGCTGTAGCTCAGCGCGGAATCGTTGCCGCCGTGCCAGAGGATCAGCTTGCCGCCGGCCCCGATGAAGGGGTGCAGGTGGGCGTTGGTGGCGTCGTTCAGTGCCGACATCGCGGCCAGCGCGGCGGGGTTGCTGTCCAGGTTGTAGAGCAGCGAGTTGGCGGCCGGATCCTTGGCCAGGTAGTGTTTGACCGTGGTGTCCTGGAACAGGAACTGCAGTGCGGGCACGCCGCTCGTCCAGGCGTCCCACGCGCCGGGCACGTTCTCGTTGCCGCTGAGCGGCCAGCCGGGGTAGTGGTACGTGCCGCCAGCCGATGACGACGGGGACGTCCACGACGCGACGACCGCAAGCTGCGGGTCGGACAGGCAGGCGTCACCGGTATCGGCGCCACCGGCGCAGCGCAGGCTCGCCGGGTCGAAGCTGCAGGCATTCGGGTTGGAGACCACGCCGTCGGCCACGCCGTCGAGCGCATCGCAGGCGCCCAGCACGGCGTTCGCCAGGGTGGCCACCTTGGCCGGGCTCATCGCGCCGCCGGGCGCGGCCAGGGCCTTGGCGGTGCGGTTGAACGCGCCCATGATGCCGACCCAGTTGTAGGCCGGCGCGCGCGAGATCACGCCGTCGAACAGGCTCGGGTAGCGCTGCACGTTCATCAGCGCTTCGCGGCCGCCGTTGGAGCAGCCCTCGAAGTACGCGCGCTTGGCGCGCTGGCGGTAGTGCACGCGCACGATCTCGTGCGCCGCCGCGGTGACGGTGGGCACCGAGAGTGAACCGAACAGTTGTGCTGCGAGCGGATCGTTCACCACGAACGAAGCATCGAGAAAACTGCCCTGGTGGCCCGAGTCGCTGCTGACCTGGGCGTAACCCTGGTTCAAGGCAGCGTCGTTGGCCGGTGGAATGGCGCCGTTGTAGCCGCCACCGCCACCGTAGTGGAGCTTGTGGTTCCACTTTCTCGGCAAGCGCAACTCGAAATTCAGCTTGGGCGCGATGAGCCCGCGCACACGGCAGTAGGTGGGTGCGGTGGCGGTGGCATACACCACGTCGGCGGCGCTCAATGTCGCGCCACCGATTGTCTTGCCCACCAGCGCTTCGCAGCGGCCCGCCTGGTGCTTCCAGCCATGCCAGTCGTGACCGCCCTTGCGTTCGTCATCGTGGGCGCTCGCGGCGCCGGCGATGAAGAGGCCGCACAGTGCGCTGGCCGCGCCGCGTGTCCAGGCGGTTGGATGGGTGGTGATCATGTTGCTTGTCTCCTGGTTGTGATGTGGGCACCGCCGGCCAGTGTGAGCCGCGGGCCGGGGCGCAACTGTTGCCGGCTTTACAGTTTTGGGGCCGGGTTTACCCAGATCAATCCACGCGGTCCGTCGCCTCGAACTGCAGGCATTGCCCGTGCTGCCGCCACTTGGCCAGATCGCATTGCTGCTGCATGCAGCGGTAGAGCGAAAACGCGCTGCGCGCGCCGCACGCCTGGCGCGGGCCGGTGGTGGGAGTGGTGGGCGTTCCCGCGGGCGCATTCGCTTTTGCCGCGGGTGGTGCAGTGGGTGCGGGCGGGACGGGTGATGTTGGTGACGCGGGCGACCCGGTTGCCGCCCTTGCCGCTGCGGGTGCGATTGCGGCCTTTGCGGGCGGCGGAGCAGGCAGGGCCAGCACCGGTGGCGACGGCGCAGCCGCCGCGATCACGGCCACCGGGGCGTTCTGCGGCGCCGCAGCCACGGGTGGGGGCGGCGGTGCAGCGTCTTCCGACGGGGACAGTACCGGAACCCGCAGCATCGCCATCGGCGGCCAGTGCGGGCCGATGAAATCCAGCGTGCTGAAGCCGAGCCCCACGACCACGACCAGCGCAATGCCGGCCTGAAGCAGCGTGCGGCTGCGCCCAGTCTTGCGCGGCTTGATCCCCAAGTCTCCGTGCAGGCCGATGCGCTCCGCCGGGTCGGCTTGCCATCGCGCTGGGCCGGCGGCTGCATCCGACGCAGGCTCCGGCGGCGCGTCGATCGAATCGATCACGTGGCGGATCGCGTTCTGCATGGCCGGGTCGACCGCATGGAACGAGTCGGCCGACGGAGCCCCTGGAGCCGCCCATGTCACCAGTGCCACCGGTGCCACCGGTGCCACCGGCGCAGCCTGCGGCGCGCCGAGCACACGCTCGCGAAACTGCGCCGCCGTCTGCGGCCGCTGGCTGATGTCGTGCGCCATCGCCGCGTCCAGCGCGCGCAGCAGTTCGTCCGCATAACGCACCGCCGGCTGGCCGGGGAACAGGGTTTCGATCGCGGCGGCCAGCGGCTCCGGCGTGGTAGAGACGGCTGCCGGTGGGGGCAGTGGCAAGCCGGTGATGCAAAAGCGCGCCAGCGCCGCCAGGGCATAGAAGTCGGTCCACGGCCCTTGCGGCTGGCCCTTGGGGTGGGTCTGCTCGGGCGGGGCGTAGGCAGATTCCCGGCGGCGCGCCGACATACCGGCCTCGCCCGCCTGCGCTGCGGTACCCGCCGCGCCGGGGCCCAGCAGCAGCACCTGATCATCCTCCAGCAGCAGCACCTGCGCCGGGTTGACGCCGCGGTGTACGCCGCCCGCGCGCTGGTAGGCGTGCAGCGCGCCGAGCAGCTTGTCGAGCAGGCCGCGCAGCGCGGGCTCGCCAAACGGGCCGGCTGTTCTGCGCCGCACTTCCTGCAGCGCCAGGCCGGTATACCAGGGCATCACGCGCCAGGCCGTGCCGCCCGTCTCCAGCAACTCGTACACGCGCAGCAGCGAAGGGTGGTCGCAGCGCGCCAAGGTGCGCGCCTCGTCGATGAAGGCCTGGCGGCCGCGCTCGAACGCCGCCGCGGTGCCCGGGCTGACGGCGCGCACCTCGCCGTCGGGCTCGCGCAGCGCCCAGGCCGCAGGCAGGTATTCCTTGAGCGCCACCGGCCGCACCAACGCATGGTCCCAGGCGCGATAGACCACCGCCGTGGCACTGCGTTGCCACACCGACTGCAGCTCGAAACTGCCGATTCGGTAGCCGTCGGGCAACCCAGCCGGCGCAGGCGGCGAGGTGCCGGACGACGCTGCTCGAGCGTCTGCGTTCATGGGCGGGCGAACCGGGAGTGGCTGACGCCGCAAGTTAGCGCCCGACGGAACGGGTGTCTGTAGGACAGCGCCGTCAGGGTGGGGCGCTGCAGCAATGCGTTACATCTTCGGGACGCGGATGCGGCTGACCATCAAGGATCCCGACAGCGCGAACAGCAGCACCAGCGGGTGCAGACGGAAGCCGGCGATCTCGACCACGCCGAACCACAGCCGGTCGCCCAGCGCGCCCTGCCAGGCCGCCGCGGCCAGCACCATCACCAGCACCAGCGAGGTCGGGATGGGCGTGCCCTCGAAGTACTTGACCTTGTCGCCGCCCTCGGACAGCGCTTCGGCCGTCACGTTGTAACGCGCCAGCCGCGACACGCCGCAGGCGACGAAGAACCCCAGCACCACGCGGTCGTACAGCCCCTGCATGCCGCAACCGTAGGCGATGGCCGCGGGCGCCACGCCGAAGGAGATGATGTCGGCCAGCGAGTCGAGCTCGCGCCCCATCGCCGAGCTGCGCTGGCGCCAGCGCGCGATGCGGCCGTCGAGCACGTCGAACACCAGCGCCAGCGGCACCAGCGCACAGGCGAAGTAGACGTGCAGCACGTCGCCCGTCTGCAGGTAGGTCATGACCGAGAACAGCGCGCCCACGCCGCAGACCGCGTTGGCCAAGGTGAACCAGTCCGCGAGGTGGAACTCGCGGATCATCGAAAAGGGTTTGGGGCGGTTCATGCGGCGAGGATAGTGCAGGCCGGCGGGCCAGGCCTCAACCGCGCCGCCGCAACGCCGAAGACGCCCGCGCGTAGCCGCGCCGGTACCAGTGGGGCGCCTCGGCATAGGGCCATTGGGCGACGCTGGCGCCATCGGCTTCCAGGTCGCGCAGCAGGGCCGTCATGAAGTCGATGAACAGCCGCACGCGCGGCGTGCGCCGCACGTTGGGTCGGTACAGCAGGTTGACCGGCGCGCCGCCCTTCACCTCCCAGTCGAGCAACACCGGCACCAGCCGCCCGCTCTGCAGATGGGCGCTCGACGTGACCTGGTTGAAGCGTGCCACGCCGGCGCCGGTGATCAGCGCGTCCAGCAGCAGCTCGCGGGCGTTGCTGCACAGCCAGCCGTTGGCCTGCACGGCCACCTTCTCGTCCCGGCGTTCGAATTCCCACAGGTCGAGCAGCGTGCCCGCCGGGTTGCGCAGCAGCAGGCACACATGGCGCTGCAGCTCCGACGGGTGTTGCGGCACGCCATGGGCCGCCCAATACTCCGGCGATGCAACGATCAGCGACTTGGCCAACCCCATCGGCCGATGCACGAACTCGTTGGCCTCGGGCCAGCCATGCACCACGAAGACATCGGCCGCACCGGCATCGGCGTCGCTGAGCCGGTGAATGATGCGCAGGTCGATCTGGATGTCCGGGTGGCGGGCATGGAAGTGCCCCAGCGCGGGCAGCAGCACGTGGTGCGCCAGCTGCGCATGGGCCCCCACCACCAGCGTGCCGCTGGGGCGCAGGGCCGAGCGGCTGAGCGCCTCGTCGGCGGCGGCCAGCTCCTGCAGCAGCGGCTGGCACGAGTCGAGGTAGCTCGCGCCGCTGTGGGTCAAGGTCAGCCCCTGCGCGCTGCGCTCGAACAGGGTCACACCCAGGCTGCGCTCGAGCGCGCTGACCAGCTTCTGGACCGCCGGCACGCTCAGCTCGAGCCGGCGCGCCGCCGCGGTGAAGCTGCCCGCGTCGGCGGCGGCCACGAAGTACTGCAAGGCGCGAAGCTTGTCCATGTTGCCCTCTGCCCCTCTCTGCCCCTCAGGCGGTGCGTTAACCAAAAGTTCATGCTCGGCTTTCCAGCCGGCATCTTCCGCCAAAGACGCATCGGGGCCACAGTCCACCCCATTCACCGACGGAGCTTGCACCATGAGACACCTCCTGCACACCCTTTCGGCTGGTCTCTTCTCGGCGGCGTTCTGGTCCGCGCTGGCCGTGGCTCCGGCGCATGCGCAGTCGCCCTACCCGAGCAGGGAAATCCGCCTGATCGTGCCCACGCCGGCCGGCGGCACCTCGGACGCGGCAGCGCGCCTGCTCGGGCTGGCCTTGGCCAAGGCCATGGGGCAGGCGGTCGTGGTCGAGAACAAGCCGGGTGCCAGCGGTGCGCTGGCAGCGCAGGCGCTGATGGCCGCCGCGCCGGACGGCCACACCCTGATGTGGACGCTGGCCTCGATGTCGGGCCTGGCGCTGGTGCAGAAGGGGGCGCCGTACCAGTCGCTCACCGAGCTGACGCCGGTGTCCATCGTCGGGCACCTGGAGTACGCGCTGTTCGTTCATGCGGACGTGCCGGCCAGGTCGGTGGCCGAACTGATCGACCATGCGCGCAGCCACCCGGACCAGCTCAGTTATGCCACCGGCTCGCTGGGCGACTACATGGCGACGACCAAGTTCACCCAGGCGACCGGAACCAGGATCGTGCGCGTGCCCTACAAGGGCGGCGCGCAGCTGATGCCCGACCTGATCGGCGGACGGGTGCAGCTGAACTTCGGGCCGATGAGCAGTGGCCTGCCGCACGTCAAGGACGGCAAGCTGCGCATGCTGGCGGTGCTGCAGCCGCAGCGCAGCGCGCTGGCGCCGGACGTGCCCACGCTCAAGGAGGCGGGTCTGTCTTCGATCACGCTGCCGACCTGGCAGGCGATCTTCGCGCCGCCCAACACGCCGGCCGCGCTGGCCGCCCGGTTGTCGAGAGAGGTGGCGTCGGCGCTGGCGGATGCCACCCTGCGTGCGCAGTTCGACAAGCTCGCGATCCAGCCCGAGGGGTCGACACCGGAGCAGCTCTCGGCCGTGGTGGCGCGCGACACGCTGGCCTGGCGGACCTTCGTCAGCGACTACGCCATTCCGCAGGAATGAGCACCGCCGACGGCCTGCCGCCCACGCTGCCGGCCGAGATCGCCGCCCGGCACGCCGACATGACGGCCTGGCGCCACGACCTGCACAGCCACCCGGAGCTCGGCTTCGAGGAGACGCGAACCGCCGAATGGATCGCACAGCGGCTCGAAGCCTTCGGCTGCGAGGTGCACCGGGACATCGGCAAGACCGGCGTGGTGGGCGTGCTGCGGCACGGCACGTCGATGCGCCGAGTCGGCCTGCGCGCCGACATGGACGCGCTGCCGATCACCGAACTCAACCGGTTCGCCCACCGCTCGGTGCACGACGGGCGCATGCACGCCTGCGGCCACGACGGCCACACCGCCATGCTGCTGGGCGCGGCGCAGTACCTGGCCGGCACGCGCCGCTTCGACGGCACCGTGCACCTGATCTTCCAGCCCGCCGAAGAAGGGCTCGGCGGCGCCCGGGCCATGCTCGCCGACGGCCTGTTCGAGCGTTTTCCCTGCGACACGATCTTCGCCCTGCACAACCGGCCGAAGCTCGCGGTCGGTCGCTTCGCGCTACGCAGCGGGCCGGCCTTGGCCGGCAGCGCGCGCTTCGACATCGACATCACCGGGGTCGGGGCGCACGGCGCGCGGCCCGAATCCGGCGTCGATGCGCTGATGGTCGGCGCGCACGTGGCCACCGCGCTGCAGATGATCGTCTCGCGCAACATCGCGCCGGTCGACAGTGCGGTGCTGTCGATCACCCAGTTCCACGCCGGCAACGCCTACAACGTGATCCCGCAGACCGCGCTGTTGCGCGGCACGGTGCGCGCCTTCCGGACGGAACTGCTGCACACCATCGAAGGCCACATGCGGCGCACGGTCGAGCACCTGGCTGCGGGCCTGGGGGCGCGTGCCGAGGTCGAATTCCGCGTCGACGTCGCGCCGCTGATCAACGATGCCGAACAGGCGGCGTTCGCGGCGGCCCTGTGCGAGGAACTCGTGGGCGCTGCCAACCTGGACCGCGCGCCGCCGCTGGTGATGGCCTCGGACGACTTCTCGTTCATGCTCGACCGTGTGCCGGGCTGCTATGTGCTGATCGGCAACGGCGACGCGGCCGGCGCCTGCGAGGTGCATCACCCGGGCTACGACTTCAACGACCAGGCCCTGACGCTGGGTGCCAGCCTGCTGGCGCTGCTGGCCGAGCAAAAGCTCCGCCCGGGCTGAGCGCCTCGGCCGTTGGGCTACGCCACCAGCACCAGCGCACCCACTGTGGCGCGCGACTCCAGCCGCGCGTGCGCCTGCGCCGCGGCGTCGAGCGAGAAGCGCTCGATCATCGGCCGCTTGAGCGTGCCGTCGGCGAGCGTATCCCACACGCGTTGTGCGCGTTCGGCCAATGCGGCGGGCGTGGCGACGTAGGCAAACACCACCGGGCTCGAGAACGTGGCCGACTTCTGCAGCAGCCAGCCCGGCGCGATGGGTTGCAGCGCGCCGGTGGCGTTGCCCAGGCTGATCCAGTGGCCGCACGGCGCGATCGCGTTGAAGTTCTCTTCTCTGGCCGCCTCGCCCAAGCCGTCGACGATCACGTCGGCGCCGCCGCCGAAATGGCGCTGCACGGCGTCGGCAAAGACGTAGTCGCGCGTCACGATCACGTGCTCGCAGCCGTGCTCGCGCGCGATGCGCGCTTTCTCGTCGGACGACACCGTGCCGATCACGCGCGCCCCCAGCTTGCGCGCCCACGCGCACAGCAGCAGGCCCACGCCACCGGCAGCGGCATGCACGAGCCAGCGCGCACCGGGGCGCACGCGGCCGACGTCGCGCAACAGGTAGTCGGCGGTCAGGCCCTTGAGCAGCAGCGCGGCGGCCACGTCGTCTTCCACTGCCGCCGGCAGGCGCACGACCCAGTCTGCCGGCACGCTGCGCACGCTGCAGTAGGCGCCGGGCACCGGGCCCAGGTAGGCCACGCGGTCGCCGGGCAGCAGGCCATTTGTCATGCCTGCGCCCTCGCCCACATCGAGCACGCTGCCGGCGGCTTCCATGCCGAGGGTGCCCCCAGGGCTGAGCATCGGCGCGATCCAGCCGCGGCGCAGGTACACGTCGATGAAGTTGATGCCGATCGCGCGCTGGCGGATGCGCACTTCGCCCGGCCCGGGTGCGGGCGCTTCGCCATCTTCGGGTTGCAGCACGTCGGCGTCGCCGTAGCGACTGACCTTGACTCTGCGCATCGGCATCGGCAACGCGCGAGGCATCGGCGCTGCGCCGCGGGGTTGCAGGTCACCACCGGCACGCAGGTGGCGGCGCAGGTTCTCGAAGCCGGCTTCGTAGACGCCTTGCGCCACCATGTCGTGCAGTTCGCGCTCCATGCCGGGCGGCGTGGCGAAGGTCGATTCCCAATGCCAGAAGGTGCGGTTGCCGTCGGTCACGGGTTTCAGCGTGACGGTGGCCACGTAGCGCTGCAGCGGCACGGTGGCTTCGACGATGCAGTAGGTGCTCTTGTAGTCGGTGTCGTCCAGCGTCAGCAACTGCTCGCGGATGCGGTTGCCGTCTTTCAAGGTGAAGTTGCGCACGCAGCCCACCTGGTCGCTGCGTTCGTTGGCTTCAATGCGACTCTGGTCGACCACGGTGTGCCACTGGTCGTGACTGTTGAAGTCGCGCAGCACCGCCCAGACGCGGGCGATGGGGGCGTCGATGATGGTGGAGCGGATGACTTTTTGCAGCACGTTGCTTAAGCCTCGTCCCTTGGTTGCAAGTTGTCGGCGGCCTGCTGGCGTTGGCGCGGCTCGCGGCAGGCGGTACCGCTTTCGCTCTTTGCCGCAAACACAAAAGCCGGTGCCGCAAAGGTGCGTTCGGGCAGGTCGGAGGGCGCCTCTTCGGCGCTGAGGAGCGGAAGGCTCGTGGCCCCCGCGCGCAGCGCGCTTCGTGAACTGACTTGTCGCCGCCTGTTTGAGCGTAGCGCTGCGAAGCAAGCG
>JANOQS010000185.1:0-5014 GCA_031414975.1 Methylibium sp. | reverse complement strand
GCCTTGTGCTGGCCGCGGAACTCGACCATGCCCTTGTACTGCTCGGCCCAGACCTTCTTGAACAGCGCGCCCTTCGAGGTGACGTCGGGGTTGGCGTCGAGGATCAGCACTTTGCTCTTCGGCTTGGCCGCGCTGAAGTAGCTCGCCACCTGGCAGGCGCGTTCGTACGGGCCGGGCGGGCAGCGGTAGGGTGCTTCGGGCACGGTGATGGCGTAAACGCCGCCGTCGGGCATGGCTTCGAGCTGCCTGCGCAGCGCCAGCGTTTCGGGCCCGGCCTTCCAGGCCTGCAGGATGCGGCCTTGCGCGTTCGCGTCCTTCAAGCCCGCCACGCCGTCCCACATCAGATCGACGCCAGGCGAGAGCACCAGCTTGTCGTAGCGGATGCTGGCGCCCGAGGCGAGCACGGCGGTCTTCTTCGCGGTGTCGATGCTGGCGACCATGTCTTTGACGACCGTCACGCCGTGTGACTTGACTAGCGAGGTGTAGGGCACGGTGATGTCGGCCATGACCCGGCTGCCGCCGAGCACCAGGTTGGACATCGGGCACGAGACGAACGACTCGTTCGGTTCGACCAGCACCACGTCTATTCTGTAGTCCGACAGCAGCCGCACGTACTTGGCCGCGGTGGCGCCGCCGTAGCCACCGCCCACCACCAGCACACGCGCCTTGTCGGGTGTGCCGACCTTGTTCATCGCGCAGCCGGTCAGGCCGAACAGGCCGATGCCGGCACCCAGGCCACCGGCCGCCTTCAGCAGATCACGTCGTTGCATGTTCATGGCGCCGTCCTTACTTCTTCTGCGCGGCGTAGTAAGCCGCGAGCTGGTCGATCTGCGCATCGCTGTAGCCCTTGGCGATCTGGTGCATCACCGTGGCGGTGCGCGCGCCGCTCTTGAAGGCCTTCATCTGCTCGACCATGTAGGGCGCCGGCAGGCCGGCCAGGCCGGGCACGGCCGCGCCGTCTACCGCGCGGCCAGCGGTGCCGTGGCAACTGGCGCAGGTGGCGGCCAGGCTGCGTGCCTGCAGCGCGGCGGAGGTCTGGGCGTGCGCGGCGGGCGAGCCGGCGGCTGCAAGCAGGCCAGCCAGCAGCGCCAGCCTGGCGGCAGGACGCCCTGCCGGCCAGTCGTTGATCGGTGGCCTCATCGGAATCTCCTTCACTTCAGGGGGCTTTGAATGTAGTGGGCCGCCAGCTCGGGCGGCATCGGGGAATCCAGCAGCGTGCAACTCATGCGCAGCGCGTCGGCGGCTTCGATCGCCAGGCGCCCGTCATGGCTGTGCTTGAGCGCGGCGCTGACCCACGCGCGCACGATCATCGGCCGCTGCAGCCAGGGCAGCGACTGGATCTGGCGCAGCGCCTGAACCAGCGCGTCGCCGTCGGGCGCGGGGTCGCAGGGCGGCACCGGCACGCGGCCCTGCCAGGTGGCCATCACGGCCGCATACCAGGCGGCGTGGCCGTTGCGGGCGATGATCGCGCTGGGCACGAGCCGGGCCAGGAAGGCGGTGTAGCGCGCGATCGCGTGCACGTCGTCTTCGGGCAACTGCGAGTACGCGACATCGGCCGGCGCGGGCGCCGCCAGCGTGCCCTGTTCACCCAGGCGCTGGCGCATCAGCAGCCAGTGCAGGGTGTCGATCGGCCAGGCCGCGCCGCGCGCGCGCATGATGCGGCGCGCCGCTTCGAGCAGCAACTGGCGCTCGATGAGCGGCTGGCGCGCCATGCGCACCAGCAGCTTCTCGAACCAGGGCAGGCGGTCGACGGGCGGCAAGTCGTTCACCTCGTCGCGCAGCGCCGGGGCTTGCGGGCTGCCCGCCGTCTCGACCTGCCAGGCCAGCGCCGGGCGGCGGCTGCCCGGCGGCACCAGCAGCGCCAGCAAGGCGGCGCGCAAACCCACGGCGTCGGCGACGGTCGCCAAGGGCCGGGGTGCGACATCGGCGGGTTCAGCCCGGGTGCCCGATTGCTGTGTCAAAGCGAAGCCTCTTTTGGGGGTCAACAAACCCATCGCGCTACAAAGCGCCCGCCAACCCAAACCCGAACAAGCCGGCGAGCAGCCGGGTGGGGAATTGTTGCACCGCCCGGTTGTACTCCATCACGGCGTCGTTGAAACGGTCGCGTGCGAACTGCAACGCCGCATCGGCAGCGGCGATCCGTTGGTCCAGATCCACCAGATCCGGAAGCGCCGGGTCCTGCGGTGCCATCGGCGGCAATTTGGCGCGGGCCGTGACCAGAATGTCTTCGGCCAGGCGCAGGCTGTTCACCGCGCCGCTGGCGCCCGGGCGGCTGCGTGCAAGGCTGGCCGCCGCCTGAGCCTGCACGCAGGCCGCCCGCAGCGCCGCGAGGGTTTCGAAATGCTCCGGCAGCAGCGGCTCCAGCGCGTCGATCTGGCGCTGAAGCAGTGCATGGCGCAGGCCCAGCTGCTGGTCCAGCGGCGCGAACCCGCGCAGGATGTGGTTGCGCAATTCCATCAAGCGGTTGTAAGCGCCGACGGCCCAGAACAACAGCACGGCGGCCAGCGCCACGACGGTGATCTGCGCACTGCTCATGGCCATGACCTCAGGGCACCTGCCTTGGTGAAGCGCGGCGAAGCTCAGCGGGTCGGGGGCGCGCTGGAACCTGCGCCCGCACCTGCACCTGCACCTGTAGCACCTGCACCTGCACCTGCACCTGCGTCCACACCCGAGTCCTCGCCCGCATCCGGTTGCGTGTCCTGGAACGGCTGGTCGCCGTTGGCGCGCCAGGCCTTGTAGCCGCGCCCGCGCAGTGCGCAGGCCGGGCAGTGGCCGCAGCCGTAGCCCCATGAGTGTTTGTGGATCCGGTCGCCCAGGTAGCAGGTGTGGGTGTGCTCGACGATCAGCGCGTTCAGCGCTTCGCCGCCCAGCGCGGCGCTGAAGCCCCAGGTCTGCGCCTTGTCCAACCACATCAGCGGGGTCTCCACGGTCATCGGCGTGTCCAGGCCCAGGCTCAACGCCACCTGCAGCGACTTGAGCGCGTTGTCGCGGCAGTCGGGGTAGCCGGAAAAGTCGGTCTCGCACATGCCGCCGACCAGCACGTTCAAGCCGCGCCGGTAGGCCACCGTGGCGGCAAAAGTGAAGAACAGCAGGTTGCGGCCCGGCACGAAGGTGTTGGGCAGGCCGTTGGCGTCCATCTCGATGGCGCGCTCGTCGGTCAGCGCGGTGTCGGAGATCTGTGCCAGCAGCGACAGGTCGAGCACGTGGTCTTGCCCCAGCCGCGGCGCCCAGCAGGGGAACTGGGCGCGCAACTGCAGCAGCACGAACTGGCGTGCTTCGAGTTCGACGAGGTGGCGCTGCGCGTACGCGAAGCCGATGGTCTCGACGTGCGCATAACGCTCCAGCGCCCAGGCCAGGCAGGCGGTGGAGTCCTGGCCTCCGGAGAACAGCACAAGGGCGCGGCGTGGATCGGTCATGGCCGATTCTGCCTTGTGAAAATTACGCCCCTGATCAGTCGATCAGCCGCCGCTCAGCCGCCGATCAGCATCGCCGTCCAGCGCCGCTGCATCTCGGCCGGGCTGACGGTGTCCTTGCGCGTGGCCAGATTCCAGCGGTGGCCGAACGGGTCGAGCACGGTGCCGCTGCGGTCTCCGTAGAACTCGTCCTTGGCGGCGCGCAGCACGGTGGCGCCATGGGCCTCGGCCAGCGCGATCGTCGCATCGACGTCGGCCACGTACAGGTGCAGCGCCACCGGGGTGCCGCCCACCGAGCCGGGGGCGAGCGCGCCGAAGTCGGGGTACTCGTCGGCCAGCATCAGGCGCGAGTCGCCGATCAGCATTTCGGCATGGCCGACCTTGCCGCTGGGTTCCAGCAGCGAGAAGTCCTCGCGCGCGCCGAACACCTTGGCGTAGAACAACATCGCCCGGGCCGCGCCGCGAATGACGAGGTGGGGCGTCAGCGGGCCGGTGGCAGGGATCGAGGGGGTGGCAGTCATGGCGCTTCCTTCGCTACACTGGTTGATAAATTACATTACGTAGCGTTCCATAAATGGCCGACCCTGTCAAGCCCGATCCCGAACCTGGGGCGCTGCCTCGCAGCCGAGGCCGGCCGCGCAGCCCGCAGATCCGCGACGCGATCCTGCGTGCCGCGCGCGAGTTGATGAACGAGGCCGGCCCGGCCGGGCTCACGATGGAGGCGGTGGCCGAGCGTGCCGGCGTCGGCAAGCCGACCGTCTACCGCTGGTGGCCGAATCGCCACGCGGTCGCGATGGCTGCGCTGATGGACGATGCGGCGCTGCCGAAAGCGGCCGTGCGCAAACGTTCGCCGCTGCGCGCGCTCGAACAGCAGTTGCTGGCGGTGAGCGAAACGCTGGTCTCGCGCCAGGGCCGCAACGTGACCGCGATGATCGCCGCGGCCGACCCCGATACCGAGGTCGCGAAAGCCTTCCGCCACCACTTCGTGCTGGCGCGGCGCAGCGAGGGCAAGGCCTTGCTCGAAGAAGCCATGCAGGCGGGCGAACTGCGCGCCGGGCTGGACGTGGAGGTGGCGCTGGACCAGGTCTACGGCGCGCTGTTCTTCCGCGTGCTGATGGGGCACGCCGGCATCGATGCGGCTTTCGTGCGGGCGCTGGTGAAGCAGGTGGTGCGCGGTATGACCGTTTGACGCGGCGAAGCGGGCCGAGCGCCGGGCCGCTCCCAAGCCGGCCCGCATCCCCTCGGGGGATCGGCCGGCGTACCCGTCGGCCGAGGGGTCGTCATCAAAGGCGGATTTCGCCGTTGCCCAGCACGACCCACTTCATCGACGTCAACCCCTCCAGCCCGACCGGCCCGCGGGCGTGGAACTTGTCGGTGCTGATGCCGATTTCGGCGCCCAGGCCGTACTCGAAGCCGTCGGCAAAGCGCGTCGAGGCGTTGACCATCACGCTGGCCGAATCGACCTCGCGCAGGAAGCGCATCGCGTGCGCGTGGTTCTGCGTCAGGATCGCATCGGTGTGGTGCGAGCCGTAGCGGTGGATGTGCGCCATCGCCTCGTCCAGGCTGGCCACCACCTTCACGCTGATGATCGGCGCGAGGTA
>JANOQS010000184.1:0-3503 GCA_031414975.1 Methylibium sp. | reverse complement strand
AGAAGAAGAACACGTTCGGCCGACGCCGCGCTGGCCCTGGCCGCCACCGCGCTGCTGGCCGCCTGCGCCGCCACCGACCCCGACGCCTCGCCGCGCGACCTGGGCAAAGACCCGGCCGGCCGCTGCACCGAGATGGTGGCGCCGGTGCCCGCCAGCGACATCACCATCCCCAGCGGCTCGGCGCGCATCGAGTCAGCCACCCTGGTCGCGGCCCCGCCGCTGGCCGTGGCCGAACGCGGGCCGACGCCGGCAGCGCGGGTCACGCCCGCAACACCCGCGCACTGCCGCGTGATCGGCGCGATCGACCCGCTCGACCCCAAGGCGCCGGTGATCCGCTTCCAGGTCAACCTGCCGGTGCAATGGAACGGCCGCCTGGTGCAGTACGGCGGCGGCGGCTTCAACGGCACGCTGATCACCGGGCTGAGCTTGCTGCCGGCCGCGCGCTTCGACACCCCGTCGCCGCTGGCGCAGGGCTACATGACGGTGGGCACCGACTCGGGCCACCAGACCGCGCAGGGGCAGCCGCCGCAGGCCTTTGCGCTGAACGACGAAGCGCTGCTGAACTTCTCGCACGCCTCGTACAAGAAGGTGCGCGACGTGGCCATGCTGATGGCCTGGCGCGCCTACGACCGTCGGCCGGTCAAGAGCTACTTCCTCGGCAGCTCCGAAGGCGGGCGCGAGGCGCTGACGATGGCGCAACGCTACCCGGACGACTTCAACGGCATCTTCAGCCGCGTGCCCGTCATCAACTGGACCGGGCTGCAGCACGCCGGCACGCGCGCCGGCTTTGCCTCGATGGGTGATGGCTGGCTGCGCCCGGCCCAGGTCAAGCTGGTGGGCGACGCGGTGCTCGCCGCCTGCGATGCCGGCGACGGCCTGGCCGACGGCCTGGTGTCCGACGCGGTCGGCTGCAGGCAGCGCTTCGACATCACGAAGCTTCGTTGTGCGGCCGGTGCCGGCGGCGATGCCTGCCTGAGCGAAGCCCAGGTCACGGCCGTGCAGACCTTGCACTCACCGTTCCGCTTCTCGTTCCCACTCGCCAACGGCGTGACCGAGTACCCCGGCTGGGGCGTGTCCGGCGAAGCGACGCCTGCCTTCGGCCCGACCGGGGGCTGGAGCGCGTGGTGGCTCGGCGGCGCCTCGCCCACCATGCCGCCGCTGCCGAACAACGGCATCGCGTGGCAGTTCGGCAGCGGTGCGATCCAGTACTTCTATGCGCGCGACCCGAAGTTCGACCTGATGCATTACACGCCCGAGAAGTTTGCCGAGCGGGTGCGCGAGGTCTCGGCGCTGATGGACGCGACCAGCCCCGACCTGAGCCCGTTCGCCGCCCGCGGCGGCAAGCTGCTGATGCTGGAGAACATGGCCGACTATGCGCAGAGCCCGTATGCCGGCATCGGCTACTACCAGTCGGTGGTGGCACGGCTCGGCCAGCCCAATGTCGATCGCTTCCTGAAGCTCTACACCGCGCCGGGTGTGGACCACGTGGGCAGCGGCGCGCCGGGCAACGTGGACATGCTCGCCGCGCTGGCCGACTGGGTTGAGCGCGGCAAGGCGCCGGCCGGCTTGCAGATCGTCGAACAGGAGTTGAAGGCCCCGTTCCCGGTGACCCGCGCGCGCCCGCTGTGCGAGTGGCCGCGCTGGCCGCGCTTCAAGGGCGGCGATGCGGCGCAGGCCGCGAGTTTTGAATGCGTACCCTGACAGGAGGCCACTGATGCCACTCGACAAACCTTATCTCGACGTGCCCGGCACAACCATCTTCGACGCCGAACAATCGCGCAAGGGCTACCACCTGAACCAGTTCTGCATGTCGCTGATGAAGGCGCCCAACCGCGAGCGCTTCAAGGCCAACGAGCGTGCCTACTTGGACGAATGGCCGATGACCGAGGAGCAGAAGCTGGCCGTGCTGGCGCGCGACCTGAACCGCTGCATTGCGGCCGGCGGCAACATCTACTTCCTGGCCAAGATCGGCGCCACGCTCGGCAAGAGCTTCCAGCAGATGGCCGGCAGCATGACCGGCATGACCGAAGAGGAATACCGCGACATGATGATCAAGGGCGGCCGCTCGGTCGAAGGCAACCGTTACGTCGGCGAAGACGGCACGGCGCAGGCGCACCGCCAGCCGCAAGGCAGCAGCACGAAAGTGGGTCTTTGAGATGGCACGCATCACCGCCTCCGTCTACACCAGCCACGTGCCCGCCATCGGCGCCGCGCTCGACCTGGGCAAGACCACCGAGCCGTACTGGCAGCCGCTGTTCCAGGGTTACGACTACTCCAAGCAGTGGCTGAAGGACAACACGCCCGACGTGATCTTTCTCGTCTTCAACGACCACGCCACCGCGTTCAGCCTGGAGATGATCCCGACCTTCGCGATCGGCACCGCGGCCGAATACACGCCCGCCGACGAAGGCTGGGGCCCGCGGCCGGTGCCCAAGGTCATCGGCCACCCGGAGCTGGCCGCGCACATTGCGCAGAGCGTGATCCAGCAAGACTTCGACCTGACGATCGTGAACAAGATGGACGTGGATCACGGTTTGACCGTGCCGCTGTCGCTGATGTGTGGGCAACCCGCGGGCCCGAATCCTTCCTGGCCGTGCCCGGTGATCCCGTTCGCCGTCAACGTGGTGCAGTACCCGGTGCCGTCTGGCCGGCGCTGCTACATGCTCGGCAAGGCGATCCGCAACGCGATCGAATCCTTCGACCAGCCGCTGAAAGTGCAGATCTGGGGCACCGGCGGCATGAGCCACCAGTTGCAGGGGCCGCGCGCCGGGCTGATCAACAAGGAGTGGGACAACCGCTTCCTCGACCAGTTGATCGCCGACCCGGATGGCCTGTCGAAGCTGCCGCACATCGACTACGTGCGCGAAGCCGGCTCCGAAGGCATCGAGCTGGTGATGTGGCTGATCGCGCGGGGAGCGATGAGTGACAACGCACCGCGGGTCAAGCACCGCTTCTATCACGTACCCGCGTCCAACACGGCCGTCGGCCACCTCATTCTGGAGAACACATGAGCATCAAGGTAGCACTCGCCGGCGCTGGCGCATTCGGCATCAAGCACCTCGACGCGATCAAGCTGATCGACGGTGTCGAAGTGGTGTCGCTGGTCAGCCGCGAGCTGGAGAAGACCAGGGAGACCGCGGCGAAGTACGGCATCAAGCACGTCAGCACCGACCTGGCCGACAGCCTGGCGCTGAAGGAGGTGGACGCGGTGATCCTGTGCACGCCGACGCAGATGCACGCCGAGCAGAGCATCGCCTGCCTGAAGGCGGGCAAGCATGTGCAGGTGGAGATTCCGCTCGCCGACACGCTGGCCGGCGCCGAGGCGGTGGCCGCGTTGCAGAAGCGCACGGGGCTGGTCGCGGTGGTCGGCCACACGCGGCGCTTCAACCCCAGCCACCAGTACGTGCACAACCGGATCGCTGCGGGTGAGTTCAACATTCAGCAGATGGATGTGCAGACCTACTTCTTTCGCCGCACCAACATGAACGCGCTCGGCCAGGCGC
>JANOQS010000183.1:0-9074 GCA_031414975.1 Methylibium sp. | reverse complement strand
GACCCACAACCACGAGCCCATCTCCAGGGTGAGCGGCAGGAACACACGGTCCGGTCCCGCGCGGGCTTGCAGGTAAAGGTGGTCCCACAGGTCGCCGTGGGCCAGGTACTGGCGGCTCTGCGGCTCGAACAGGTAGCGGTGATGCAGCAGGTTGTGATCGAGCAGGCCGCTCAAGGCGTGCAGCTCGGGCAGGTGCTCGATCGGCCGCGCGGTGTGGGCATGCGGGAACCAGAGCCGGTCGGCAACACCGAAGCCGGAATGGCAATCGACGCTGAGCGCGAAGTCGCGCGGCAGCAGCTCTTCGGCCACCAGGTCGCACAGCGCCTGCGCTTCGGGCTGCATCGGCGCGCCGGCCGCGCCGCGGTACCAGGGCAGGCCGGCGCTCAGGCGCTGGCCACCGAGCAGGAAGGGCGCGCCTTCGGCACAGTCGATCGGCGCGTTGCGCATCAGGTCCACCCCTTGCGGGTTGGCACGCGTGCCGCGCCACAGGCCGCCGGGGTTGACCACCGGCACGAAGACGATGCGCAGTTGCTGCAACAGGTGGTGCACGGTCGCGTCCCAGCGCAGCCGGCGCACGAGGCTGCGCAGGCAGGCCAGCACGACCTCGGCGCCGATGCGCTCCAGCCCGTGCACGCCGCCGAAAAATCCGACGCCGGGCAGGCGCGGGTCGGGGTTGCCGAGCGTGATGGCCTGGACCGGGAACACCCGCCCGCCGGTCGCCACCTCGCACAGCGTGCGGCATTGCAGGTGCTCGCCACCCTCGCGCACGAGCTGCTGCAGTTCGTCCAGCTCGGGAAGATCGCTTAGATCAGGGGCTGCCATCAAACCGTCATCTGCGCCACGCAGACTGCGCCCCACCGCCCCGAGCCGGAGTGTCCATGTCGTTCAAACCCTTGCGCCCTGCTTCCTGGCCTGTCGTCGCGGCGGCCCTGCTCTATGGTGCTGTGGAGTGGGCCGCTCTGTGGCGCTCGCGCGCCGCCGACGGCCTGCTCCGTTCGCTGCATGCTCGGCCCCCGCGATGACTGCTGCGTGACGCCGACATGAAGAAGCGGTGACATTCGCGCACCCCGCGCGATTCACACCGACGTCACGCAGCCTCGCCAACATCTGCGTTCATGCACACCCCCGACGCCTGCATGGACACACCCAAGCCACCCCCGCTGCACCTGCGCACGGTCTGGATCTCCGACCTGCACCTGGGCACGCCCGGCTGCCAGGCGCATGCGCTGCTCGACTTCCTGCGCAGCATGGAGTGCGAAACGCTCTACCTGGTGGGCGACATCATCGACGGCTGGCAACTGCGCCGCACCTGGTACTGGCCGCAGGCGCACAACGACGTGGTGCAGAAGATCCTGCGCCTGGCGCGCAAGGGCACGCGCGTGGTCTTCATCCCCGGCAACCACGACGAGTTCGCGCGCCGCTACGTGGAGCACAACTTCGGTGGCGTGGACGTGATGGAGGACTGCATCCACACCTGCGCTGACGGCCGCCGCCTGTGGGTGATGCACGGCGACCTGTTCGACGGCGTGATCCAGTGCGCCAAGTGGCTGGCCCACGTGGGCGACGCGGCGTACGAGTTCACGCTCAAGGTCAACCGCTGGTTCAACCGGGCGCGGGCACGCCTGGGGCTGCCGTACTGGAGCCTGTCGCGCTACCTCAAGCTCAAGGTCAAGCGCGCCGTCAGCTACGTGGGCGACTTCGAGGAGGCGGTGGCCCGCGAGGCGCGCCGGCGCGGCGTGCACGGCGTGGTGTGCGGCCACATCCACCATGCCGAGATCCGCACCATCGACGGCGTGCTCTATTGCAACGATGGCGACTGGGTCGAGAGCCTGACGGCGCTGGTCGAACACCACGACGGGCGGCTCGAGATCATCGACCGCAGTGCCGCCGCGCGGCCCGCACTGGTGCGGCGGCCGGCGCGCAAGGGCGCCGCGCCGGTGCCGGACGCACGCGAGCCTGCACTGGAGCCCGCGCTGGAACCGGTGGCCGGCGTTGCGATCGCGCGGAGCGCCCACCTGTGACGACGATCGACCTGGTGTATTTCAACGCCGGCGGCGGCCACCGGGCCTCGGCGCTGGCGCTGCAGAGCGCGATCGAACAGGCCGGCCGGCCGTGGCAGGTGCGCCTGGTGGATCTGTTCCAGGTGCTGGACCCTCAGGAGTTGTTCTTCAAGGTCACCGGCATGCGCCCCGAGGCCTATTACAACAAGCGCCTGGCCAAGGGCTGGACGCTCGGCCTGGCCCAGGAGTTGAAGCTGCTGCAGGCCATGATCCGCCTGGGCCACCCGACTCTGGTGCGGCGGCTGCAGCAGCACTGGCTGCGCACCGAACCCGACATGGTGGTCTCGCTGGTGCCCAACTTCAACCGCGCGATGTGCGAGGCGCTGGCCTCGGCGCTGCCCGGCGTGCCGTACGTCACCGTGCTGACCGACCTGGCCGACCTGCCGCCGCACTTCTGGATCGAGCCCGGCCAGCACCAGCATTTCATCTGCGGCACCGCCCGCGCGGCCGAGCAGGCGCGCGCGATGGGGCATGCCGACCAACGCATCCACGCCACCTCGGGCATGATCATCCGTCCCGACTTCTATGCCCCGCCGTTGGCGGATCGCGCCGCGCAGCGGCAACGTCTGGGCTTGGGCCTGAACACCCACACGCCGATCGGCCTGGTGATGTTCGGCGGCCACGGCGCGCAGGCGATGGAGCGCATCGCGCGCGACCTGGACGACGTGCCGCTGGTGCTGGTGTGCGGCCACAACCAGCGCCTGGCGCAGCGCCTGCGCGCCCTGCCCGCCTCGGCGCCGCGCGTGGTGCTGGGCTTCAGCACCGAGATGCCGCAACTGATGCAGCTGTGCGACTTCTTCATCGGCAAACCCGGCCCGGGCAGCCTGAGCGAGGCGGTGCAGCAGGGCCTGCCGGTGATCGTGGTGCGCAACGCCTGGACCTTGCCGCAGGAGCGCTACAACACGCAGTGGGTGCTCGAGAACCGGGCCGGTATCGTGATCGGATCGTTCAGCACCATCGGCGACGCGGTGGCAGAGATGACGGGCCGGATGCACGAGTTCCGCGCCAACGTGGCACAGATTCGCAACCGGGCGGTGTTCGAGATCCCGCAGATCCTTGGCCGCATCCTCGAAGCGGCACGCGTGCCCGAGGCGCAAGACGCCGACGCCGACGCGCCATCAAGAGCCCCTGCCCTGGCCGAACTGCCTCAGTGAGGTGACTGACGGACGGCCGTGGCCTGGGCCGGCCCCACGGCGGCGGCCACCATTGCCAGCAGTTCGTCGGGCAGCACCGCCTCGCCGAACCCTCCTTCGCTGAGCAGCACGGCGCGCCGCTGGCCACGCAGCGACGGGACAATCGTGCCGTGGTAACACAGCAGCGGCATCGACAGCCCACGCGCGCGCAGCTTGCGCAGCAACAGGACCGCCGCACTGGGCGCGTCGGCCAGCGGCTCTGGCCTGGCCCAGTCGCTGATCACCAGGTCGAAGGGCTCAGTCGCCGCGTCCAGGGCCGCGAGCGCCGCGTGGGTGCTTGTGACGGCGACAACCTCGATCTGCAGCTTGGCCAGCGCGGCGGCCTCGAAGCGGTTGTTGTCCGGCATGTCGTCGACCCACAAGACGCGCACCTGCGCCGGGTTCTCGATGAGCGTGTGCGCCGACCGGGCGGCCAGCGCCTGATCGACCGGGCCGGTGCCGCGCGCCTTGCCCGCCTCCCCGGCGCGTTCGACAAAGTCGTGCACCACCCGGCCGAGCAGCAGGTCGGGCGCAGCGAACGCATCCGTGTCCGCCGGGCGTTGCACACCGGGTGGCGCGTCCTTCGAGCCCCTCTCGGCGCTGAGCTGCTCCGGCGGCGCCACCGCCCTGGCCTTGCGCTCCTGAATGTCCTTGACCGTCTTGCGAATGCCGATGGCGACATTGGTCCAGGCCTCGTCGCGGTTGGGCCAGGAGGTCACCGCGCGCAGGTCGGTCGGAAGCCCCTGGATGGAGGCAAACGGCGCATCCTCGATCAGGCAGGGCCGCACCAGCACGGGCACGACGCTCGTCTGTCCCCGCTCGTGCCGCTTCATCGCCACGCCGAGCTCCGAACCCCAGATGTAGTCGGAGTTGATGAAGTCGGCGCTGACCAGGAGCAGCACCAGGTCGGCCGCGGCGAGTTGCGCGTTGATCTGCTGATCCCACGCCTGGCCCGGATTGATGCGACGGTCGTGCCACGAACGGATGACGCCGCGACGCTCCAGGATCTTCAAGTGCCCCGCGAGCTCGTCTCGCAGCGGCTCGTCTTCATGGGCGTAGCTGTAGAACAGGTCGATGGGTGCCATCGCTCGTCTCTCGTCGGTGTTCACCCGGCAATGCTGCGAGGCAGCGTTACCCCTCGCTGCGCCGCAAGCGCATCCGGTTCGGCAGCGGCACCGAGCGGTGCAGCACGTCCTCGCCGAGCCAGATGGCCGAGCGGCGTGCACGGGCGGCGACGGTGGACAGCGGGATCTGCTGGTAATCGTCGTTGAAGACCTCGAAACTGTAGTCGCCGCGGTAGCCCATGCGGTCCAGCCGCATCACCAGGTCGGCCAGCTGTTCGCTGTGCACGCCTTCGCCGGGGAACACGCGGAAGTGGCGCGCGGTGTTCATGCGCTCTTCGAACGACGGCACCTCGTTCCACATGAAGTCGGCCAGTTGCACGAGGAAGATCTTGTCGGGGTCGATCAGGTCGAGGTCGTCGAGCGAGGTCTTGGTGGCGACGATGTGGTACGAGTCGATGCCCAGGCCCAGGTTGGGCGCGTCGGCGCGGCAGACCACGTCCCAGGCGGTGTTGAACTCGTTGATCGTGCGGCCCCACGACAAGCCCTCGTACGCCACCTTGATGCCAAGCGGCAACGCCAGCATCGCGAGCTTGCGCAGGTCGCGCGCGGCCACGTCGGGGTCGGCGCTGGCGTGGGTGCTGGTGGACGAGCAGGCCAGCAGCACCTTGGCACCAACGGCGTGGCACATCTCGAGCATCGCCTTGGCCATGTCGATCTTGTAGTCGTGCAGGTGGCCCGAGAGGCCTTCGAAGTCGCGCAGCACCTGGAAGCCGGTCACGCGCAGGCCGCTGTTGCGCACCACTTCGGCGGCAGCGGCTATGCCTTCGGCGTGGCCGGCCAGGTCGCGCGCCGACAGCATGACCTGCGAAAAGCCGGCGTCGCGGATCGCCTTCAGCTTGGCGGGGAGCGTGCCGGACATCGAGATCGTGTCCATCCCGAAGTCGAGGATGTTGGCTTGCGGGCTGTTCATGGCTCAGCCCCGTTCGTCGTGCACGAGTTCGAACATCACGCCGCCAAGGCTGCTCTGCGTCAGCGCGCCACGCAGTTCGGAGTGCACGCCCTTCGATTCGACGAAACCCACGCCGCGCTGGCGCAGCATGGTCACCGTCGTCAGCACATCCGGCGTGCCCAGGCCGATGCGCTGCAGCGATTCATCGTTCTCGACGTCGAGGATGCCGGGTTCGGGCTCGATCAGCTGCAGGAAGAAGGTACGGCACGGGCTCTGCAGGATGCGGCCCTTGGGCAGGATGCCGTAGCGCAGATCATCGGGCACGGTCGAGAAGCCGAACAGCTCGCTGTAGAACTCGGTCCAGTCCTCGGTGCGCTCGTTGCCGATGTACTGCACCACGCCGAACCAGTGCAGCCCGGTCAGCGCGGGCGGGTGCGGGTCGACGGTGGGGATGCGCATGAAGTCGACGTCGTAGATCGAGAAGTCCTGCGCCCGGTCGACGAAATAGATGCGGCTCGCGCCGACGCCGTGCACCGCCGGGATGTTCAGCTCCATCACCTCGACCTGCGTCGGCACGGCCCAGGCGCCGCGCTCCAGCGCGTGGCGGTAGGCGGCCGCGGCGTCGCGCACGCGCAGCGCGATCGCCGCGATCACCGGCGTTTCGCTCGGCTGCACGGTGCGCGGCAGGCCGCCGGCGTGGGCGTTGATGATGATGTTCATCTCGCCCTGGCGGTACAGCAGCACCTCACGCGAGCGGTGGCGCGCGATCGGGCGGAAGCCCATGGTCTCGAGCACCGCGCCGAGCGCCTGCGGCTTGGAAGTGGAGAACTCGATGAACTCGATGCCCGACATGCCGAGCGGGTTGGACAGGTCGGCAAGCGCTTCGCGATTCGACGGCTGGGTCATGGTCGGTCCTTGCGGGTTCTCGGAGGTTCTCGATCAGGCCATTCTGCGGCAGATGCGAATCATGCCGCGGCGCCGCCCGTCGCGGGTGCCGCGGTGTGCGCACCGCCCAGGAACAGCCGCTCGATGTTGGGGTCGGCCAGCAGCTCGTCGGCGCGCTTGTGCAGCACCAGCCGGCCCGATTCGAGCGCGATCGCCTCGTCGGCCATCTTCAGCGCGCTCTTCACGTTCTGCTCGACCATCAGCACCGTCGTGCCGCCGTCGGCCAACCTGCGCAGCAGCTTGAACACGTCCTGCACCACCAGCGGGGAGAGGCCGATCGACGGTTCGTCGATCAGCAGCACCTTGGGCCGCAGCAGCAGCGCGCGGCCCACTTCCAACTGCTTCTGTTCGCCGCCCGACAGCGCCGAGGCCGCGCTGTGCAGCCGCTCCTTCACACGCGGGAACAGCGCCAGCACTTCCGGGATGCGCTCGTGCGTGGTCTTCATGCCCAGGGTGATGCCGCCGAGTTCGAGGTTCTCGTAGGCCGTGAGCTGGCCGAACAGGTTGCGGCCCTGCGGCACGAAGGCCACGCCGTGCTTGACCAGCAAGTCCTTGGCCGACGCGCCGGTGATGGCCTGGCCGTCGAGCAGCACGCGCCCCTGGCGCACCTTCAGCATGCCGAACAGCGTCTTCAGCACGGTGGACTTGCCCGCGCCGTTGGGCCCCAGCAGCAAGGTGATCTTGCCGCGTTTGGCCTTGAAGCTCAGGTTGTTCAGGATCATGAAGTCGCCGTAACCGGCGACCACGTCGTCGAACTGGATGCAGGTGGAATCGTCCATGCGGGCTCCGATCGGCTCTCTATTTGCAGGCATAGCTGGCGGCCACCTTGGCCGGCCCGGTGCCGTCCCAGGTGGTGCGCTTGGGGTACACGCAGATGGGGTAGCTCACGCTGTTGTCGCGCGACGTGATGAGCAGCTCGCCTGGCGCCGTGCCCTGCTCGACCCAGTCGACCAGCGCGCTGAAGAACTGGTCCTGCTCGCGCGTCGGCGTCTGGTTCGTGTTGCCGGGCAGTTTGGCCAGCGGCACGCTGTTGTTGTTGCCGCTCACGGTGTACGAGCGGCCCTGCGAACTGTGCGCGGCGCCGGGCAGCAGGTACATGCGCATGAACTTCTGGACTTCGGCGTGCCCGCCCATCGCTGCCACCACCCGCTCGTGGTAGTGGATGTTGCCGGCCGGCGGGATCGCATCGTCCACCAGCCCGCTGTGCACGATGACCTTCTTGCCGAGCTCACGCAGCTTGCGCAGGTCGGTGGCGTCGGTCGCGTAGTCGGTGTAGAGCGCCGCCTGCGTGACAGGGTACTGGCGCACCGCGTTGCCCAGCCCGGCGTAGTCCAGCTCCAGCCACTTGTTGCGCACGGTTGTCGAGGCATTGCGCACCGGCGGTGCGTTGCTGGTGCTCGCGTCGGCAGCGTAGCGCAGGTCCTGCAGCGCCAACGCCAGGTTGTCGGCCGAGGCGCCGGTGATCAGCCCGCCGATCGCCGCGCTGCGCGGGAACGCCCACCACAGTTGGCGCGCGCCGAGTGCCTTGCCCGAGCGGGCGTCGGTGGTCTGCGCCGGGTCCCAGCTGCCGTCGCTGGCGGCGCCGTACCAGATCTTGTTCAGCGCGGTCGCTTCCTTGGCGCTCATGCAACTCGCTGCGTCGGCGTTGCTGCCGGTCACGCCCGTGCCGGCCACGCCGGTGCACAGCGCGCCTGCGTCGCGCAGCGGGTCGTAGTTGCAGCTGAACGGGTCGAGCAGAAAGCCCAGGCCGGGCTTGTCGCACTCGGCCACCGCGCGCTTGTTCACGGCCTCGACCTTCTTCGCGAAGGCCGCTGCCTGCGGCTTGTCGGCCGCGGTGAAGCCGAGTTCGGTCTTCATCACGAGCTGCGGGTAGATCGCGGTGGTGCCGAACATCGGCGGGTTGATGGCCGGCTGGCCGATCAGGTAGCCGTCGTACAGCTCGGGGTACTGCTGCGCGACTTTCAAGCCCTGCCGGCCGCCCTGCGAATGGCCGTCGTAGTAGCTGAAACGTGGCGCTTTGGCGTAGTAGAGCGTGGCCAACGCCTTCGTCTTGACGGCCTGTTCGACCATCGCGCGGGTTGTCCAGTCGCGCAGCGCTTCGGTGTTGAGCTTGCCGTTCGAGAGGTACGCGAACGACGGGTCCTGGTACCAGGGCTGGCCGGCATCGGTGGTGCCGGATGCGTAGCCCATGTTGGCGTTGACCAGCGCCGGCAGCTTGCTGCCGATCTGGTCGGGGAAACGGTGGCCGCCGCCCACCCAGCCACCGCCGCCGTAGTTGCGAATGCGTTCGTTCCACTGTGCCGGCAGCCAGACCTCGATGCCGATGCCCTCGGTATACGACCGCGCGGTCTTGTCGGTTTCGGCCGTGGCGCCGGGGCCGACAAGCAGCTTGACCAGACACATGTCGCGCGCCGCGATGAACGGCGTGGCCGAATCGACGGCCGTCAGCGCAGTGCCCTGCTTGATCTCGCGCACCGACACCACCGTCGTCCGGGCATCCGGCCTGAACGCTGTCTTGATGCCGTCGTTGCAGGCCAGTGGCGCGCTGGGCATCGGCGTGCCAGCACACGCCGCCAGCACCGCCGCGGCGGCGGCGCCCAGTGCCCAGGCACCGAATCTTGTCGTGGTCATCTTGTCTCCTCGTTTTCGTGCGGTGTTCGGTTCAGTTGCCGAGGTAGGCGTCCAGCACTTGCTTGTTCCCGCGAATCTCGGCCGGCGTGCCGATGGCCATCACCGTGCCTTCGACCATCACCATGATGCGGTGGCACAGGTCCATCACGAAGTCCATGTTGTGTTCGATCACGATGAAGCTGCCCTTGCGGTTCTGGTTCAACTCCTTCAGCAAGCTGCTGATGCCGCCCACCAGGCTCGGGTTGACGCCGGC
>JANOQS010000182.1:0-18626 GCA_031414975.1 Methylibium sp. | reverse complement strand
TACGTGGTACTTCAGCTTCTGCGAGCGTTCGTTGGCGCCGTAGCGGTCGCGCATCGCCACCGCCCAGATGCGCCGCGCCACGCGGCCCATCACGGTGTACTCCGGGTCCATGCCGTTGCTGAAGAAGAAGCTCAGGTTGGGCGCGAAGTCGTCGATGTGCATGCCGCGCGCCAGATACGCTTCGACAAAGGTGAAGCCGTTGCTGAGCGTGAACGCGAGCTGGCTGATCGGGTTGGCGCCGGCTTCGGCGATGTGATAACCGCTGATGCTCACCGAGTAGAAGTTGCGCACCCGGTGGTGCACGAAGTACTCGGCGATGTCGCCCATCACCTTGAGTGAGAACTCGGTGCTGAAGATGCAGGTGTTCTGGCCCTGGTCTTCCTTCAGGATGTCGGCCTGCACGGTGCCGCGCACGTTCTCCTTGACCCACGCACTGATCTTCTGCGCCTCATCATCGGTCGGCTCGCGGCCGTTGTCGGTTCTGAACTTGTCCAGGTTCTGGTCGATCGCGGTGTTCATGAACATCGCCAGGATCGTCGGCGCCGGGCCGTTGATCGTCATGCTCACGCTGGTGGCCGGGTTGGTCAGGTCGAAGCCGCCGTACAACACCTTCATGTCGTCCAAAGTCGCGATCGACACGCCGCTGTTGCCGACCTTGCCGTAGATGTCGGGCCGCACCGCCGGGTCGTTGCCGTACAGCGTGACCGAGTCGAACGCGGTGCTCAAGCGCTTGGCCGCCATGCCCGCGCTGAGCAGCTTGAAGCGGGTGTTGGTGCGGAAGGCGTCACCCTCGCCTGCGAACATGCGCGTCGGGTCTTCACCTTCGCGCTTGAACGCAAACGTGCCAGCGCTGTACGGGAAGCTGCCGGGCACGTTGTCGAGCATCAGCCACTTCAGGATCTCGCCGTGGTCCTCGAATTGCGGCAGCGCGACCTTGCGCACCTTGGTGCCGCTGAGCGACTGCGTGGTCAGCGCGGTGCGGATTTCCTTGTCGCGGATCTTCACCACGTACTCGTCGCCGGCATACGCCTGCTGCATCTGCGGCCACATCGCGAGCAGTTTCTTGGCGCCGGCATCGAGCCGCGCTTCGCGCTGTTCGGCCAGGTTGATCGCGGCTTCGGCGGCGCGCGGCTTGTCGGGTTTGCCTTCGGTGAGCATCGCCGCCGAAGCGCGCAGTTGCTGGATCTCGCGCGCCAGCCGGGCCTGCGCGCGGGCGCGTGCCTTGTAGCCGCGCACGGTGTCGGTGATGTCGGCCAGGTAGCGCACGCGCGCGCCAGGCACGATGGGCACCTGGTGCGTGCTGTGGCGCGTCGCCACCACCGGCAGCATGCCCTTGCCGACCTTCAGGCCGCCCTCGGCCAGGCGCGGCAGCAGCGCCTGGTACAGCGCCGTCACACCGTCGTCGTTGAAGCGGCTGGCCATGGTGCCGAAGACCGGCATCTCGTCCGGCCGCTTGCCCCAGGCCTCCTTGTTGCGTTGCACCTGCTTGGCCACGTCGCGCAACGCGTCGGCGGCGCCCTTGCGGTCGAACTTGTTGATGGCCACGAACTCGGCAAAGTCGAGCATGTCGATCTTCTCGAGCTGGCTCGCGGCGCCGAACTCGGGTGTCATCACGTACATCGGCACATCGACCAGCGGCACGATCGCCGCGTCGCCCTGGCCAATGCCCGAGGTCTCGACCACGATCAGGTCGAAGCCGGCGCACTTGCACGCGGCCAGCACGTCGGGCAGGGCCTGGCTGATCTCGCTGCCGAAGTCGCGTGTGGCCAGGCTGCGCATGAACACGCGCTGGCCAACCGGCACGTCAGCGCCGGTCCCCTGCTTCGCCCACGGCGAGATGGCGTTCATGCGAATGCGGTCGCCGAGCAGCGCGCCGCCGCTCTTGCGCCGGCTCGGGTCGATGCTGATCACGGCGATGCGCAATCCGTCGTTCTGGTCCAGCCGCAGTCGCCGTATCAGCTCGTCGGTGAGCGACGACTTGCCGGCGCCACCGGTGCCGGTGATGCCCAGCACCGGCGTGCGTGCGGTCGCGGCCTCGGCGTGCAGCGCGGTCCTGATGGCTTCGCTCGCCTTGCCGTTTTCGAGCGCGGTGATCAACTGGGCGAGCGCGCGCCAGTGCGCTTCGGTCTGGCCCTGGATCGCCGCCAGCGACGTCGGCGCGTACACCGACAGATCCTGATCGGCGCGCATCACCATCTCGCCGATCATGCCGGCCAGGCCCATGCGCTGGCCGTCCTCGGGGCTGTAGATGCGGCTCACGCCGTAGCCCTGCAGCTCGGCGATCTCGCTCGGCACGATCACCCCGCCGCCGCCGCCGAAAACCTGGATGTGCGCGCCGCCGCGGCTCTTCAACAGGTCGACCATGTACTTGAAGTACTCGACGTGCCCACCCTGGTAGCTGCTGATCGCGATGCCCTGCACGTCTTCCTGCAGCGCCGCGGTCACCACCTCGTCGACCGAGCGGTTGTGGCCCAGGTGGATCACCTCGGTGCCCATGCCCTGCAGGATGCGCCGCATGATGTTGATGGCCGCGTCGTGCCCGTCGAACAGGCTCGCGGCGGTGACGAAGCGCACCTTGTGCGTCGGGCGGTAGTTGGCCAGGGCCTTGAATTCTGCAGACAGGTCGGTCACAAGTGTCTCCGGGTTTTTTGTTTGATCGGCACGCGCGGTGCGGCGAGCCGTCACTCCACTCGAATCTTCGCCAGTGCCGGGTCGCCCGGCGGATAGGTGAGCTTCAGCTTCAGCAGCGCCTGCTTCAGCACGGTGGCGATCATCAGGTTGCGGTGGGTCTTCGAGTCGGCCGGCACGATGGTCCAGGGCGCCCACGCCGTGCCGGTGGCGGCAATCGCGTCGCCGTAGGCTTTCTGGTAGGCGTCCCACTGCTTGCGCACCTCCAGGTCGCCGGCCGAAAACTTCCAGTGCTTGGTGGGGTCGTCGAGCCGCTCCTGCAGGCGCACGCGCTGTTCGTCCTTCGAGATGTGGAGCAGGAACTTCAGCACCACCGTGCCGGTTTCGGTCAGCAGGCGCTCGAAGTCATTGATGTGGGCATACCGCTGCTGGGTCTGCTCGGGCGTGATCCAGCCGTTGACCACCGGCACCAGCACGTCTTCGTAGTGGCTGCGGTTGAACACCGTCACTTCGCCGAGCGCCGGCACCTGTTGGTGGATGCGCCACAGGTAGTCGTGCGCGCGCTCCCGGTCGGAGGGCGCCTTCCAGCCGACGCTGTGCACACCCAACGCGCTCATCTGGCCGAACACGCCGCGGATCGTGCCGTCCTTGCCGCTGGTGTCGGTGCCCTGCAACACCACGAGCAGCTTGTAGCGATGGTCCGCGTAGAACAGGTTCTGCAAGGCGTCGAGTTCCAAGGCCAGGGCTTCGACAGCGGCCTTGTCTTCGGCCTTGATGCCGCTGGAAAAGGGCTTGGCCGCGGGGTCCACTCGCGCCAGGTCGAAAGCCTCGGGCGCGCTCTTGCCCACAAGTTTGCCGGCGAGCGCGGTGCTGTGCTGGTAGTCGGACAGGCGGGGGGTGTCTTTGGCCAAGCTGCCTCCGGTGCGGGTGCGGTGAATTGACGTATACGTCAATCGCAAGTGTATCGCCAGCCGCTGCCGTGGGGCCGGTTCCGACGGGCTTGCACCCCGTGCGAACACCCATCGCGGGCGCGGCGTTTGACGGCACAATCGCGCCCGTGAGTGTGCGGTGGTCGCCAGAGCCGGCCCAGCCGGTGCGTGGCGGGTGCGCCATCAGGAGCGTATTTGTGGACAGACCGATCATTCCGATCAAGACGCCGGCGGGGCTGGCCGAGATGAGCAACCGGCAGCGCCGCATCAGCCAGCGCCATCGCACGATGCTGCTGTTGGTGGACGGGAAGCGCACCGAAGCGCAGGTGCGCACGCTGTCGGCGCAAGCCGGCGTGCCGGGCATCTGCTTCGATGAACTGCTGGGCCTGGGCTTGATCGCTGCACCCCAACCCGAGGCGAAAGGCGGCGTGCCGGCGCCGGCCCTCACCGGCGCTGCGCCGGGCCCGCTGCCGATGGAAGCCAACAGCGGTTTCGGCGAAGACTCGGAGTTGCCGGCTTCGCGCACCTTGCCGCCCGAATCGATCTTCAGCGACACCGGGCTGGGCCACCCTGATCCTTCGTCGTGGCTGCCCACCGAGCCGGACGAAAACACCACCGGCGACGACGTGCTCGAGCGGGCCCGCGAGATGCTGCTGCGCGCGGTGCGCGTGGAAGCGCCGGTGGCCGGCTCGCTGACGATCTTCCGCCTGCGCCGCGCACGCAGCCGCGCCGAACTCGAGCAGCTGATCGAGGAGGTGGCCCAGCGCATCGGCAAACCGCCGCATTCGCTGGTGGCCGAGCAAACGCTGCGGCGCGTGCGCAATGTGCTCGACGGCCGCGATACGTCACCGGCACCGCTATGAGCCGTGCCGCACGGCGAACCAAGGAGCTCCATTGAGTTTTCTCGCCATCGACATCGGCAACACGCGCCTGAAGTGGGCGCAGTACGCGTCGCCGCAAGCGGGCGCCGTGCTGA
Organism: Methylibium sp.; assembly: GCA_031414975.1. Classification (GTDB taxonomy): domain Bacteria; phylum Pseudomonadota; class Gammaproteobacteria; order Burkholderiales; family Burkholderiaceae_C; genus LGRD01. The sequence continues at coordinate 14,093 of JANOQS010000182.1, read as the reverse complement.
TGGCGCAGGGCGCGGTGTTTCTCGAGACGATCGACAGCCTGGCCGACAACGAGTGGAAAGGCCTGGTGCCGCCGGCCAGCATGCTGGGTTGTGTGGTGGCTGGCGAGAGCGTGAAACGGCGCGTCGAAGAGCAACTCGAACTGTGGGACCTGACGCCGCGCTGGGTGGTCTCGTCAAGCCACGCCTGCGGCGTGACCAATGGCTACGACCACCCGAACCGGCTCGGCGTGGACCGCTGGGTGGCGCTGATCGGCGCGCGCCAGCGCGTGCTGGCCGGCGGCACGCCGCGCCCGGCGTTGGTGGTGATGGTGGGCACGGCGGTGACGGTGGACGCGCTCGACGCGAGCGGTCGCTTCCTCGGCGGGCTGATCCTGCCCGGCTTCGGCCTGATGCTGCGTGCGCTCGAGATGGGCACGGCCGGGCTGAAAGCGCCCACCGGCGAAGTGGTTCACTTCCCCACCAACACCAGCGACGCGCTGATGAGCGGCGGCGCCGACGCGATGGCCGGCGCGGTGGAACGCATGCACCGCAAGCTGCGCGCGCGCACCGGCGAAGACCCGGTGCTGCTGATGACCGGCGGCGCGGCCGTGAAGCTCGCGCCCATCACCGACCTGGCGTTCGAAACGGTCGACACCCTGATCTTCGAAGGCCTGCTGCAACTGCAGTCACACCGGCTGGCGCTTTAGAGCGAGAAGCGAAGGGCGAGGGGCTCCGTACGCGGGGATCGACCAGCGCAACGCTCGGCGAGTGAGCCGGGCTCGATGCCCGGTTCACGAGTGCATGCGGTGTCACTACAGGATGTAGCGCGACAAGTCCTCGTTCTTCGCCAGCTCGGCCAGCTTGGCGTTCACCGTGTCGGCGTCGATCACCACGGTCTGGCCGCCGCGGTTGGGCGCGTCGAAGCTGATCTCGTCGAGCAGACGCTCCATCACGGTGGACAGGCGCCGCGCGCCGATATTTTCGGTGCGCTCGTTCACGTCGAAGGCAATCTGCGCCAGGCGCCGGATCGCGTCGGGCTGGAACTCCAAGGTCACGCCTTCGGTGGCCAGCAGTGCGTGGTACTGCTTGACCAGGCTGGCGTGCGTTTGCGTCAGGATGGCTTCGAAGTCGTCAACGCTCAGCGAGCCCAGTTCCACGCGGATCGGAAAGCGCCCCTGCAACTCCGGGATCAGGTCGCTCGGCTTGCTCAGGTGGAACGCGCCCGAGGCGATGAACAGGATGTGATCGGTCCGGACCATGCCGTACTTGGTGTTCACCGTGGTGCCCTCCACCAGCGGCAGCAGGTCGCGCTGCACGCCCTGGCGCGACACGTCGGCACCGCTGCCCTCGGAGCGCGAGGTCACCTTGTCGATCTCGTCGATGAAGACGATGCCGTTCTGCTCGGCGTTGTTCAGCGCGGCCTGCTTGATGTCGTCTTCGTTGAGGAGCTTGGCGGCCTCTTCGTCGATCAGGTGCTTCAGCGCCTCGTTGATCTTGAACTTGCGTGCCTTGCGTTTCTGGCCGCCGACGTTGGCGAACATGCCCTTCAACTGCTCGGCCATTTCTTCCATGCCGGCCGGGCCCATGATCTCCAAGGTGGGCTTGGCGTCGGCCACGTCGATCTCGATCTCCTTGTCGTCGAGCAAACCTTCGCGCAGGCGCTTGCGCATGACCTGGCGGGCGGTGTTGTCGGCCGCGGGCGTGGCAGTGGCCTGGCCGAGCTCGGAGACGGCCGTTCGCGGCGGCGGCACCAGGATGTCCAGGATGCGGTCTTCGGCCGCATCTTCGGCGCGCGCCCGCTGGCGCTTCATTTCCACGCTGCGCTCCTGCTTCACAGCCATGTCGAGCAGGTCGCGGATGATCGAATCGACGTCCTTGCCGACGTAGCCGACTTCGGTGAACTTGGTCGCTTCGACCTTGATGAACGGCGCGTCGGCCAGTTTGGCCAGGCGGCGCGCGATCTCGGTCTTGCCCACGCCGGTGGGGCCGATCATCAAGATGTTCTTCGGCGTGATCTCGCCGCGCATCGGCTCGGGCACCTGCTGGCGCCGCCAGCGGTTGCGCAGCGCAATCGCGACCGCACGTTTGGCGCCGGCCTGGCCGACGATGTGGCGGTCGAGTTCGGAGACGATCTCCTGCGGGGTCATGCTCGATTTCATGGGCGTGGCTAGAGCGTCTCGATCGTGTGGTTCTGGTTCGTGTAGATGCACAGCTCGCCGGCGATCACGAGCGACTGCTTGACGATGTCCACCGGCGCCATCTGCGTGTGCTCCAGCAGCGCGCGCGCCGCGGCGTGCGCGTAGCTGCCGCCCGAGCCGATCGAGACGATGCCCAGTTCGGGCTCCAGCACGTCGCCGTTGCCGGTGATGATCAGCGAGGTTTCCTTGTCGGCCACCGCCAGCATGGCTTCGAGCCGGCGCAGCACGCGGTCGGTGCGCCAGTCCTTGGTCAGCTCGATGGCGGCGCGCACCAGGTGGCCCTGGTGCTTTTCGAGCTTGGACTCGAAACGCTCGAACAAGGTGAACGCGTCGGCGGTGGCGCCGGCAAAACCGGCCAGCACCTGGTCGCGGAACAATTTACGCACCTTGCGCGCGGTGGATTTGACGACGATGTTGCCCAAGGTCACCTGGCCGTCGCCGCCGAGCGCTACCAGGTTGCCGCGCCGCACGCTGACGATCGTCGTGCCGTGGTAGTTTTCCATGGGGATGAGATGCGGCCTTGGCGCGCCGGTTCAAGCAAAGGTCAGCAGTCTAGCCTCACCGGCCCGCTCGGGCCAAAGCTTCAAACCGTGCGAACCTTGACTTTGGCGTGCTCGTTGATGCCCATCGCGCCGAAGAACAGCGCCACCAGGCGGTGCGACTCGAGGAAGGTCACGGCCCGGTTCTCGCTGCGCCGCGCCAGCACCCAGTTGAGCAGGTCGCCGGCGGCAATGAAGTCGACCCGTATGAGGCGCACGCACGAGACGTTGACGATCGAAGAGTCGCCCAGCTCGGCGTCCATCTTGCGCAGGGTCGGGCTGATGTCGCCGACCAGCTGGCCGGACAGGTCGAAGCTGGCCACCGCCGCCAGGGCGCCGTCGGCGGTGTTCTGCGACTCGACAAAACCGGTCGAGACGTCGGTCACCGCGGGCAGCGGCGGCGGCAAGGTGTTGCCGTGGTTGGCGCCGATCACGCGGGCGGAGCACACGGCGCGCTCCCAGGAAGGCGGCGAGACTTCGTAGGTCACGCAGTAGTCGATCGCCGTTTCGTCGAACTGGTCGGGCCGGTTGGTCATGCGCAGCGCGTCAAGGCGCAGCTGCCAGTAGGCCGGGTCGGCGTCACGCACGCCGGTGGGCGAGGTGTCCTGCAACACGGTGAACAGGCGTTCGCCGCCGAGCCACTGCATGTCCAGCTTCTGGCCGATCCATTTGCGGAACAGCTCGCTCATGCGGGCGCAGCCTTCGGCGTCGATGCCCTTCAGCGCGCCCCAGTCGAAGACCCAGGGCAGCGGCATCTGCAGGCTTTGCGACGACAGCTTGGCGACCACGTCGGCATCGACATAAGCCGGGCAGACCCAGCCGACCTGGCCGACGATGCGCGAAGACCTTGGCCGCTCGTCGCTGGTGGCTTCGGCCACCATGCGGGGCATCGAATACCACTGCGGTGCCGACCAGCCGAACTGCTGGGCGTAGTCGAGTGCCAGGCTCTCGAACTTGTGCTGCTGGCCGATGGCCCGGTACAGGTCGAACAGCACCAGCCAGGTTTCCGCGTGCTGGGCGCGCTTGCCGGCCGTGCCGGTCAGGGTCGCCAGCGCGTGTTCGCACTGTTCGAAGTCGGCATTGGCGAAGGCGATCACCGCTTCGTCCAGGTCCGGGTCGTGCACGACGTCACTGACGTCGACATTGAAGGCCTTGTCGGGTGGCGCGCGCAAGGGTTCCAGTTTCGGCGGCGGGGCGGCCGGCGCGCCGCCGTGGGTGCCGGCGTGTGTCCCCATAGTGGCGCGCTGGCCCGGCTCGGCCCCATCGCGGCTCGGCCGGGTGGGCTGGAAACCCGACACGCGGCCACCGCCTGGGGCCGGCGCGGCTGCAGCCTGGGCAGCGGCCACCGAGGTGGCCGCCGACGGGGTGCCCGCCCCGGTCGGGCCGTCCATCGCGGCCGGCTGCGTCGGCGCGCTGTAAAAATCGGGCGCACGGCGTTGCGAGGTGGCGGCGGCATAACCGTCGCCCACCATCTGCTGCTCGATCTGGTCGATCTTGGCCTTCACGCCGCTGTCGGCGCGGGCCAGGCTGTCGGTCGGGCGAACCTCGGAATCATCGATCCGCGACGAACCGCCCAGCGCAGCCAATTGCTCGCTCGACAAACCTTCACGGCGCACGCGGCGCAGCATGTCGAGCTCGCGCTTGCGCACGAAGTCGTTGCGGCGCTTGCGCTCGATCATCGCCTTCAGTTCGGTCTTGGCGGATTCGGTTTCGCGCGCCTGGTCGGACGGCGCAGTCAACTCGGCCCATTCCGTGGCCGGGTTGGCCACGAACTTGACCATCTTGCGAAAAAAGCTGGGGGTGTCTTTGGATTCCGACATGGCGGGGGGCCGGGGGCGGCCCGTCAATCGCCGAACATCTTCTGCTTGAGTTCGCGCCTTTGTTGGGCTTCGAGAGACAGTGTAGCGGTCGGTCGCGCGATCAGCCGGCCCAGCCCGATGGGTTCGCCGGTTTCGTCACAGAAACCATAGTCACCCGATTCGATGCGCCCCAGCGACTGTGAAATCTTCTTCAAAAGCTTGCGCTCACGGTCGCGTGTGCGCAACTCCAGCGCGTGTTCTTCCTCGATGGTCGCGCGGTCGGCGGGGTCGGGCACGATCGAAGTGTCTTCGCGCAGGTGCTCGGTGGTTTCGCCGGCGTTGTTGAGCAGGTCGTCTTTCAGGCGCTGCAAGGTGACGCGGAAGAACTCGAGCTGCTTCTCGTTCATGTACTCGGCTTCGGGCATGGCCAGCAGCTCGGCTTCCGTCAGGTCGCGGCCGGCCTTGGCCTTCCAGGCGTTGGCCAGTTTCGGGTCGGACAGGTGCGTCTGCTTGGGCGTGTCGAGCTCGAGGTTGTTCATTTGCCGGGTCGGCGGGCGCGGCGGGGCAAAGCGGTCGGCAAAACGCGATGTCGGCGCCGGCAGCGGCGCCTGTGCGGGCGCCACGGCGGCCGCCTTGCCGCCCTGGCGGCCGGCAGGCTTCTTGAGCACCGGCGCCGGCACCGGCGCGGCTGGCTTGGGGGCGGCGACGATGGGAGCGACAGCGGCGACGGACTTGACCTCTTTGGGTGCGATGGTTTTCACAGGTGGCTTGGCCGCAGGTTTGGTGGGTGTCTTGGCAGCTGGTTTGGTGGCAGCCGGCTTTGGGGCGGGGGTGTGCGCCTTGGGCGCTGGTTTGGCCGGAGCAGGGCGCGCTTTCTCGGCTGGCTTGGCGGCTGCCTTCGCTGCGGGTTTGGCGGCCGGATTGGCGGCCGGTTTGGTGGCCGGTTTGGGCGGGGGCGATTTTGCCTTCGCGGCGGGCTTCTTCGGGGCAGCCTTGGAGGCCGGGGTTTTGCTCAACTGAGTCTCCTCGCGACGGCGGTGTGACCCCCCTGATAGAGGGCTGGTCGCCATGGCACTGCGGTATCGGCCGCCGCGGATTGTAGCCACGTTGTCAGGGGTCTCTGACACAAGAACGAGGCGCTTGTCACAGGCCGGCGTGGCACGCGGTCAAGGGGGCCCGGTGACCTGGCCGCGGGCTCGATTTTCGGGTCCGTCGAACCTGCGGCCGAGCCCGGAGGGGGCCCACCCGCTGGACGGGTCTTCAGACCAGACATTGCTCCAGGCCTTGCAGGAAGATGTCCCGCGGCAGGTCCAACCCGATGAACACCATCTTGCTGGTCTTCTTCTCGCCCGGCATCCATTTGGGCCCCAGGTCACTGCCCATCAGCTGGTGCACGCCCTGGAAGATGACCTTGCGATCGGTGCCTTTCATGTTCAGCACACCTTTGTAACGAAGCATCTTGGGGCCGTAGACCTGCACGATGGCGCCCAGAAAGTCTTCCAGCTTGGCCGGCTGGAAGGCCTTGTCGGAGCGGAACACGAAGGACTTCACGTCGTCGTCGTGGGCGTGGTGGTGCGGGTGGTCGCAGTGTTCGTCGTGTTCATGGTCATGGTCGTGGTGATGATCATGGTCGTGCTCCTGCTGGCTCAGGAACTCGGGGTCGATGTCGAGCTTGGCGTTCAGGTTGAAGCCGCGCAGGTCGAACACCTCGGAAATGGGAACCTCGCCGAAGTTGACACGCCGCTGCGGCGCGCGCGGGTTCATGTGCTTGACGCGGTGGATCAGCGCTTCGACCGTGGCGTCGTCCACCAGGTCGGTCTTGCTGATGAAGATCTGGTCGGCAAAGCCGATCTGGCGGCGCGCTTCCTGGCGCGTGTCGAGCTGGCCCTGGGCGTGTTTGGCGTCCACCAGGGTCAAAATCGAGTCGAGCAGGTAGCTCTCGGCGATCTCGTCGTCCATGAAGAAGGTCTGCGCCACCGGGCCGGGGTCGGCCAGGCCGGTGGTCTCGATCACCACGCGGTCGAAGTTCAGCTCGCCCTTGCGCTTCTTTTCGGCCAGATCGGACAAGGTGGTGCGCAGGTCTTCGCGGATCGAGCAGCAGACGCAGCCGTTGTTGAGCTGGATGATCTGCTCCTGGCTGTCCTGCACCAGAATTTCGTTGTCGATGTTCTCGTCGCCGAACTCGTTTTCGATCACGGCTATTTTCTGGCCGTGCGCTTCGGTCAGCACCCGCTTGAGCAGGGTGGTCTTGCCCGACCCGAGAAAGCCGGTGAGGATGGTGGCGGGAATGAGACTCATGAGGAGGCCTTGGCGCTGAGAGGACGTAAGAATATGAGGGTCGCCGACTTTGGTTCAAGGGTTGGCGGGTGTCAAGCCCGAACCCGACTCTGTCAGTCCGAACGCGCGCGGCTGCGCGCCTGGCGCTTCGGTTAAGCTGCCCCTCTTCTGAACTGCCCGCCCCGGCGCGATGTCCGACCCCCACCCAGCCCGCTCGGCCCGCGCGGGCGACAAGCCGCTTTCCCCCCAGGCCGAGCGACGCAGCCTGTTCCAGAAGCTGGTCGAATTCGTGTCGCCCGGGCCCGATTCGCGCGACGAGCTGATCGAGACGCTGGCCGACGCCGAAAACCGCGAGCTGATCGCGCCCGAGTCGCGCATGATGCTCGAAGGCGTGATCCGCATGGCCGACATGATCGCCGGCGACGTGATGGTGGCCGCTCCGCGCATGGACCAGCTCGACATCGACGCGGCCTACGACGACCTGCTGCACGTGGTCATCGAAACCGGCCACTCGCGCTTCCCGGTGTTCGAGGGCGACAAGCACAACGTCATCGGCATCCTGATGGCCAAGGACCTGCTCAAGCTGCAGCGTTCACCCGACCTGAACCTGCGCACCCTGCTGCGCCCCGCGGTGTTCGTGCCCGAGTCGAAGGGGCTGAACGAGTTGCTGCGCGACTTCCGCTCCAACCGCAACCACCTGGCCATCGTGATCGACGAGTTCGGCAGCACCGCCGGGCTGATCACGATCGAAGACGTGCTGGAAGAGATCGTCGGCGAGATCGAGGACGAATTCGACGACGCCGACGGCGAGTCCGGCATCTACACCCTGGCCGACGGCGCCCAGCGGGTGGCGGGCGACGCCGGCATCGAGGCCGTCAACGCCGTTTTTGCCGTCACCCTGCCGAGCGACGAGTTCGACACCATCGGCGGCCTGGTCTCGCACGAGCTGGGCCACGTGCCGCGGCGCGGCGAGCACACCACCGTCGGCGGGCTGGTGTTTTCGGTGATGTTGACGCGTGGTGGTGCGGTGCGCTGGTTCAAGGTCACGCGCGCGCCCGAGCCGGCGGTCGGGCCCGACGGGATTTGAGGGCTACCGGATCTGCCCTTTGGCCACCGGCGGCGGACTGGCCGGTCGCCGTGCTGCTGGGGGGTTTGCACAGCCTGAGCGGCGTGCACACGCAATTCTGGTGGCTGCAAATCGCGAGCCTGGCGCTGCTGGTGTGGCGCATCGGCGCGGCTCCGCCGGCCCGCGCTGCCGCGCTGGGCATGCTGTTCGGCACCGCCTGGTTGGTGGGCAGCATCTGGTGGCTGTTCATCAGCATGCACCGCTACGGCGGCCTGCCGGCCTGGATGGCGGCGCTGGCGGTGCTGCTGTTGAGCGCCTTCATGGCGGTCTTCCTGGCCGCGGCGATGGGCGCTTTTGCGCGCTGGCGCAGCGGCCGACTGCTGGCCGACGCGCTGCTGCTGGCCGCCCTGTGGCTGCTGGCCGAGCTGACCCGCGGTGCGCTGTTCACCGGCTTCCCGTGGGCCGCCAGCGGCTACGCCCATGTGGACGGGCCGCTGGCCGACCTGGCGCCGTGGTTGGGGGTGTACGGCATCGGCTTCGTGGCCGCGCTGCTGGCGGCGCTGCCGGCGCTGGCGTGGGCCCGTGGTGGGCGCGCTCGTGCCGGCTCCGCGCTGGCGCTGGCCGCCGTGCTGGCGGCGCTGGGCTGGGCGCACCCTGCCGATTTCACGCAGCCCAGCGGCACGCTCAAGGTGTCGCTGCTGCAGGGCAACGTGCCGCAGGATCAGAAGTTCTCGATCGCCCACCTGCCCGAGGCGCTGGCCTGGACGCGCAAGCACCTGCTGGCCGCCCAGGGCGAACTGGTGCTGGGCCCGGAGACGGTGATCCCGCTGCTGCCGGCCCAACTCGACCCTGCTTACTGGGCCGAGCTGCTGGCCCACTTCCGCACCGGCAAACAGGCTGCGCTGGTGGGCCTGCCGCTGGGCGACGAGGCGCTGGGCTACACCAATTCGGTGGCCGGCATCTCGGCCGCCAGCGCCGCCGAGCCGGGTGGCTTTTACCGTTACGACAAGCACCACCTGGTGCCGTTCGGCGAATTCATTCCGCTCGGTTTCCGCTGGTTCACACAGATGATGAACATCCCCCTCGGCGACTTCAACCGCGGCGCGCTGGTGGCGCCGCCGTTCCCGGTGCTGGGCGAACGGGTGGCGCCCAACATTTGCTACGAAGACCTGTTCGGCGAGGAGCTGGCGGCCGGTTTTGCCGACCCCGCCACCGCGCCGACCATCCTGGCCAACGTCAGCAACATCGGCTGGTTCGGCGAAACGATTGCCGTGGGCCAGCACCTGAACATCTCGCGCCTGCGAACGCTGGAGCTGCAGCGGCCGATGCTGCGCGCCACCAACACCGGCGCCACCGTGGTGATCGACCACCACGGCGTGGTGACGCACGCGCTGAAGCCCCATACCCAGGGCGTGCTCGAAGCGACCGTGCAGGGCCGCAACGGCATCACGCCGTTCGCGTGGTGGGCGGCGCGCCTTGGCTTGTGGCTGCCCACGGCATTCGCTTTGCTGATCGTGGCTGCCGCCGTCGGGCGCCAGCGGGTGAGCCAGCCGCCGGGCTGATCAGCCGCCCAGCCGCACCAGACGGCCAGGCCGTTCGGCGGTGAGCTCACCACCCGCCTGGACGCAGCGACCGGCCACGAAGGTGCGCAGGTAACCCTCGCCCTTCTGCAGAAAGCGCTTGCCGCCGGCCGGCAGGTCGCGCACCAGGCGCGGCATGCCCACGCTCAGGCGCTGAGGGTCGATCACGTTGACGTCGGCGCGCAGCCCGACCGCGAGCAAGCCGCGGTCGGCCAGGCCCAGGTAGCGGGCGTTGCGGCGCGTCAGCATCTCGATCGCCCGTTCCAGCGGCAGGCGGTCCTTGGCGTGGTCGCGCACCCAGTGCGTCAGCATGAAGGTGCTGAAGCTGGCGTCGCAGATCGTGCCCACGTGCGCGCCGGCGTCGCTCAGGCTGCACAGCGCGCGCGGGTGGGCGAGCATGCTGCGCACGGTGTCGAGCGAACCGGCGTTGTAGTTGAAGATCGGGAAGTAGATCAGCCCGCTGCCGTCGCCCTCAGTCAGATGGTCGTAGATCGCCTCCAGCGCGGTGCTGCCGCGTTGCCGGGCGCGCACGTAAAAGCTGTCGGTCACTGCCGGTTCGTAGTTCGGGTCGTGCCCGTGCGCGCCGACCAGCGGGAACATGCGGCCGGCCACGAGTTCGATTTGCGCCAGCAGGATGTCCACCAGCGGCGGGATCGGCGTGCCGTCGCCGGCCATCGTCTCGGACTTCTCGGCCAGGATGCGCGCCTTGCGCGCCGGCTCGCGCAGCGCGGCGGCGCGCTCGGCCAGCGGCAGCGCGGCGATCGCCTTGAAGCCAGGGAAGCCCATGAACGGGTGAAAGCTCGCATCCAGCCCGATGATCACGCCGATGCCGCGCGCCGCGGTCTGCAGGTAGAGCGGCAGGCCGGCGGCCACGGCCGCATCGACGCGGGCGCGGATCTGCTGCCACTGTTCACCGCCGGGGTCGCGCTGCAGCCAGGTCATCGACAGCGGCCGGCCGGAGGTGCGCGCCAGCTGCTCGACCAGGTCGAACTCGGCGTCGAACCGTGCCCGGTCACGCAGCAGATCGAAGTCGCTCACCACCTGGATCACGCCATGAGCCAGGCCCTGGAACGCCGTGGCGATGCCGTTCAGTTCGGCCGCGCCTGCCTCCGATGCCGGCGTCTCGTGGCCGCGCGCGGTGCGGTGGTTGTCGGTGCGGCCGGTCGAGAAGCCCGCTGCGCCTGCCAGCAGTGCCTCGCGCACCAGCGCGCGCATCGCGGCGATGTCGGCATCCGTCGCCGCCTGCTGTGCCACCGCGCGCTCGCCCATCACCGCCATGCGCACCGGGTCGTGCGGCACCTGGGCCAGGAAGTCCAGGCTGTGCGGCATCGCGTCGAGCACATCCATGTACTGCGGGAAGCTCTGCCAGCCCCAGCGAACGCCTTCGGCCAGCGCCGCGCCGGGAATGTCCTCCACGCCTTCCATCAGCTCGATCAGCGTGCTCTCCTGCCCCGGCCGCACCGGCGCGAAGCCGACGCCGCAATTGCCCATCATCACCGTCGTCACGCCGTGGTGGATGCTGGGCGAGAAGGTCTGATCCCAACTCGCCTGGCCGTCGTAGTGGGTGTGGATGTCGACGAAACCCGGCGTGACCCACGCGCCGCGCGCGTCCACCCGTTCGCGCGCCGCTGGCCTGCTTCGGCCACCGGTGTCGATGCTGGCGATGCGCCCGTCCTGGATCCCCACGTCTGCGGTGAATGGCGCCGCGCCCGTGCCGTCGACCACGGTGCCGCCTTCAATCAGCCAATCGAGCATCCTTGCGCCTCCAGAGCCAGGCCAGCGACAGGCCCGACACGATGTGCCAGATGCCCCACAGGCTCGCGATGATGACCATGCCGACATCGGCGTTGAACTGCACCGCGATGATGCCCAGCGCCAGCCCCGAGTTCTGCATGCCGCCTTCGATCATGATCGCGCGCCGGTCGCGCTCGGCCACGCGGAAGGCGCGCGCGCACAACCAGCCCAGCAGCAGCCCGCCGGCGTTGTGCAGCACCACGATCAAGAGCGGCAGCAGGATCTGCGCGTTCAGCAGCGCGCGCTCGCGCACCAGCCCCAGCGCGATGAACGCCAGCAGCGCCAGCAGGCTGAAGTTGCCGAGCGGTTTGCGGATGCGCTCGGCCAGCGCCGGCAGGTGCCGGCTGCAGAGCAGGCCCAGCGCCATCGGCACGGCCAGCAGCGCCAGCAGGCTCCACCAGATGCCCGACGGGTCGATCGCCAGTTGGCGCAGCCAGCCGGCGGTGACCGGGTTGCTCGCCACCATCCAGGTGAAGTTGAACGGCGTCAACACCAGCGCCATCACGCTGGCCACCGCCGAGATGCTGACCGACAGCGCGGTGTTGCCGCGCCCGAGATGCGTGATCACGTTGCTCAGCGAGCCGCCCGGGCAACACGCCACCAGGATCATCGCTGCCTCGGTGCTGGCCGGCAGGTCGAGCGCCAGGGTGGCCAGCCAGGTGCCCACCGGCAGCAGCACGAACTGCGGGATCAGCCCGCACACCACCGCGCGCGGCGCCTGGGCCACGCGCGTGAAGTCGGCGACCTTCAGTTCCAGAGCGACCGAGAACACCATCGTGGCCAGCACCAGGCTCAGGATCAGTTGCTGGGGCGTCATGCAGCGCAGGGTAGCGGCACCGGCGCGGCGCGCCGTTGAGGGTTTTCGCGCGGGTGGCGTGTGCGTTGGAGTAAGGCGATGCGGCGACCGCCCCGTAAACTCGCGGGTTTCCGATTCGCCACCCGCCCTCATGCTGAGCTTCCAGCAAATCATCCTCAAACTTCAGGACTACTGGGCCACCCAGGGCTGCGCCCTGCTGCAGCCCTACGACATGGAAGTGGGCGCGGGCACCAGCCACACTGCCACCTTCCTGCGCGCGCTCGGCCCCGAGCCGTGGAGGTGCGCCTACGTGCAGCCCAGCCGCCGCCCCAAGGACGGCCGCTACGGGCAGAACCCGAACCGGCTGCAGCACTATTACCAGTACCAGGTCGTGCTCAAGCCGGCGCCGAGCAACATCCTCGAGCTGTACCTCGGTTCGCTCGAAACGCTGGGCTTCGACCTGAAGGTCAACGACATCCGCTTCGTCGAAGACGATTGGGAGAACCCGACCTTGGGCGCCTGGGGCCTGGGCTGGGAGGTGTGGTTGAACGGCATGGAGGTCACGCAGTTCACCTACTTCCAGCAGGTCGGCGGCATCGACTGCAAGCCCATCACCGGCGAGATCACCTACGGGCTGGAGCGCCTGGCGATGTACCTGCAGGGCGTGGACAACGTGTACGACCTGACCTGGACCGAGGGGCTCTCTGGCAAATTGACGTACCGCGACGTCTACCACCAGAACGAGGTCGAGCAGAGCACCTACAACTTCGAGCACAGCGACGTGGACTTCCTGCTCGCCGCCTTTGCCAGCCACGAGAAACAGGCCAAATACTTGATGGAGCAGCAACTCGCGCTGCCCGCCTACGAGCAGGTGCTCAAGGCCGGCCACAGCTTCAACCTGCTCGACGCGCGCGGGGCGATCAGCGTGACCGAACGCGCGGCCTACATCGGGCGCATCCGCAACATCTCGCGCAGCGTGGCGCAGAGTTACCTTGACAGCCGGGCGAGGCTGGGCTTTCCGATGGCACCGAAGGCGTGGGCCGACGAGGCGCTGGCGCTGATCGAGAAGAAGGCGGCATAGATCATGGCTGTATTCAACAACCCGCCGGGGGCCCCGGCTGAAGTGGCGGGTCTTGTGCAGTTGCGCATGGCCGACGCGAAGTCGTTTGATGCCAAGGCACTGCTCGACCGGCTCGACGGCCTGCACGAGCGCATGCCCATGACCCAGCCGGTGGTCGAAGCCATGCGCCGCGATGTCCGCTACTGATGATGCTTCTCTGAGTCTGTCCATGGTCACCAAGAACCTGCTCGTCGAACTGTTCGTCGAAGAACTGCCGCCGAAGGCGCTGAAGAAGCTCGGCGAGGCGTTTGCTGCCGGGCTGGCCGACGGCCTACGCGCGCAGGGACTGGCCAGCGACGCCTCGGCCGTTACGCCGTTCGCATCGCCGCGCCGGCTGGCGGCGCACATCAGCAGCGTGCGCGGCCACGCCGATGACAAGGCGCAGTCGCAGAAGCTGATGCCGGTCAGCGTGGGGCTCAACGCCGAAGGGCAGGCCACGCCGGCGCTGCTGAAGAAACTCGCGGCGCTGGGGGCCGATGCGTCCGTCGTGGCGCAACTCCAGCGACGCATGGACGGCAAGGCCGAAGCGCTGTTCTTCGACAGCGTGGTCCGCGGCGCGACCCTGGCCGAAGGCCTGCAGAAGGCGCTCGACGAAGCGCTCGCGAAGCTGCCGATCCCCAAGCTCATGCAATACCAGCTCGACGACGGCTGGACCAGCGTTCACTTCGTGCGCCCGGCCCACGGCCTGGTGGCGCTGCACGGCGCCGACGTGGTGCCGGTGAGCGCGCTCGGCCTGCAGGCCCGGCGCGAGACGCTGGGCCACCGCTTCGAGGCGCCGATGACGCCGGTGGTGCTGCAGGACGCCGACCACTACGCGCGCCAGCTTGAAGAGCAGGGCGCCGTGATCGCGAGTTTTGCGGCGCGCCATGGCGAGATCGCGCGCCAGCTCAACGCCGCGGCGCGCAAGGAAGGCCTGACGCCGATCGAAGACGCTGCGCTGTTGGA
>JANOQS010000181.1:0-10858 GCA_031414975.1 Methylibium sp. | reverse complement strand
GCTCGGGATCGTGCTGCCGCTCGTCGCCCTGCTGGCCGGTCTGGTGCTGATCCAGCAGTCGCACCTCGACGAGCAGATTTCCGCCGCCGCCGAGATTGATGCGGCATTGCTGGCCGACGATGTGCCCCCCGATGCCTACAGCGACCCGGGTTTTGTCGAGTTTCTCAAGAAACCGCGCGACTGAGCAGGCGCACACGATGGCGCCGGTTGCTCCCGAAACAACTCCGCACACCGGTCACCGGGGTTCCGCCAGCGCGGCGGCCATGGGGTTGACGCTGGTCATCGCCTGCCTGCTGACGCCGCCCCATGTCGGTGCGCAGCCCAGGACGTCGCCCCAAGTCGGGACACCGGTGCCAGCGGCCGAACAAGGCACACGTTGGCAAGACCTGAATCCCGGCCAGCGCGCAACGCTGAGGCCGCTCGAGCAGGGTTGGCCCGGCATTGACGCCAACCAGAAGCAGAAGTGGCTTGAGATCGCGACGCGGTTTCCCACGCTCCAGCCGGACGAAAAGTCCCGAATCCAGGCGCGCATGACCGAATGGGCGCGGCTCAGCCCCGAACAACGCCGGGAAGCGCGCGTCAACTACCAGCAAGCCCGGCAAGTGGCCCCGCGCGATCGGCGCTCCCAGTGGGAGGCCTATCAATCGCTTCCCCCCGAAGAAAAGAACAAACTCGCTGCGCGTGCGGTGCCGCCGGTTGCCGACGGCAGCGTCAGGGGCGAGCGGCCTGATCGCAGCGACCGATTGGGCCTGAGTGCCCAGCCGAGCAAGTCGAACCTCGTGCCGAACCCGCTGTTTGCAGCACCGCCCAAGCCGGTGTCCCCCACCGTGCAGCAGGCCCAGCCGGGGGCCACGACGACGCTGATCTCCAAGCGCCCGGTGCCACCGGCGCACCAGCAGACGGGTCTGCCGAAGATCAGCGCCGGGCCCAACTTCGTCGACAGGCAGACGCTGCTGCCCCAGCGCGGCCCCCAAGGCGCCGCCACCACGCGCTCGGCCGCCGCGTCTGGCCCCGAGGCCACTCAGCGCCGATGAGCGTGGGGGGAGTCGGCGGCGACGCTCAGGGTGGCGCGCGCATGGCGCCGCCCCTGTGTCGGCGCATGGCCTGCTTCGTCTATGAAGGGGTGCTGCTGTTCGGCGTGCTGATGATCGCCGGCTACCTGTTCTCCAGCCTCACCCAGCAGCGCCACGCGTTGCTCGGCCGGCATGCGCTGCAGGCGTTCCTGTTCGTCGTGCTGGGCATCTACTTCGCGTGGTTCTGGTCGCGCAGCGGGCAGACGGTGGCGATGAAGGCCTGGCACATCCGGCTGGTCACGATGGATGGGCAACCGGTGTCGCAGTCCCGCGCGCTGGCCCGCTACGTGTTGAGCTGGCTCTGGTTCGTGCCCGCGCTGCTGGCCTTGTCGCTCGCCGGCCTCAACAGCCTGCCGGCCATGTTCGGCCTGCTGTTCGCTGGCGTAGGGGCCTACGCCGCGCTGTCACGCCTGCACCCGCAGCGCCAGTTCTGGCACGACGCCGTCTGCGGCACGCGCCTGGTCACCCACCTGCCCCATCGCAGCACCTGAGGCCCGATGGGCGCGGCACAATCCGGGCCCATGAGCAATCCGTACAAAGGCCGCACGGGAATAGACCGGCTGATCCGCGCCACCGGGTATTCGATGAGCGGCCTGAGCCAGGCATATCGCGGTGAAAGCGCCTTTCGTCAGGAGGCCTGGCTCGCAGTGGTCCTGGTCCCCTTGTCGTTCTGGGTCGGGCGCAGCTGGATCGAGGTGAGCCTGCTGATTGCAGCGGTGATGCAATTGTTGATCGTCGAGTTGCTCAACTCCGGCATCGAAGCGGCGATCGACCGCGTGTCGTTCGAACTGCACGATCTGTCCAAACGCGCCAAGGACATGGCGAGCGCCGCCGTGTTCCTGTCCTTGCTGTTGTGTGCTGGCGTGTGGCTGGCCGCGCTGTGGCAGCGCCTCGCGAGCTGACTGCGGCATGAAGCAAACCTCACTCTGCGTCTACTGCGGCTCCCGGGCCGGCACGTCGGCGGCGTATGCCGAGGCGGCGCGAGATATCGGCAGCGAGATCGGCCGCCGCGGCTGGCAACTCGTCTACGGCGGCGGCCGGGCGGGGCTGATGGGCTGGGTGGCCGATGCCGCCTTGGCCGCAGGCGCCCCGGTGGTCGGTGTGATTCCGCAATCGCTGATGGAACGCGAACTCGGCCACCGCGGCCTGACCGAACTGCACGTGGTGGGCACCATGCACGAGCGCAAGCTGATGATGGCCGAGCGCAGCGACGCGTTCGTGGCACTGCCCGGCGGCATCGGAACTTTCGAGGAACTGTTCGAGGTCTGGACCTGGCGCCAGCTCGGCTACCACGACAAGCCGCTCGGGCTGCTCAACGCCGGCGGCTACTACGACGGCCTGCTGGCATTCATGCACCAGACGGTGCAAGGCGGCTTCGTGACGGATCAGCAGCAGGCGCTGCTGCAGGTACACAGCGATGCCGGGCCGCTGCTGGACCGCATCGCCGCGCTGATCCCTCTGGCGACGGCGCCCGACGACTACCGCGCGATCTGAAGCCCGCTGCGCCGCATCAGACGGCGTCTTCGCCGATCTCGCCGGTGCGGATGCGCACCACCTGCTCGATCGCGGTGACGAAAATCTTGCCGTCGCCGATCTTGCCGGTCTTGGCGGCCTTCACGATGGCCTCGATGCAGCGCTCGACGTCGCCGTCTTTCACCACCACTTCGAGCTTGACCTTGGGCAGGAAGTCGACCACGTACTCGGCGCCGCGGTACAGCTCGGTGTGGCCCTTCTGGCGCCCGAAACCCTTGACCTCGGTGACGGTCAGCCCCGTCACGCCCACCACGGCCAGCGCCTCGCGCACCTCTTCGAGCTTGAACGGTTTGACGATGGCAGTGATCTGTTTCATGGCCGGCTCTCGGTTGGTATGGGGCGCTAGTCTAGTGCGTCAGGCGCGGAACTTCGACGTGATCGGATAGCGCCAGTCGCGCCCGAACGCGCGGTGCGTGATGCGGATGCCCACCGGCGACTGGCGGCGCTTGTACTCGTTGATCTTGATCAGGCGCGTCACTCGTTCCACGTCGGCCAGCGCAAAGCCTGCCTGCACGATCTCTTCCAGCCCCTGGTCTTCTTCCATGTAGCGCTGCAGGATGGCGTCCAGCACCTCGTAGGGCGGCAGGCTGTCCTGGTCCTTCTGGTCGGGCCGCAACTCGGCCGAAGGCGGGCGCGTGATGATGCGCTGCGGAATCACCTCGGCGCCCTGCGCGTTCTTCCAGTTCGCCAGGCGGAAGACAAGCGTCTTGGCCACGTCCTTGATGACCGCAAAGCCGCCCGCCATGTCGCCATACAGCGTGCAGTAACCGGTCGCCATCTCGCTCTTGTTGCCGGTGGTCAGCACGATCGAGCCGAACTTGTTCGACAGCGCCATCAGCAAGGTGCCGCGGATGCGGGCCTGGATGTTCTCTTCGGTCGCGTCTTCGGCCAGGCCGGCAAAGTCGTCCGCCAGGCTTTTCAGGAAGGCGTCGAACATCGGCACGATCGAGATCTCGTCGTAGCGCACGCCCAGGCGCTGCGCCATGTCGCGCGCGTCGATCCAGGAAATGTCGGCGGTGTAGGGCGACGGCATCATCACCGTGCGCACCTTGTCGGCGCCCAGCGCATCGACCGCCACGGCCAGCACCAGCGCCGAATCGATGCCGCCGCTCAGGCCGATCAGCACACCGGGAAAGCCGTTCTTGCCGACATAGTCGCGCACGCCGGTCACCAGCGCCGCCCAGGCCTGGGCTTCGAGGCTGGGCACGGGCGTCACCTCGCCGCGAACGGCCTGCGCGCTCACGTCGATCAGCGTCAAGGCCTCTTCGAACATCGGCGCCCGCGCGCCCACCTGGCCTTGTGCATCGACGGCAAACGAGCCGCCGTCGAACACCACCTCGTCCTGCCCGCCGCTCAGGTGCGAATACAGCAGCGGCATCTGCACCGCGCGAGCCCGCTGCGCCATGCGCTCTTCGCGCTCGGCCACCTTGCCCAGGTGGAAGGGCGACGCGTTCAGCACGCACAGCACCTGCGCCCCGGCCGCCTTGGCGGCAGCGGCGGGCTCGTCGAACCAGGCGTCTTCGCAGATGTTGATACCGAACTTCAGGCCCTGCACATCGAACACCACCGCGCCCTGCCCGGCATCGCGGCCCGACACGAAATAGCGCCGCTCGTCGAACACCTGGTAGTTGGGCAGTTCGCGCTTGCAGTAGGTGGCGATGATCTGCCCCCCTGCCAGCACCGAGGCCGCGTTGTGGCGCTGCTGCACCGTCAGCGACTTGGACCTAACATCGCCCCGCTCACCCCATTGATGCGGATGCCCCACCACCACGAACAAGCCCTCCAGGTCGGCCATCGCAAGCGCACAGTCTTTCAGTGCCTGCGCGCAGGCCTGCATGAAGGCCGGCCGCAGCAGCAGGTCTTCGGGCGGGTAGCCGCACAGGCTCAGCTCGGGTGTCAGCACCAGGCGCGCGCCTTGCGCGTAGGCGCGGCGTGCGCAGTCGATGATCTGGCTGCTGTTGCCGGCCAGGTCGCCCACCGTCGCATTGATCTGCGCCAGGGCCACTTTCACAGAGGGTTCAGCTGACATATGCGAGACCAGGCGGGACAGAAAACCAAGGTGAGGAAAAGCTCGAACGATTATGTCATTCGGGTCGTCGACGACCCGGCGCAGATCGACGCAGCGCAGTGGAATGAACTGCTCGCCGCACAGCCGTCGAGCACCCCGTTCATGCGCATCGAATACCTGCGCGCGATGCACGATTCGGCGAGTGCCGTTGAGCGCACGGGCTGGTCGGCGCAGTTCCTGACCGTCGAAGAGGAAGGCACGCTGGTCGCCGCCTGCCCGCTGTACCTGAAGGAGCACTCCTACGGCGAATACGTGTTCGACTGGGCCTGGGCCGACGCCTACCAGCGCCATGGCCTGCCCTACTACCCCAAGCTGCTGAACGCGGTGCCATTCACGCCGGTGCCCGGGCCGCGCCTGCTGGCGCGCGATGCCGGCTCACGCGCGGTGCTGCTGCAGGCGATGCAGCAGTTCGCGCTCCAGGCCAAGCTGTCGTCGGCCCACCTGCTCTTCATCGACGAGGCCGACCAGCAGGCCGCCCGAGACGCCGGCTGGATGATGCGCAGCACCGTGCAGTTCCACTGGACCCAGCGGGAGCCTCAACCGTACGCCGACTTCGGCGACTTTCTGGCCAGCCTGCAGCGCGACAAGCGCAAGAAGATCCAGCAGGAACGCCGCCGCGTGCTGGAAGCCGGCGTGAGCTTCACGGTCCACCAGGGCGCGCAGATCGGCGCGGCCGACTGGGATTTCTTCTACCGCTGCTACACGCTGACCTACCGCGCCCACCACTCCACGCCCTACCTGACGCGCGACTTCTTCGCCCGCATGGCCAGCACGATGTCAGAACACTGGCTGATGTTCGTTGCCTGGCACGGCGGCGAGCGCATCGCGGTGTCGCTGATCGCGATCGACCCCGAACGCAATACCGCGTTCGGCCGCTACTGGGGCGCCACCGAACACGTGAACTGCCTGCACTTCGAGGCCTGCTACTACCAGCCACTGGCCTGGTGCATGGCGCACGGCTACCAGCGCTTCGAAGGTGGCGCGCAGGGCGAACACAAGATGGCACGCGGGCTGTTGCCGGTGCAGACCTGGTCGGCCCACTGGCTCGCGCACCCGCAGTTCGCGCAGGCCGTGGGCGACTTCCTGGCGCGCGAAGGCGCGGGGGTCGAGAACTACATCAGCGAGCTGAACGACCGGTTGCCGTTCAAGGCTTGAAGTCGCCCGCAAAGGCCGCCACAAAGTCGCCCGGCCGAACGTACTTGCGCAGCGCCGCATTGACCGAGGCGAGGGTGAGTTTCTCCAGCGCCGCGTCGACCTTTGCCGAGACCTCGAAGGTGCGCCCCAGGTAAAGGTTGTTCGCCAGCGCCGACGCGACCCGCGCGTCCTGCGCGCGCGACAGGCGGCGGAAGCTGAGCAGGCCGCGCTTGCCCTCTTCCAGTTCGGTCGCGCCGAAGCCATCCTTCAACGCCTTGGCCAGTTCTTCCTGGAACGCGGCTTCGACCTTGGCGCGGTTCTGCGGTGCGAAGATGGCGCTGGCCTGCCAGTCGGAATTGGGCTCGAACTGGCTCCACGACACGCTGCTGCGCACGTCGTACGACAGGCCTTCGGTTTCGCGGATGCGCTTCCACAAGCGCGAGCTGCCGCCACCGCCGAGCAGGTGGTTGGCCATCATCAGTGCGGGATAGTCGGCATCGGCGTCGGTCAAAGGCACGCTCTGGCGCACCAGCATCGTGGCGTTCTGCTTGTCGGGCGTGGCCAGCAGCAGGCGCTGCGGCTTCACGCTCACCAGCGGTTGCGGCACGCGCTTGAACGGTTCACCGCCGGTCCAGTCGCCCAGCGCGGCCTGCACTGCGGCACGCACCGGTTCGGCATCCATGTCGCCCACCGCCGCGAACTCGGCCTTGGCCGCGCCGTAGAAGCGAGCATGGAAGGCGCGCAACTTCTCGACGCCGAGGCTGTTCGTGTCTTCCACCATCTCGTCGAAGCTGCGCGCGTGGCGCGGGTCGCCGCGCGGGTACGGGTTGCCCAGGCGCGCCAGCGCGTTGTCGGCAATCGCCTCGGGTTCCTTGCGCTGCTGCTCGATGGCGGCAAGCGTCTGACGCTTCAGTTCATCGAGCGAATTGGGCGCCAGCAAGGGCTTGCGCAGCAGCTCGCCTACCAAGGTGATCGCTGCAGGCAGGTGTTCGCGGCGCGAGCTCAAGCCCACGCTGACACGGCCGGCCCCGCCGCTCACGCTGAGCTCGGTCTTCAACTGATCGAGCCGGTCCTGCACCTGCTGGCGGCTCAGGCTGGCCGTGCCCTTGTCGAGCAGCGCGGCCACCGCATCGGCCACTTCGCCCTGACCAAACAGGCTTTTTTCGTCGCCGAAGTGCAGGGTCAGCACCGCCTGCACCGCGGCGCCGCGCGTGCCCTTGGGCAGCAGCGCGAGCTTCACGCCGCCGGCGTCGAAGCGGCGTGTGCGGGCATCGATGTTGGCGGGCGTGGAATCGAAGATCTCGACCTTGTTTGCCGCGGCCTGAGGTTTGAACTCTTTCAGGCTCTGCGCCACGTCCACCTTGGCCGGCACGGGCGCGCGCTGCGGTTTGTCGGTGGGCAGGTAGGTGCCCAGAGTGCGGTTGCTCGCCAGCAGGCGTTGTTCGGCGACGCGCTGCACATCGGCCAAGGCCACATCGCGCACCCGGTCGCGCAGCAGGAAGAACAGGCGCCAATCGCCCATCGCGATCGACTCCGACAGCGAGATGCCCACCGTCTCGGGATTGCTGAAGGCCTGCTCCCAGCCCTTGAGCCACTTGGACTTGGCGCGCGCCAATTCTTCGGCCGTGACCGGCTCGCGCGCAAGCGACTCCAGCGTGGCGAACATCTCCGCACGGGCCGGCTCGGGGTCCTGCCCCGGCGCAAGCTGCACGCCGAACAGCGCGAAGCCCGGCTCGGCCAAGCCCTGCGAGAAGGCGAAGGTCTCGGCCGCAAGCTGTTTTTCGGTGAGGCGCTTGTGCAAGCGGCCCGACGGGGTGTCGCCCAGCACCAGGCCGAGCACTTCGACCGCCGCGTAGTCGGGGTGCGAACCGGGCGGCACGTGGTACGCCGCGTACATCAGCGGCACGCCGCCGGTGCGGCGCAGGGTCACGCTGCGCTCGCCGTCCTGCACCGGCTCGAGCGTGTAGAAGCTGCGCGGCTTGCGCGCGGGCCGCTTGATCTTGCCGAAGGCGTCGGCCACCCAGCGCAGGGTGCGTGCTTCGTCGAACTTGCCGGACACGATCAAGGTCGCGTTGTCGGGCTGGTAATACTCACGGTAGAAAGCCTGCAGGCGCGGGATGTCGACGTTCTCCACGTCGGCGCGCGCTCCGATCGTCGACTTGCCGTAGTTGTGCCACTGGTACATCGCGGCCAGCGTCTTCTCGAGCAGGACGCGGCCCGGGTTGTTCTCGCCGCTTTCCATTTCGTTGCGCACCACCGTCATCTCGGTGTCCAGGTCCTTGCGGGCGATGAAGCTGTTGATCATCGCGTCGGCCTGCCAGCCCAGGTACCAGCGCAGGTTGGCATCGTTGGCCGAAAAGCTGGCGGTGTAGTTGGTGCGGTCGAACCAGGTGCTGCCGTTGGCGGCCAGGCCGCGCTTCTCGAACTCGGCCCACGCCTTCGGGTGCTTGGCCGAACCCTTGAACAGCATGTGCTCCAGCAGGTGGGCCATGCCGGTTTCGCCGTAGTTCTCGTGGCGCGAACCGACGCGGTAGGTCAGGTTCACCGTGGTGGTGGGCTTGGAATCGTCGGGCACCAGCAGCACTTGCAGGCCGTTGTCCAGGCGGTACTCGTCGATGCCTTCGACCGAGGCGACCCGCGTCAGGCCCGGCACCCCGGTCTTCACCTGGGCCTGGGCGGTGCCCAGGCACAGCGTCAGCAGAACTGCAGCAAGGAGGCGGATACGCAGCATGGAGAGCACACGGTGGACAGGACCGCCGCAGTGTAGAGGCCGGGCCGCGCGGAGCCCGCCATGCGGCTATTGCGCTTCTTTCGCCTCTTTGGCCTTGGCGTAGGCGGCCATGCCCGAGGTGATCTCGTTCTTGGCGGTCTCCGGGCCTTCCCAGCCCTTGATCTTGACCCACTTGCCGGCCTCGAGATCCTTGTAGTGCTCGAAGAAGTGCTGGATCGCTTTCAGGCGCATCTGGTTGATGTCTTCGGGCTTGTGCCAGTGCGAATAGATCGGCAGCACCTTGTCGATCGGCACGGCCAGCAGCTTGGCGTCGCCGCCGGCTTCGTCGTCCATCATCAGCACGCCAATCGGCCTGCAGGTCACCACCACGCCGGGCGTCAGCGCATAGGGCGTGATCACCAGCACGTCGACCGGGTCGCCGTCGTCGGCCAGGGTCATCGGCACGTAGCCGTAGTTGCACGGGTAGTGCATCGCCGTCGTCATGAACCGGTCGACGAAGATCGCGCCAGTCTCCTTGTCGACCTCGTACTTGATCGGGTCGGCGTTCATCGGGATCTCGATGATCACGTTGAATTGCTCTGGTGCCTTGGCACCGGGTGTGACTTTGTCCAGGCTCATGATGTTGTCTCGTTCACACGGGGATAACCCGAATTCTACGGGCCAGCCTTGTGGTTGCCTGACAGGGCAGAACGCCCACGGTGGTGCAGGAACGCACCGTGGGGTCGGATTGCCTTGCACGCGGCCATCCCTTAGCATCAGAGGCTGCCACGCTCGCTGCATTCCAGGCGGGGCGTGAACCCAGAGAGAACAACAAGCGCCGGCGCCGCTGCACTGGAACGCACCCGACAGAGCACCCAGCCAGCGAGCGCCCGGCCCTTTCGAACCCTGTCCACCGATTCCCCAAAAACAAGGAGACCACCTTGATCTCGACAACCATGGCGCTTTACATCGCGCTGGCCTGCGGCCTGGCCGCAGTCGTCTACGGCTTCGTGCAGCGAAGCTGGATCCTGAGCCAGGACGCGGGCAACCCCCGCATGCAGGAAATCGCCGGGGCCATCCAGCAGGGCGCGGCCGCCTACCTGGCGCGCCAGTACAAGACCATCGCGATCGTCGGCGTGGTGTTGGCGATCCTGATCGGCATCTTCCTCGGCAGCACCAGTGCGGTCGGCTTCGTGCTCGGCGCGGTGCTCTCGGGTGCGTGCGGCTTCATCGGCATGAACGTGTCGGTCAAGGCCAACGTGCGCACCGCGCAGGCCGCCACCAAGGGCATCGGCCCGGCGCTCGACGTCGCCTTCAAGGGCGGCGCGATCACCGGCATGCTGGTGGTGGGCCTGGGCCTTCTCGGCGTGGGCATCTTCTTCCTGTTCCTCACCACCAACGGCAACCTCACACCGGACAAGAAGCTCGCCGACGTGCTCAAGCCC
Source organism: Methylibium sp. (assembly GCA_031414975.1). Lineage (GTDB taxonomy): Bacteria > Pseudomonadota > Gammaproteobacteria > Burkholderiales > Burkholderiaceae_C > LGRD01. The sequence continues at coordinate 895 of JANOQS010000181.1, read as the reverse complement.
CTGCTCGGCTTCGCGTTCGGTTCGTCGCTGATCTCGATCTTCGCGCGGCTGGGCGGTGGCATCTTCACCAAGGGCGCCGACGTGGGCGCCGACCTGGTGGGCAAGGTCGAAGCCGGCATTCCTGAAGACGACCCGCGCAACCCCGCGGTGATCGCCGACAACGTGGGCGACAACGTCGGCGACTGCGCCGGCATGGCTGCCGACCTGTTCGAGACCTACGCCGTCACGCTGATCGCGACGATGGCGCTGGGCGCACTGGTGGTGTCAGCCGCGCCGATGGCCTCGGTGGTGTACCCGCTGCTGCTGGGTGGCGTGTCGATCATCGCGTCGATCATCGGCTGCTCCTTCGTCAAGGCCTCGCCGGGCATGAAGAACGTGATGCCGGCGCTGTACAAGGGCCTGGCCGTTGCCGGCGTGCTGTCGCTGGTCGCGTTCTATTTCGTCACCACCGCGGTGATGCCGGCCGACGCGCTGGGCGCCGGCACGCACCTGCGGCTGTTCGGTGCCTGCGCCGTGGGCCTGGTGCTGACCGCTGCGCTGGTCTGGATCACCGAGTACTACACCGGCACGCAGTACGCGCCGGTCAAGCACATCGCGCAGGCCTCGACCACCGGCCACGGCACCAACATCATTGCCGGCCTGGGCGTGTCGATGCGCTCCACCGCCTGGCCGGTGCTGTTCGTGTGCGCCGCGATCCTGGTGTCCTACAACCTGGCCGGCCTGTACGGCATTGCGATCGCCGCCACCTCGATGCTGAGCATGGCCGGCATCGTCGTCGCACTCGACGCCTACGGCCCGATCACCGACAACGCCGGCGGCATTGCCGAAATGGCCGAGCTGCCCAAGAGCGTGCGTGACGTGACCGACCCGCTCGACGCCGTGGGCAACACCACGA
>JANOQS010000180.1:0-16662 GCA_031414975.1 Methylibium sp. | reverse complement strand
GTCGAGGCCGACATCGAGAAGGTCTTCGCAATTTTTCCGCGCCTGAAGGAGCGCCGCAACCAGTTGGCCGGCACCATGTCGGGCGGCGAACAGCAGATGCTGGCGATGGGCCGCGCGCTGATGGCCAGGCCGAAAGTGCTGCTGCTCGACGAACCGTCGATGGGCCTGAGCCCGATCATGGTCGACAAGATCTTCGAGGTGGTGAACGACATTCACCAGCGCGGCACCACCGTGTTGCTGGTCGAGCAGAACGCCAGCCGCGCGTTGCAACTGGCCAGCCGCGGCTACGTGATGGACTCCGGCGAAGTGACGATGAGCGGCGACGCCAAAGCGCTGCTGAACGACCCGAAGGTGCGCGCGGCCTACCTCGGCGAATAAAGGCTGGCGAGTGACCTGGCCGGGCCCCTGCTGCGGCGGCCCGGGCAAGGCGTGGTGCCAGCACATCAGGTGCCCCGCACCGGGTGATAAAGTCGATTCGAATGAACAGCCGCACCGCTTCAGCGCAGCCCGCGCTGCAATTCCGCCGGCTGCCGGCGGCCGACGCAGCGAGCCTGCCCGGGCCGCTGCTCGGCGCCCGGCGGCTGGCCGCAGCGCCGGCCGACGCAGCCAACGGCGCGGACGCCGTGTTTGCCGAGTTGCTGGCGCCTGCAACCCCGCTGGCGCCCATGCTGGACGCGTGGTTCACCGACGGCACCGTCACCTCCCACCGGCTCGGATGCGTGCAGTTCGCGACCGACGGCCATTGGCTGCACGGCAGCGCCGCGCTCGACCCCGCGGCGACCGTTGGCGGGCTCGAACAGGCCGCGTACCGCATCTACGCGGACCTGTTCGCGGCCCTGGCGCAGCACCCCAGCCCGCACCTGCTGCGGCTGTGGAACTACGTGCCCGGCATCAACGACCACGGTGACGGGCTCGAGCATTACCGCCACTTCAATGTCGGCCGCCAACGCGCCTTCATCGACGCCGGCCGCAGCGCCTTCGAGGGTTCGCCGGCGGCCTGCGCGCTGGGCACGCGCGGCGGGCCGTTGCGGGTGTTCTTCCTGGCCGGGCCGACGGCGCCGCTGGCGATCGAGAACCCGCGCCAGGTCAGTGCCTACAACTACCCGACCGAGTACGGCCCGCGCAGCCCGACCTTTTCGCGCGCGGCGCTGGCCCCTGTCGGCGGCGGCCGGCAGGCCTTGTTCATCTCCGGCACCGCCAGCATCCAGGGCCATGCCACCGTGCACCTGGGTGATGTGCGCCGCCAGACCGAAGAGACCCTGCTCAACATCGCCGCCGTGCTCGAAGCAGCGCAGCAGCAGGCGCGCGTCTCGCTGCCTGCCGAAGCGCTGGATTGCACCGTGTACCTGCGCCACCGGCACGACCTGGTCAGCGTGCAGGGCGTACTGCAGCAGCGCCTGGGTGCCCAGAGTCACGCGCTGCGCACGGTGGTGGTTCTGCTGGCCGACATCTGCCGCGCCGAATTGCTGGTCGAGATCGAAGCCCACGGCTTCGTGCCGGCCGAAGGCAGCCGATGACGGGCGCTTTCGCGCTGGCCGCGTGGCTTCTGGTGCATGGCTTGGCGGCCGCGGCCGATGGGCCCGAGGCCGTGAAGTCCGAGGCTACCCAGCCCGAGACCCCGAAGCCCGATGCCGTGAAGCCCGACGCGTTGTTGCCCAAGCCCCCGAGCCCGGTGATGCGTCCGCTGTGGGAGCTGGGTGTCGGCGTGGGTGCCTTGCGACTGCCCGACTACCGGGGTTCGGACGAAAGCCGCACGCGCTGGTTTCCGGTGCCTTACGCCATCTACCGCGGCAAATGGCTGCGCGCCGACCGTGAAGGCGCGCGCGCCGTGCTGCTCGATGCGCAGTCTGTCGAGATCGACCTGAGCCTGGCCGCGTCGCCACCCACGCGCAGCCGCGACAACCTGGCGCGTGCCGGCATGCCCGACCTGAAAGCGGCGATCGAGTTCGGCCCGAACGTCAACCTGACCCTGCTGCGCGCGGCCGACCGCAGCGCCAAGCTCGACCTGCGCCTGCCGCTGCGTGCGGCCTTCACGCTGCAACGATCGCCCGAGGCCATCGGCGCGGTCTTCACGCCCAACCTGAACCTGGACCTGACGGCGGTCGGCGGTGCCTGGAACATCGGCCTGCTGACCGGGCCGGTGTTGGCCGACCGGCGCTACAACGAGCGCCTTTATGGTGTGGACCCGATCTACGCCACGCCGCAGCGCAGCGCCTACCGCGCCAGCGGCGGTTATTCGGGCTGGCAGTCCCTGGCCTCGGTGTCGCGACGCTTCAACGGCGCGTGGTTCGGTGCGTTCGTGCGCCACGACAGCCTGCGCGGCGCGACCTTTGCCGACAGCCCGCTGCTGCGCCGAGACAGCACGCTCACGTTCGGCTTCGGCGTTTCGTGGGTGCTCGGCACGTCGTCCGAACTCGTGGCCACGCCCGACTGATGCCTGGGTTGAAGTGGTTGCAGGGCGGGGTGCAGGCCATCCTGTTGTATGGCTTGCTGTTGCTGCTGGGGCTGATCTCGCTGGCCTGGAACCTGATGGCTGCGCTGTTGTACCCGCTGTTGCCGGCGCAGCGCGGCTTGGTGTTCGGCAGAGCCGGCATCTCGCACGTGTACCGCGCCTTCTGGCGCCTGGCCCAGGCCATCGGCGTGCTGAAGCTCGACGCCTCCGAGCTGGAAGGCTTGCGCCACGAGGCCACCGGCCTGATCATCGCCGCCAACCACCCCAGCATGCTCGATGCGCTGCTGATCGTGTCGCGCCTGCCGCACGGGGTGTGCGTGATGAAGGCGGATCTGATGCGCAACATCTTCCTCGGCGCCGGTGCCCGGCTGGCGCGCTACATCCGCAACGACTCGCCGCGCGCGATGATCCGCGGCGCGGTGGCCAACCTGCGCGCCGGAGCGCACCTGGTGCTGTTCCCCGAGGGCACACGCACCGTGCAGCGCCCCGTCAACCCGTTCCGCCCCGGCATCACCCTGATCGCACAGCTGGCGCAAGTGCCGGTCCAGACCGTCATCATCGAGACCGATTCACCGTACCTCGGCAAGGGCTGGCCGATCTGGCGTGTGCCGGCGATGCCGATCGTCTACCGGCTGCGGCTGGGGCAGCGCTTTGCGCCCGAGCCCGACCATGCGGCGCTGCTCAAGCGGCTGGAGCAGTATTTCGTCGAGGAGCTGCGCAGGTGACGTCCAGCGCGGCCAGTGCATCATGAATCCGCCATGAACCCGCCATGAACCCCAGCGCCACTCACCTGGTCATCATCCCGAGCTACAACACCGGCGCCACGGTGTACCAGACCGTGCGCGACGCGCGCGCCCACTGGGCGCCCGTGTGGGTGGTGGTCGACGGCAGCACCGACGGAACCGCTGAAGGCCTGATTGCGATGGCCGCAGTTGACCCCGGCCTGACCGTGAGGGTGCTGCCCGCCAACGCCGGCAAGGGCGCGGCCGTGCTGCACGGCTTGCAGGCGGCACACCAGGCCGGCTACACGCATGCGCTGACGATGGACTCCGACGGCCAGCATCCGGCGGCGTTGATCGACGCCTTCATGCAGGCCTCGCAGCGCCGGCCCGACGCGATGGTGCTGGGTCGGCCGGTCTTCGACGCCTCTGCGCCGCTGTTGCGCGTGCGCGGGCGGCGCGTGTCGAACTGGTGGACCAACCTCGAGACCCTGGGTGCGGGCATCGACGATTCGCTCTACGGCTTTCGCGTCTACCCGATTGCCGAGCTGATGGCGGTGATGCGCGGGCAGCCGTGGATGCGGCGCTTCGACTTCGACACCGAAGCCGTGGTCCGGCTCGCCTGGCGCGGTGTCACGCCGCTCAACCTGGCTGCGCCGGTCAAGTACCTGACGGCCGACGAAGGCGGCGTCTCGCACTTCCGCTACGGGCGCGACAACGTGCTGCTGAGCTGGATGCACCTGCGCCTGATGCTGGAATTCATGCTGCGCCTGCCGCTGCTGCTGTGGCGCCGCCTGACCGGGCGACCGCCGTTTGCGCCGCGCTGAGCTGGAGCGCTTGCCGTGCGGTTCCCGGCAGCGGCAGATTTGTCAGGTATTTGCGCCTTGCCAGAGTGAGCCCTCGTGAGCCCGAGTGTTTTGCAGGGGTTTCGCGCAAGCGGCTGGTGTATGGTTCTGTGCTCGATGTCCTGGAGCCCTCACCAATGCACCGCCCGGATCTGAAACGCAGGAACCTGCTGCTCGCCGCATTGGCCGCGCCTGCGCTGCCGGCACTGCATGGCTGTGCCACGCCCTTGCCGGTGTCCTTGAATGCGGCCACCACGCCCGCCGCCCAAGCCGTGCTGAAAGAAAGCGCCGAAGCGCACGGGCTGCAGGCCTTCAAGACCATCCAGGACCTGAATGTGAGCTACAGCGGTGAATGGCGCATGCTGATCGGCAAGCTGCAACCGGCGCTGGTCGACGCGAGCTTCCGCGCCAGTTCCGAAGAACGCCTGCTGCCACGCGAGGGCCTGGTCGCACAGGCCCACACAGGCCCCGGCGGACGCAAGCAGGTGCTGCGGCGCGCCGGCAGCAGCGCGCCGGGAGAGGTGCAGGTGTGGTTCAACGGCGAAGAAGCGCGCGACGCCGAACGCCGCGCCGCCGCCGCACTCGTGGCCGACGCGTACAGCCTGTTCCTGCTCGGCCCGTTGCTGCTGGTGGACCGCCCGCTGGTGATGGAGCTGACCGAGACCGAGTGGGTCAACGAACACGCCTGCGACGTGCTGCGCCTGCAGCTGGTGCCGGGCCTGGGCCATGCGCGGGTGGACCAACTGGCGTTGTTCATCGACCGCCGGCAGCGCCTGTTGCGGCGCGTGCGCTTCACCTTGGACGGGCTGGAATCGACCAAGGGCGCGATTGCCGAGGTCGAGATGTTCGAACACCAGACCCTCCACGGCGTGCGCTGGCCCACGCGCTTCTACGAACGGCTGATCCGCCCCGTGCGCATGCCGGTGCACGACTGGAGCCTGACCGGGCTGGACATCAACCGCGGCCTGCGCGCGGCCGACCTCGAAGGGCCGGAACTTCGTGGTACCGCGTTGACGCGGGCGGCGGCCCTGCCGCGCCGGGCCAGCGCCGGTTGAACCTGCGCGCACCGGTGCGCGCCCCTGCGCATGCACCGGCGCGCGCCCCTGTGCATGAACCCTCGCCTTCAGGCGCGCTTGAACAGCAGCACCGAGTTGGTGCCGCCGAACGCAAACGAATTGCTGATCGCCGCCTGAAGATCGGGCGCTGCCTCGCCCGCACTGCGCAGCAGGTTCAGCCGGCACGCCGGGTCGACCTGCTCGCAGTGCGCATTCGGCGGCAGGCGGCGGTGGTGCAGCGCCAGCACGGTGATGGCTGCTTCGAGTGCGCCGGTGGCGCCCAGCAGGTGGCCGTGCAGCGCTTTGGTGGAGCTGACGCGCAGGTCGTCGATGGCGCTCCCCCACACGCTGGAAAGCGCCTCGCTTTCGACCACGTCGCCAACTTTGGTGGCCGTGCCATGCGCGTTGCAGTAGCCCACATCACCCGGTGTCAGACCCGCCTGCGCCAAGGCCGCCCGCAGCGCCCGTGCCTGCCCCGGCGCGTCGGGCTTGGTCAGGTGGGTGGCATCGCAGCTCAGGCCCGAGCCGGCCAGCTCGGCGTAGACGCGGGCGCCACGTCGGCGGGCCCGTTCGGCTGACTCCAGCACCAGAAAGGCCGCGCCTTCGCCGAGCACGAAACCGCTGCGGTCGGTGGCGAACGGCCGGCATGAACGGGCTGCCTCGCCGGGCAAAAAGCCGGCCAGTGTCTGCATGGCTTGCCAGGCGAAGATCACGCCGGGCACGATCAACGCCTCGCTGCCACCGGCGATGGCCACGTCGACCTCGCCGCAGCGGATCGCCTTGGCCGCCTCTGAAATCGCCACGGCCGCCGATGCGCACGCGACCGAATAAGTCAGCACCGGGCCTCGCGCGCCGTGGCGCATGGCCACGTGCGCGGCCGGTGCATTGAGCATGAACGCGGGGATCGTGAGCGGCTGAACCCGGCCGCCGCGGTTGCCCACCGTGTACGCGGCCTCCAGCGCCGCGGCGCCGCCCATGCCGCAGCCGGCGTAGACGCCGATCCGTTCGGGCGCTGTATCGGCGCAGGCGCCGGCAGAGCCCTTCACGGCCAGATCGGCGGCGGCCACGGCCAACTGGCTGACCCGGTCAACGCCGGCCAGTTGCAGCTTCGTGAACCAGCGGGTTTGATCGAAGTCCACCGTCGCCGCCGCGGCGGGTTTGGCCATTTCGGGGAAGACCTGGCGCACTGCCGACTCACCGCGCATCAGCGCCGCAAACACGGCCTCGTTGTCGTCGCCGTGCGGCGAGACCAGGCCGATGCCGCTGACGACGACCATGCTCGGGTTCAGGGTGCGGCGCTCATGCCGTCTGCGATGCGCGGATCTCGTCCACCGCGGCGGCGAGCGCAGCGAGGGTATCGACGTCGGAGTATTTTTCGGGGACCGAGATGCCGTAGTGGTCTTCGACCGTGAACAAGAACTCCACCAGGGTCAGCGAGTCGATGCCGTGGCCGCGCATCGACGCGTTCGGGTCGAGGGCAGACGGTTCGATGCCGTACTTCTTCTGAATCAGGTCCTGGATTTCCTCAAGCGAACTCATAACTCCAACTCCGGCGCGGCGCGCATGGGCGCTCTCAGGCATGTATGCAAACAACGCGCCACCCAGCGCGTTTTTCAGCGTTGGATGATAGCCGCTGGTGCCTTCGGGCCCTGCCTACAGCGGCAGGCTGCGCAAGCGCCAGCGCAGCGCCGCCAGCGCGAACAGAATGCCCAGCGGCACGCCGGCCAGCACGTCGAGCACCACGTGCTGCTTGGTGGCCAAGGTGGAGTGCACGATCAGCAGAAACCAGGCGCCGTTGACCACCCGCATCGCCAGCGGCGCGTTCATCTCGCGCACGATGCGATCGATCCAGATGGCCGAGAACATGGCCGTGGCCACATGCAGCGAGGGGCAGGCGTTGCCGGTGGCGTCCACGCCCTGCAGCAGCGCGAAGGCGGGGAAGCGCGCCAGGTCCGGGTCGAGCGCCAGCGGCGGCACGGCGGTCGGAAACCAGTAGAAGCAGGCCAGCCCGGTCAGGCACAGAGCGCCAGCCCACAGCCCGTAGACGAGCAACTGGCGAAAGCTCAACAGCAGCCCGGGCGGAATGCCGACGTAAAGCCACAAGGTGAGGTACGCGATGACGGCGCCGGGCTGGAACGGGATGGCCAGGTCCAGCGCCGTCAACGGCATCTGCGTGACCGGGTACACCGGGTGGCGCAGCAGTTGGAAATAAGCGATGAAGAAAACCCACATGAAGAGCGAGATGCCGATGGCCTTGAGCCACAGGTAGCGCAACATTCTTTGCCGGAGCTGCACCGTCCAGCGACGGCTGTCTCGGGCGGGCGCATTGGAGCGGCTCAACGGGGGTGGGTCGGGTAGCTCCGGCACGAAGACGACGGTGGTGAAAAGGGGGTCTGGCGGGGTGCGATGGAGCAGGTTGACGGGAGATTACCATTGCTCCCGCACCGCTCTCGGCCCACGACTTCCATGCTCCCGGCAAGCCACCCCTTCAAGACGCGCTGCGACTGAATCGGCATGCTGCGCGCCTTGCTTTTCCCCCTGGCCTGGCCGGCGCTGCAGGTTCAACTGCTGCTGCTGGGCTTGATCTCGATCAGCTGGAACGCCGCCGCGCTGCTGCTGTACCCGCTGCTGCCGCGCGACACCGGCCGGCGCGTCGGGCGGGCGATGATCTCGTTCGGCTACCGCAGTTTCTGGCGAGTCGCCGCCTTGAGCGGCATGATCCGGCTGCACTCCGATGCGCTCGATGTGCTGCGCGATGAGCCCGGCCTGATCGTCGTGGCCAACCACCCGAGCATGCTGGATGCCTTGATGCTGGTGGCGCGCCTGCCGCGCAGCGCCTGCGTGATGAAGGCCAGCCTGATGCGCAACCCCTTCCTGTGGCCGGGCGCGCGGCTGGCGCGCTACATCCGCAACGATTCGCCGCACGGCATGGTGCGGCTGGCCGTGGAAGACCTGCAGCGGGGTGGCCAACTGGTGCTGTTCCCGGAAGGTACGCGCACCGTGCGCACCTCGCAGACGCCGGTGAATCCCTTCCGCCCCGGCTTCACCTTGATCGCCAAGCTGGCGCAGGCGCCGATCCAGGCGGTCTTCATCGACACCGACTCGCCCTACCTCGGCAAAGGCTGGCCGCTGTGGCGCCTGCCGCCGCTGCCGATCGTGTTCACGGTGCGGCTGGGCCGGCGCTTTGCACCGCGCGACGACCACGCGGCACTGCTGGCCGATGTCGAAGCGCACTTCGCCGAAGGCGTCAAAGGCCAGGCCGAGGAGCCTCTCGTGAATATCACACCATCGCGCCGTTGATCGAGATGACCTGCCCGCTGATGTACGCAGCGTTGTCGGACGCCAGAAAACCCACCAGCGCTGCCACTTCGGCGGCGGTGCCGGCGCGCTTCATCGGCACCAGGCGGTCGATCAGGGCCTTGTCGAACACCTGCTCGGCCATGCCCGAGTCGATGATGCCCGGCGCGACCGCGTTGACGGTGATGCCGCGACTCGCCACCTCGAGCGCCAGCGCCTTGGTGGCGCTGTTGAGCGCACCCTTGGCAGCCGCATAGTTCACCTGGCCGCGGTTGCCGGTCAGCGAGGCCACCGACGAGATGTTGATCACCCGCCCCCAGCGCGTGCGGATCATCGGCATCATCAGCGGCTGCGTCACGTGGAAGAAGCCGTTCAGCGACACGTCGATCACGTGATGCCACTGCGCCTCGCGCAGCGCAGGGAACACCGCGTCGTCGTGCGTGCCGGCGTTGTTGACGAGGATCTGCACCGGCCCGTCGGCCAGCAGCCGTTCGCAGGCGGCATGGGTGGCGGTGCGGTCGGTCAGGTTGAAGGCGCAGGCTTCGGCGCTGGCGCCCTCGGCGCACAGTTGATCGGCCAGTGCCTGCGCGGCCTCCAGGCGCTGGTTGGCATGCACGATCACGTGCGCGCCGTCGCGCGCGAGCTGGCGCGCGATCGCCTGGCCGAGCGCGCCGCTGGCGCCGGTGACGAGAGCTCGCTTGCGGGTCGATGGGGCAGCGGGTTGATTCATGGTTGATTTGATGGCCGATTCAGGGCTGATTCACGGCCCTTGGACCGGCGTGTTGAGCACGACCGCCGCGCGCCCCTCGGCGAGCAGGCGGCCGCCGTGGTGAGCGGTGAAGGCGTACAGGATCTGGCGCTCGTCACCGGCCTGGCGCGTGGCGGCGATGCACAGCGCGTCGGGCTCGGCCCACGGCAGGTCGTGCAGGGTCAGCACATTGAACTGCGCGCCGCGCACGCTGGCCAGGTAGCCGGGGCGAACCTCGTGCCCTGCCGCGCGGCCGACCAGCGCGCCGTGCAGCGCCATCGCCTGCGCGGCGTACTCGATCAGCGCGCTGGCGAGCAGGCCGCTGCGGGTGCGCAGCGGGTGCGGGTCGTCGCGGTGGTTGTGCGCCAGGCAGACGATCTGCTGCGCGTCCCACGACGCCAGACCGTCGAGCAGGCACATCGGCCCGCTGTGCGGAATGAGCTCGGCGATGCCGTCGTGGTGCATCAGCATCGTTTGGCCCGCGGTCTGCAAGAGCGGTTCAGGCAGGCGTGCATTCGATGTCGATCTGCAGTGCCAGCGCCGCCAGGTAGTCGATGTGCAGGGATTGCCCGGCCACGCGTCGCGCCAGCGCCTGCAACAGGGGCAGCGCACGAGCGGCCGGTGTGTGGGCGCGCAGGAATTCGAGCGAAGCTTCGCTGCAGACGCTGAGCGGCGCGGAATCGGCATTCACCAGCGCGATGTCCAGCGCCGCCAGCGAGGCAGCGCTGGCCTGCGGCGTCAGCACCATGGCCAGACCGAAGCTGTCGGCCAGCGGGCGGGTGGCGTACAGCGGCTCGGGGTAGGGCGTGTCGCTGGCCACCAGCAGCACCGGCGCCTGCAGCGACACGCACTTGGACGCGGCCTCCACCAGCCCGGCCGCGAAGCTGCCGTCGAAGGCGCACAGGCTGGTTGACGGTGCGCGGCTCGCCACCGCAATGTGCCAGTAGCCTGCCGGCGCGTTGTGCACCGAATTGGCAAAGCGGGTCGGCGAGATCAACCGGTTGTCGCTGGCCAGGGTTTCGCAGAGGGTGTGGCAGTTCGTGCCTTCGCCGCTCGACGAGGTGAACACGGTGGCCAGGGTTTGAGGGTCCATCGCGCCGCTCGTCACCGCCTCGTCGGCCACCGCCATCGCCAGCTTGATGGCATCGCCGGCGCGGCGCCGTTCGGCCGCCGGCAGCTTAGCCGGCGGGCGCAGCACCGTCTTGGCCGAGGCGTGCGGTTCGGTCCCGCTGAGCACTGCCTGTGCGCCGACCCACGAGTCCATGCCGGGCCCGAGCAGGCCCACGCTGTGCACGAAGACCTTCATCGCGCCGCCCCCAGGATCAGGCTGGCGTTGGAGCCGCCGAAACCGAAGGAATTGCTCAGCACCGTGCGCAGCGGTGCGCTGCGGCTGCGTGTCACGTAGTCGACTTGCAAGTCCGGGTCGGGCACCTGCAGATTCAAACCGCCGGGCAGCAAACCGTGTTGCAGCGCCAGCAGCGCGATGGCGGCTTCGACCCCGCCGGCCGCGCCGAGCGTGTGCCCGGTCGCGCCTTTGGTGGAGCTGCAGGGCACGCGTTGCCCGAACACCGCGCCGACGGCCTGGTCTTCGGAGGAATCATTGCTCGGCGTGGCCGTGCCGTGCAGGTTGATGTAGTCGATGGCGTCGGCGCCCAGGCCGGCGTCGCGCAGGGCCGCCTGCATCGCCGCGATGGCGCCAACACCTTCCGGGTGCGGCGTGCTCATGTGGTGGCCGTCGTTGCTTTCGCCCACGCCGAGCAGCCAGCCCTGCGGGTCCGCGCTGTCGCGCGGGACGTTTCGTTCGAGCAAAGCGAAGGCAGCCGCTTCGCCGATCGACAGCCCGCGGCGCTGCGCGTCCCAGGGCCGGCAGATCTCGGGCGACAACAACTCCAGCGCGTTGAAGCCGTACAAGGTGGTCAGGCACAGGCTGTCGACGCCGCCGACCAGCGCTGCATCGACCAGCCCGGCCTCGATCAGCCGCGCCGCGCTGCCGAACACCTTGGCGCTCGACGAACACGCGGTCGACACGACCCAGCTCGGCCCACTCAGTGCCAGCGCCTGCGCAACGAAAGCGGCGACCGAATAGGTGTTCTGCGTGGCGGCGTAATTGAAGTCGGCCGGCAAGGCACCGTCGGGGCCGCGCCGGCGGTAGGCCAGCTCGGTCTGCAGCAGGCCAGAAGTGCTGGTGCCCAGCAGCACGGCCACGCGGTGGGCGCCCCAGCGTTCGCGCGCCGCACGCACTGCGTCGGCAAACCCGTCGGCTTGCAGACCGAGCCAGGCGAGGCGGTTGTTGCGGCAGTCGAACGGGTCCATGCCGGCTGGCAGGCGCACCTCGTCCAGACCCGGCGCCACGCCGAGCCAGGTGGGCAGGTCCACGTCGAGGAAGCGCGTCTGCGCCAGGCCGCTGCGGTCTTGCTGCAGCGCCTGCAGAGTCGGCCCCTGGCCGACGCCGAGGGCGCTGGTCACGGTGCTGTGGGTGATCGCCAGCGGCTTCATGCCTCAGCCTCCGAGGCGACGTGCATCACCGCGGCGGCGGGCGTTGGCGGCGAGGGTGGCGAAGGTGGCGACGGCGGCGCAACGACGCGCGAGACCAGCAGCACGTTGGCGAACGGCGTGCCCTGGCTCATCGGCCGGCTCTCCACCTCGAAGCCGAGCGTGCGCAGAGTAGCGATCCACTGCGTCAGCGGCCGGCCGTACTGCGGCGTCACGCGGTGGCCGCGCACGAAGGTCACGATCCTGTCCACCCACTGGCTCACCATGAAGCCGCGCCGCTGCCCCGCATCGCCCACGCGCAGCAGCAGCAGGCCGCCGGGCGCCAACGCGGCGCGCACGCGCGCCAGCACGACGTCCTGTTCGGGCAGGGTGATGTAGTGCAGCACGTCGAGAATGACGGTGGTGTCGCACTCGGGGAACTCGGTGTGGCGCATGTCGCCGCACACGAAGCTCGCTGAATCACCGAGCGCGGCGCGCGCGCGTTCGATGTCTTTGGGCATCAGGTCGATGCCGGTGACCTTGGCCCCGGCCGGTGCCGGGGCCCAGCCCTGCGGCCAGCGGCCGGTGTGCGCAGACTGCTCGGCCGCCTGCAGCAAGCTGGCCAGCAAGCCCTGGCCGCAGCCGATGTCCAGCACCCGCGCGCGCGGCGCGATCAGGCCCTGGCTCAGCAAATGCCGGAAGGCCGGGTCCAGGCTGAGCTTGCCGCGCGCGAAGCGCCAGGCAAAGTGGCCGGCGCGGCGGTAGGGCGAACTGGCCACATCGACCAGCGAAGGCCACGGTGCGGCAGTCATGCGACGCTCACTGCAGACACGGAAGCCGGTGCCGCGGCAGGCACAGTGGCCGGCATGGCGTCGGCCAGGGTCACCGCGCGCAAGCCGCTCTGCGTAAAGCGGCGCAGCAGTTCCGGAAGCACCTGCAGCACCACCGGCTGGCCATCTTGCGTGCGGGCGGCGTTGCCGTCGTGCAGCAGCAGGATGTCGCCGGCCGCCAGGTTTTGACTCAGCCGTTCGAGCACCCGCTCGGGCTGGCGCTGCACGGTGTCGAAGCCGCGCCGCGTCCAGCTCACCAGTTGCAGGTCGAGCCGCTGCAGCACCGAGCCGAGGAACGGATTGCGCAGGCCGGCGGGGGCGCGGAAGAAGCGCGGCAGCTCGCCGGTGATGTCTGCCAGCGTGTTCTGCGCCAGGCCGATTTCGCGCGCGAAACCGCCCGCACCCAGGAACGAGAAGTTGTGCGAATGGTGCTCGGTGTGGTTCTGCACGCTGTGGCCACGGCGCACGATCTCGCGGCACAGCGCGGCGTGGCGGCGCGCGTTCTGTGCAATGCAGAAGAAGGTGGCGCGGGCCGGGTGGGCGTCGAGCAGGTCGAGCACGGCGGGGGTCACCGCGGGGTCGGGGCCGTCGTCGATCGTCAGCGCCACCTCATGGCGCAAGGCGGCCGCCTCCGGCAGACGCACGATGTTGTCGCCCAGCCAGTTGCTGCGTGGCAAGAGCCCGCTGGCGGTGATCACCGCATGGTTCAGGGCCACGGCGCCGAGCGCCCAGGGCCAGGCGGCGGGCGCCGCGGCCACCGTCACGCCGGCGCCCAGGTGGCACACGGCGCTGGCCTTGGCGAGCAGGGCGGGGCGCCAGGGCAGGGCCGGTTTGGCGGGCGAGGGGGGCGGTGCGCGCATGCGGATCACGAATCAAACGACGGTCATCGGGGGCGGCGCAAGCTGCAGAGCGCTCGCCAGGCACGGCGGTTCGGCGCGTGCCCGGAAAAACCGGCATTTTCCCATAGGCGCGGCCTGCCGCGGCAGGGTTCATCGCGCCGTATCGATGACGCACCCAATCAAGCGGCTGCATCAGCGAGGGTCGGCCGGCACCATGCGCCACCACTCCGAGCGCGGCGCGGCGCCCTCATCGACCCAGCCGAGCAGTGCGCCCGCCGGGCCGGCTTCGCGCTGCACCAGGTTCAGCAGCACCTGCTCGTTGCGGCTCAGCACGAAGCGCGCGTCGCCGCGCCAGGGCAGGTGCCGGCACAAACCGGCCAGCATCTGGCCCGGCTGGCTCTGCAAAAAGCTGAACGGCATCGGCATACCGCCTTCATTCACCTGGGCGATGGCCGCGCGTGTCGCCGTCACCGGGCCGCGCAGGCTGGCCACGATCAGCAGCGCGCCGGGCGCGAGGGTGTCTTCGCTGGCCTGGTCCAGGCACTCGCGTGCGCCGTGGATCGCCAGTTCGGCCCAGGCGCCCAGGCGGCGCGGGCGCTCGCCCAGGCGGGCGCACAGGCGGGCGTGCCAGTCGGCCGGCGGGGGCTCGCGGTGGTGGGCCAGGGTGCGCCAGGGGGCGGGGATCATCGGGCCGCCCGGTCTTCCAGCATGCCTTCCAGCATGTCTTCCAGAACCACCGCGGCGTGGCCGCCACCGAAGCCGAGGATCACGGCCAGGATGTGGCGCAGGCGCGGCGGCGAGTGAGCGGCCCAAGGGGCCTGCAGCGCCGGGTCGAGCGGATAGTCGCGTGCAGGCCACACGCCACTTTCGATGCAGGCCAGCAGCAGTGCGATCTCGGCCGCGCCGGCCGCCCCCAGCGTGTGGCCGAGAAGCGCCTTCAGCGACAGCACCGGCGGCAGCGTGTCGAACACCTGGCGCAGGCCGGCCAGTTCGGTCGAGTCGTTGAGTCCGCTGCCGGCGGCCTGCAGCTTGATCAGGTCGATCTGCTGCGCCTGCAGCCCACCGGCGGCCAGCGCCTGCCGGCACATCGTGGCCACCGCGCCGGCCACGGCGCCGGCGGGGTCGCTGCTGTCGACCACGTTGGCGGCGCCGGCCAGGCGCCAGCGCGAGGGCGTTGCGGACAAATGCAGCGCCGCCACCGCCTCACCCAACACCAGCCCGTTGCGCGCCGCGCCGAGCGGTTGCGGGCCGCTGGGCGACAGCAACTGCATCGCCTGGAAGCCGCCGATGGTGAGGTGGTTGGCGAGTTCGAAGCCCAGCACCAGCGCGCTGCCCACGTCACCGGCGCGGACCAGCGCCGCACCGCTGGCCAACGCGTTCAGTGCCGAGGTGCAGGCGGTGCAGACGGTGAAGATCGGGCCGCGCCATTCGAGCCAATCGGCCACCTGTTCGCCGAAGTAGGCGATGTCCAGATCGAAGGGGACGCCGAGTTCGCGCACGCCCATGTCGAACGAAGTCGATGCGAGCAGCAGCGCGCCATCGCGGTCGGCCAACGCGCCGCTTTCGGTCACGGCATCGATCACCAGGCGGCGGGCGCGGGTGGCCCAGTCTTCGCCGCTGGGCGGCATGCCGAAGTACGGCGTGAGGTGGCCAGGCGCCAGTTCGAAGCGGCCCGGAACGACGGCGCCGCGGCGCAGGGCGAGCACCGCCTGCGCCAGGTCGGGCCCGAGCGCGCTGGCCAGGCCGCGGCCCGCGAGGTAAACGTCCGTCACGCCGCGCTCACGGCAAGCGCGCCTGCAGGTATTCGGCCAGCGATGCCACCGACGCCAGCGCGCGCCGGGTTTCCTTGCTGTCGGTGATGCGCACGCCGTACTGCTGCTGGATCGCCATCGAGATCTGCAGCGCGTCGAGCGAGTCGAGCGCGAGACGGCTGGTTTCGCCGAACAGGATTTCGGCGTCGCCGAGGCCGCCCTCAGGTGCGGATTTTTCGGCGGCGTCCAGCACCAGCGCCTTCAATTCCTCGACAAGTCCTGGTCGGATCATGTGCGGCTCCGCCTGAACAGCCACCAGGCGAGCGCCAGCATCAGCGCCGCAAAACCCAGCAACCGCAACGCGTGCGGCGCGGCGCCTGCCACGCCGCCGCCGCGCAACAGCACCGTCAGCAAGCCTTCGAGCCCCCAGTTCATCGGCGACCAGCGCGCCAGTGTCTGCATGAAAGCCGGCATCACGAAGGTCGGCACCATGATGCCGCCGACCGCCGCCATCAGCACATTCAGCACCGGCCCCACCGCAGCGGCCTGCGCGTGCGTGCGCACCAGGCACGACAGCATCAGCGCCAGACTCACCGCGGCCGCGCTGACGGCGCCCACCACCAGTACCAGCGCGGCCCAATTGACCTGGTCGAACACCAGCGCATCGCCGCCCAGCAGCGGCATGAGCCAGGCGCCGACCATCAGCATCAGCACCGCTTGCAGCAGGTTGACGCCGAAGTAGGGCAGCGCCTTGGAGGCCAAAAGCACCGCATTCGGCACGCCCAGGCTCTGCAACCGCGCCAGCGCACCGCAGCGGCGCTCTTCGACGAAGAGGTTGGCAAGCGCGGCGATCACGAAGAACATGCCGAACACCAACCAGGCCGACACGTTCTGCTGCACCGACGTGGGCCGCGGCCCTTGGTTGGCAAAGCGCTCGGCCTGTACCAGGCGTTGCGCGCTCGGGTTGGGTGCCAGGCTTTCGCCCAGTGTCTGCAGCGCGCCGCGCGCTTTCAGTTGGCCGGCGATGGCCTGTGCCTCGGCACGCAAGGCGTTGAACAGATTGCCGTCGATGCCCGGTTCGGCCAGCAACTGGATGAAGGGCTCGCGCGGGTTGGACAAGCGCGCCAGCTCTTCGGTCAAGCCCGCTTCGAGCACGAGCACGTACTTCAGCGAGCCGCTGCGCAACTGCGCCTGCCAGTCGGCCGGCAGCGGCTGCGCTTCGCCATGGCCCTGGCGCCACAGGCGCAGCAGGTCTTGCGCGGCCGCGCCGGTGTCACGCACGTCCACCGCATAACGCAGCGTGCGCAGCGGCGGGTCGTACACGTCTTTCAAGGCCAGCGACATCACGACGATGAACAGCAGCGGCATCAGGAACAGCGCAGCCAGGCCGTGCACGTCGCGGCTGAGCGCGAGCAGTTCCTTCTTCATCAGGCCGGCCAACATGTCAGTGGCGCCCGGCCGCCCGAAGCCACTGACCGCCCCCTCGGGGGGCAGGAGCAAAGCGACGTGGGGGCATGTTCATCAGTCTCGCAGCGGCCGTTGGGTCAGCGCCATGAACAGCTGTTCGAGGTTGTAGCGGCCGAGTTCGGCGTGTCGGACGGTCGCGCCCGCAGCGTCCAGCGCCGCGAACACGTCGGCGGCGCTGCGGCCTGCC
>JANOQS010000179.1:0-1804 GCA_031414975.1 Methylibium sp. | reverse complement strand
CGGCCGCGACATCCTGGCCAGCTACGAAAGCGGTGACTCGCGTGAACGCGCGCGGCGCCGCACCGATGAGCTGGAACGGCTGCCGATCGGCGAGGCGCTGCTGGTGGCCGATTTCCGCTTGATCCGGCAGGACGGGCGCCGTGTTTCGGTGCGTGCCACCGGCGTGCGGGTTGACGCCGAAGGTGGCCCGGCCACGCTGTCGATCTATGTCGACGACACAGAGCGTCGTGCGGCCGAAGAAGCGGTGCGGCGCAGCGAAACCATGCTTTCGCACCTGGTCGCCACCAGCCCCGACGTCATCACCCTCACCGACCTGGCGACCGGCCGCTATGCGATGGTGAATCGCACCTTTGAGCGCATCACCGGTTACAGCGCCGCCGAGGCGGTGGGCCGAACCTCGCTGGAACTTGGCATGTGGAGCCGCAGCGAAGAACGTGAACGTTTTGTCGGCCAGATCCGTGAGCGCGGCGCCATCGAAAACATGCCCACGCTCTTCACGACGAAGAGCGGCACCACGGTGTCAATGCAGGTCTCGGGCGCGCGCTTCGTGATGGACAAGCGTGAGTACCTGGTGATCAACGGCCGCGACATCACCGAGTCGGAACGCGCCCGGCTTGAGCGCGAGGCGATCCTGGAAAACGCCTCGATCGGCATCGCGGTCACGCGCGACCGCAGTTTCGTTCTCACGAATCCGGCCTTCGAGCAAATGTACGGCTGGCCGCGCGGCGGCCTGCTCGGCCAGCCCGGCCATTGCGTGTGGGCCAGCGATGCCGACTACCTGGATGCGGGTCAGACCCTCGGCGGGGCGCTGGCACGTGGCGAGATGATCGTTGCCGAACGCATGGGTCGCCGACGCGACGGCAGCACCTTTCTCGCCAGCATCACCGGCAAGGCCATTGACCCCAGCCACCCGGCGCACGGCGGCACGATCTGGATCGTCGAAGACATCACGGAACGGCGGCAGGCCGAGACCGAACTGGCCACCGCACGCGACGAAGCCGAGGCCGCCAGCCGCGCCAAGAGCGCCTTCCTCGCCAACACCAGCCACGAGCTGCGCACGCCGCTGAACAGCATCCTGAACCTGGCGCAGCTGGCGCGCGCCACCGACATCGGCGAAGTGCGGCGCCGCCAATACCTGGAGCAGATTGCCGAAAGCTCGCAGTCGCTGGCCGACATCATCTCCGACATCCTCGACCTGTCGAAGATCGAGGCCGGCAAGCTGGCGCTGGAGACCACCATCTTCCACCTCGGCGATTTGTTGCGCGGTCTGCAGCGCGCCTACGCCACGCTGGCCACCGGCCGTGACATCGCGCTGTGGCTCGACATCACGCCCGAGGTGGACGGCCCGGTCAGCGGCGACGCGCTGCGCGTGCGCCAGGTGCTCGGCAACTACCTGAGCAATGCGCTGAAGTTCACGCCGGCCGGCGAGGTGCGCCTGCTGGCGCGGCGCGTGACCATCGACGGTGGCGTTGCCGCGGAGGGCGATGGCGAACGCGTGCGCTTCGAAGTGCATGACAGCGGGCCAGGCATAGTGGCCGAGGTGCGTTCACGTCTGTTCCAGCCCTTCATGCAGGCCGATGAATCGACCACGCGGCGTTTCGGTGGCACTGGGCTGGGCCTGTCGATCTGCCGCGAACTTGCGCTGCTGATGCACGGCGAGGTCGGCGTCAGCAGCGAGCCGGGACAGGGCAGCCGGTTCTGGGCCGAGTTGCCGCTGCCGGCCGCTGCGGCGGCGGCGGACACGCTGGCCGAGGCCGACGACGCCGGCGCCATCGACCTCAGCGGCGCGAAGGTGCTGCTGGTG
>JANOQS010000178.1:0-6965 GCA_031414975.1 Methylibium sp. | reverse complement strand
TCGATGAAGCCGAAGCCCATCGCGCCCAGCCCGTCGATGCAGCGGCCGTTCTTGTCCAGCCCGGCCGCGAGGCCGACACGGTTCGGGAACTTCAGCCCTGCCACGGTCACCGG
This sequence comes from Methylibium sp., assembly GCA_031414975.1. GTDB lineage: Bacteria > Pseudomonadota > Gammaproteobacteria > Burkholderiales > Burkholderiaceae_C > LGRD01. The sequence continues at coordinate 6,852 of JANOQS010000178.1, read as the reverse complement.
GTCGTCCACGCGCGGCTGCGCCACGCCGCAGATCAGCGGGGTGTGCTGGATGCGCGCGAGTGCGCCCAGGGTCAGGTCGTGCGCCTGTTCGGGGTCCAGGCCGAACAGGAAGGGGCGCGTGAGCGCGTAGGGAATCAGTGCCATGGCAAGCCGTCTCGGATAATCGGTCGATTGTCTCAAACGGAATTCGAGCGATGACGCAGGACGAACTGAAAACCGCGGTCGGGCGGGCCGCGCTGGCGTATGTGGTGCCCGGCAGTGTGGTCGGCGTGGGCACCGGCTCCACCGTCAACTGCTTCATCGACGCGCTGGCGACGATGAAGGAGAGCATCCGGGGCGCGGTATCGAGCAGCGAAATGAGCAGCGAACGACTGCGCGGCCACGGCATCGCGGTGCTCGACGGCAACAGCGTCGAGAGCCTCCCGGTCTACATCGACGGTGCCGACGAGATCGACCACGCCGGCCACATGATCAAGGGCGGCGGTGCCGCGCTGACGCGCGAGAAGATCGTGGCCGACATTGCGCAGCGCTTCGTCTGCATTGCCGACGAGTCGAAGCTGGTGCAGACCTTGGGCAACTTCCCACTGCCGGTGGAGGTGATTCCGATGGCGGTGGCGCAGATCAGCCGGCGTCTGAAGGCGTTGGGCGGTCAGCCCGCGCTGCGCCAAGGCGTGCTCACCGACAACGGCTGCCGCATCGTCGACGTGCGCGGCCTGCGCATCACCGACCCGCTCTCGATGGAGCAGGAGATCAACCAGTGGCCGGGTGTCGTGAGCGTCGGCATCTTCGCGCGCAACAAGGCCGGTGTGTGCCTGCTGGGCACCGCGCAGGGCGTGAAGACCATGACTTTCTGACGCGGCAACGGCCGATCGCTGTTGAAAAGCGCGTAACCTCGCGGTTGTTCCAAGAAAAGAAGGACGGGCCCATGGCCAAACCCAACTACTCGTTTGAAAAGCGCCAGCGCGAGCTGGCCAAGAAAAAGAAGAAGGAAGAAAAGCTGAAGGAGAAGGCGGGTCGCAAGACCGAGCCGGGCCAGCCCGACGAGCCCGGTGAGCAGCTTGCCTCGCCGCAGGAAACCGAGGCTGGCGGCACGCCCGCGCCTTGAATGACCGGATGAGCGGCAAGCGCGAGTCCACCGCGGCGAAGCGCGCCAAACCTCGCAAGGCAAGCCCCGCAACCACGCCGGCGGCTGCAGCCTCAGGCTACGCGCCCGTCGTGAAGGCGGGTGTTGCGGCCACGGTGCAAACGGTGCACGACATGCACCACGCGATCTCCGACACTGCCTTCGACGGCCTGCAGCGCCTGCCCGGCCTGGCCGGCCCCGCCCGGCTCGTGCAAGGCGTGCACGATGCGATCAGCCAAGGGGTTTATGCGGCGGTGCGGCATGGCAGCGGCGCGCTGATGTCGATGGCCGGCGTGGCCGAACAGTTGGTGGGCGACCCTTCCGGCTCCGCGCCATCCGCCCAGGGGCGCGAGCTGGCCTTGCGCAGTGCATTGAACGGCGTGTTCGGCGATGCGCTGGCGCAGGCCGGCAGTTCGTTGTCGGTGCGCATGGGTTTTCATCACGAGGGCGCGCCGCTCGAGCTTACGGCGCCAGGCCTGGCCGGTCTGCGCGAGCGGGTGTGCATCTTCATTCACGGCCTGGCCTGCGACGAACAGAGTTGGCGCCGCCCTTCGGCAGCCTGGCAGGGCAGCGACTGGCAACACACCCTGCCGCCGGGTGACGCCGTCCACTACGGCGCGTTGCTGGCGCATGAGGCCGACGTCAGCGCGCTCTACCTGCGCTACAACACCGGCCTCGCGGTGGCGGACAACGCGCGCCAGCTGGCCGATCAATTGCAGCAACTTCTCGACGCTGCGCCCGCACGCGTGCGCGAATTCGTGCTGGTGGGCCACAGCATGGGCGGGCTGGTGGCGCGCGGCACCTGCGAACTGGCGGCGGTGGAAAAGCTGGCCTGGCTGAGCCAGGTGCGATTGCTGGTCTGCCTGGGCACGCCACACCAAGGGGCGATGCTCGAACAATGGGGGCACCTCACGAGCCTGGCACTCGGCCTGTCCAAGGTCACGCAGCCGCTGGCGCGGGTGGCCAACGCGCGCAGCCAGGGCATCAAGGACCTGCGCCACGGGCGCGGGCGAAAGGGCCGGCGCAACACGGCAGCTGCGCCGGCGGCGTTGGGCCTGCGCTTCATCACCGCGCTGCTGGGCGACGAGTCCGACAGCATGATGGGCTCGCTGGTCGGCAAGGCGTTCGGCGACGGCCTGGTGCTGCCGCACAGTGCCGCCGATGACGGCCTGGTGGGCGACGTGCAGAGAGTCGAGCTGGCGGGTCTGGGCCACATGGCGCTGCTGAACCACCCGCGGGTGTATGCGCAATTGCGCATCTGGTTGGCCGAACCCCGGTTGGCCGAGCCGCGCGGCGGCTGATTCTCAGGCGCCTCCGCCAGCGCCTCCGCCCGCGCGTTCATCAGCGCCTCTGTTCGATCGCCGCACCGCACGCGAGATGAAGCGCGCCGGGTCGATCGCATCGAGCAAGCTCGACTCCAGCGGCTGCGGCGCACTGGTGATGCTCGAAGCCAGCACCTGCGCGCCCAACGCCGACCAGGTGATGCCGCGCGACGCCAGTGCAGTGAACACGAACAGGCCGGGAATCCGCGGCACGAAGCGAGGCTGGTCGGGCCGCCACACGCCGGGCGCTGCGGCGGCGGCTTCATCGGGCACGGCGCCGATGATTGGCAGCCGGTCGCTCGTGACCATGCGCCAGGCAGTGCGGCCTTGCAGGGTGTCGGGCTTGAGCGTCAAGGCGGCGCCGGTGAGGCGCGCCAGTTGCGCGAGGTTGTGTACGTGGTCACTGCGGCGCACCGACGGATCGTCGTCGTCGGGCTGCGAGGTGGCGCCGAAGGCGGCCAGGCCATCCAGCACAGGCAGCAGGTAACCGGCGCCGGCGAGCGGGAGTGTCGACCCTGTGGACAGGCGGTCGGCGCCGGTCGGCGTCACGTCGTAAAGGCTGATCTGCCCGCGCACCTTTTGCACCGGCCATGCCGGCGAGCCGAGCAGCCGCAGTGCGTCGAAGGCGTTGGCCAGCACCAGCGTCGGCGCCACGTCGATGCGCTGGCCGCGCGCGTCGAGCAGTTCCCAGCCTTCAGCGCAGCGTCGCATGGCCTGCACCTCGATGCCGCCGCGAAACTCCGCCGCAGCGCCGGCCCATGCCAGCAGCGCGCCGGCCAACGCCGACGGAGCGACCCAACCCCCGCCCGGGTAGAACCAGGCCGGGTGTTGCAGCGCCAGGCCGCACAAAGCGCTGGCCTGCTCCGCGCTGACCGCCTGCACGTAGTCGCTCGGCAAACCGGTGGCCGCGAGTTGCTGCTGCAGCACCGAGAACCCGGCGCCCGAAGGATCCAGTCGCAACAAGCCCAGCGCGCTGCCGGGCGCGCCGTGTTCGGTGATCGCGAGTTGCACCACACGTTGCGCCTGCAACGCCGCGGCGCGGTTGAAGCGGGCATGCGCGCCGTCTTGCGGATTGACGATGCCGTGGAACAGCCCGCCCGGGTTGCCCGATGCCTCTTGCGCCGGCTTTTCGTGGCGGTCGATCAAGCTGGCCTGCCAGCCTTGTTCTGCCAGCGCCCAGGCAGCGGCGCAACCCGCCAGTCCAGCGCCGACGATCAGGACACGCTTCGAAGCCACTGGCGCTGCCGAGGGCCGCCTCGAGCCGCCGATGCGGCGGGGCAGGAACGGCGGTTCGAAGCGCGCCAGCGTGATGTCACGCTGGCCTGCCGTGCCCTGCGCGAGTTGTGCGTTGAACCCTGCGGTCTTCAGCCCGGCGTGCACGGCCTGCGACGAGGTCCACGTGGCCACCGTGGTGCCCGGTGCGGCCAGCCGCGCCATCGCCTTGAACAAGCGCGGCTGCCACATCTGCGGGTTGCGGGCGGGCGCAAAGCCGTCGAGCATGAAGGCGTCCACTTCCGCCGTCAGTTCGGGCAACCAGGCCGTCACGTCGCCGAGCGCGAGCAGCAGTTGCACGCGCCCAGCGTCGAAGCTCAGGCGGTGCAGGTTGGGTGTCAGCGGCGGCCACGCGGCGACCAATGAATCGGCCAGCGGCTTCAACGCCGAATGGCGGTGCACCTGCTGCAGGTCGGCCCGCGTCAACGGGTGGCGTTCGATCGAGATGAAGTGCAGTTGCCGGCAGGCTTGGCCGTCGCGCTGCCAGGCGTCCCAGGTCGCGAGGAAGTTGTTGCCCAGGCCGAAGCCGGTTTCGAGCACGACGAAGCGCTCGCGGCCCTGCCAGCGCTGCGGCAGCCCGTTGCCGGCCAGGAACACATGGCGCGCCTGCACCAAGGCGCCTGCCTGCGGGTGGTACAGGTCTTCGTACTCGGGCGAAAAGGGCGGCGCGCCCGGTTCGTCGATGCGCCAATGCGCGGGAACGACCGGCTCGGTCTTCATGCGCTCCCGTCGCCGGGCGGGCCGGCCCGGGTCGACAGCCACGCCAGCAAGCGATCCTGCACGGCGGTGAGGCTGCGATAGGCGAGCACGCTGGCGCTCATGCTGGCCAGTGCGTCATGCACCTGGCGGGCCTGCGCAGGATCGGTGATGGCACCTGCCAGCGGCTGAAGTTCGACGTGGATCGTGAAGATCGCCTGGCGCTGCTGTGGCAGCGTGATGAAGGTCTGGCGCTCGGTGCGAAAGAAGGCCAGCGCCGCCAGGGCATCGCCGTCGGCATCCGCATCGGCCGGCGCCGGCCAGTCGCCCGGCGGGCATCGCAACGGGTGGCTGTCAAGGTTCGGGTGGCGCGTGATGGTCCAGACGAAGCGCTCCCAGCGCTCGGTGCCCGTCACCAGCCGCGCCAGGTGGTCGCTTGCGGTGATCAGCACCTGGTTGTCGGCCACCGGCGCATGCACCTCGGCAAAGTGGCGCCCGACCTTTTGTTCGGGCGACCAGTGCGACGGCAGGCACACCGCCAGCCACGGGATGTGGCCGGTCGTGCCGTCGATCACCGCGAAGTCTTCGGCGAAGGCCAGGCTGAGCAAGGCGGCCAGGCGCCATTCGGCGGGCAGGGCGCGCAGGCACGCGCCGATGGGCTCCGGCCCGTGGCCGTGGGGTTCGCCGTCTTGCAGCGACCAGCCGAGGTGCCAGGCATCGAAGCGGCTCGCGCCGTCCCAGCCAAACGCAGCCGGCTGCTCGACTGCGGCATGCCGTGCAAGGGCTTGCAGAGCCGGCACCGCGTCGAAGCAGGGCGCTGAGAGCAGGGCCTGGTCGGCGTGGCCGGACAGGACGGCGAGCTTCTCGCACAGCGCCCGGCCGTCGTGCAGGTTGGGTGTGAGCTGGGTGGCACCTTCGGCCAGCCGGCGCAGGCCGGGCTGCATGCGAAACGGCGCCCTGACGGCGGTGAAATCGAACGGCATGGCGCGACCTTATCAAACGGGGCGCTCGACACGAACGCGCGTCACCATGAAGAAGGGGCACCGCAGTGCCCCCGCTCGCGACCCTCGCACCGACGAATCAAACCCGCTTGCGGTACTCGTGCGTGCGGGTGTCGATCTCGACCTTGTCGCCGGTCTGCACGAACAGCGGCACCGAGATTTCCAGGCCGGTGGCGAGCTTGGCGTTCTTGAGCACCTTGCCCGAGGTGTCGCCCTTCACGGCGGGTTCGGTCTCGACGATCTCGCGCACCAGGCTGGTGGGCAGTTCGACCGAGATGGCCTTGCCGTCGTAGAACACCACTTCGACCGGCATCGCATCTTCGAGGTACTGGATCGCGTCGCCCATGTTCTCGGATTCGACCTCGAACTGGTTGTACTCGGCGTCCATGAAGGCGTACATCGGGTCGGCGAAATAGGAGTAGGTGCACTCCTTCTTGTCCAGGATGACCTGGTCCATCTTGTCGTCGGCCTTGAACACGACTTCGGTGCCGGAGTTGCTCAGCAGGCTCTTGAGCTTCATGCGCACCGTGGCGGAGTTGCGCCCGCCTCGGCTGTATTCGGTCTTGAGCACGACCATCGGGTCCTTGCCGTGCATGATGACGTTGCCGGCGCGAATTTCCTGTGCGATCTTCATTGCAGTTTCCGTGTTCGGTGTGCCTGCCATTCAGGCAACGTGGACGCCCCGGTTCCTGCCGGATGCGCAAAGCCGACGATTTTAGCGTCTTTCGGCCACGAACCGAAGCAGCTGCACGCTCAGGTCGGGCTGAGCCAGCAGCTCAGCGCTCCAGGTATCGCAGTGGTGCCGCCAATCGGGCAGCTCCGCCGGCCGCAAAGGCCCACCCGACAGGGCGTTCCAGCGCTGCCAGAGCCTTCGCACATCGGCGCTCAGGCCGGCATCGGCAGATGCCAGGAATCGACCGAGGAAAGCTTCCAGCTTGGCCTCATGCACGCCGTCGTGCTGCGGGTAGATCTGCCAGACGAACGGGCGGCCGGCCCACTGGGCACGCACGAACGAATCTTCGCCGCGCACGAAGTTCAGGTCGCAGGCCCAGAGCAGGGCGTCGTAGTCCGTTTGCGTCAGGAGCGGCAGAAGAACAACGCGCAATCCACCGCGCGTCAGGCTGGGCCCCAGTTGGTTTCGAACCTGCCTCGCAGCGTGCCCCGCTGTGGCCAGCAGCAAGGTGGGGGTTCGGGCCCACGCGTCCAGCAGGCCGGGCAGGGCAGGGTTGTCGTAGCAGAACAGGCTGATGCGTTGTTCACCTTCACCCGCTTCGATGCCGCGGGCTCGCAGCCAGTCTGTCGCATCGAAGGCCTGCCGTTCCGCCATCAAGCCCGGCTCGCGGATCAAGCCGCCGGTGGCCTCGCTGAAGCCGGGGTAGAAGAACCATTTCGTCAGGCCCTTGCCGGGGCCGGCGAGTTGCGGCGACGCCAGGCCGTG
>JANOQS010000177.1:0-24405 GCA_031414975.1 Methylibium sp. | reverse complement strand
CCACCTCCATCCTTTTTTTTAAAATACGTCGAGAATAATTGGGGCGGGGATGCCATCTGGTTTTTTTTTTTGCGCCTATCCACCGCCCGCGGGCCCCCATCCCCTGCACGGGGGGCCGGCGGGCGTTGCAGCTGCCCCTGGGGCAGCTGAGGATCGTCGCTGATCAGGTCGCTTTGCAAGGTGCGTGCGCGTCGGCTCACGCAATGGCTTGTGTGCTCAGCCAAAAAAGCGGCTCGGCGGCGCGCCGACGGCACGCTTGACCATCGCCGAAAAAGCGCTCGCGCTCGCATAACCCAGTTCGGCCGCGATGCTGGCCATCGGCCGTTTGCGGGCCGCCAGGCTGAGAGCGCGCGCCAGCAGCACCTGTTGGCGCCACTGCACGAACGAGGTGCCGAGTTCGCTCCGGAACAGGCGCGCCACGGTGCGTGCGCTGGCGCCGGCGTCGTGCGCCCAGGCCTGCAGCGTGGTGTGGCGGGTCGGGTCGTCGAGCACCGCGCGGCACAGGCTCAACAAGCGCTTGTCGGCCGGCAGGTCCACGCCCAGGCGCACCGGGCGGGCGCGGCGCAGTTCGTCCAGCACCAGCGCGCCGATGAGCTTCTCGCGCTGCAACTGGGCGGCGCTCGGCGGTGGGCCTTCGCCGTCGGCCTGCACGTCCATCTCGCGCACCAGCGCGCGCAGCAGGTCCGACACCTCGAGCACGCGGCACTGGCGCCAGGCGGCATCTTGCGCGCGTGGCAGCCGGGGGCCAAAGCGGCCGCGCGGCTGGTGAAAGTAGAGCGTGCTCAACGCGGCGTCTTCCAGCACCGTCAGCGCGTGTTCGACGCCGGGCGGGATCCACAACGCGCGCGACGGCGGCACGATGAAGCTGCCGTTGTTCACCGTCAGCCGGACCACGCCCGTGCGCGACAGGGCCAGCTGCCCCCACGGGTGGCGGTGCGGCACCACGCGGGTGTCGGTGCTCAGGTGATGCAGCTTGGCGCGCAGCGGGCGCTCGGCGCTGGGCACGTACAAGTGCGGGGTGAGCGGCCCGATGGCGCTGAAGTGTCGGCGCGTGGTCTTGGGCTCGCAGGCAAGGGTGTTCATGCTTGGCGCGATCTCGACAGAAGTTGACGCACTATCGTAATGCTGCCGCGCTGCCACTGGGTACGATGCAGCTCACTCAATGCCCAACGGCCACCAGCCGGCAACTCATGACCACCCTGACCGCGCCGGCCCCGGCCGCGCGCAGCGACGCCAGCCTGATCGGCCTGGTTGGCCTGGCGCACTGCATCAGCCATTTCAGCCAGTTGCTGCTGGCGCCGCTGTTCCCCTGGCTGAAAGAGGACTTCGGCTCGAGCTACGCCGAACTCGGTTTGCTGATGTCGATCTTCTTCGTCGTCTCGTGCGTCGTGCAGGCGCTGTCGGGCTTCGTGGTCGACCGCTTCAGCCCGCGGCCGGTGCTGTACGCCGGGTTGGGGCTGCTGGGGCTGGCGGCGTTCGGTTTTGCGGCGAGCACGAGTTACTGGATGCTGGCCGCCTTCTCGGTCGTGGCCGGCATCGGCAACGGCGTGTTTCACCCGGTCGACTACACCTTGCTGAACCGCAAGGTGCACCCTTCGCGGCTGGGCCATGCGTTCAGCGTGCACGGCATCACCGGCAGCCTGGGCTGGGCGCTGGCGCCTGCCTTGCTGGTGCCGCTGACCCTGGCCTATTCGTGGCGGGTGGCGCTGGTGTGCGCCGGTGGGCTGGCCTTTGTGGTGCTGGCGGTGTTGTGGCTGAACCGTGCGCGGCTCGCGCTCGACGAGGTGGTGGCGGCGCCCAAAGCACCCGGTGCCGTGGCCGCGGCGGGAGAGGGCAGCCTGGACTTCCTGAAGATCCCGGCCGTGTGGATGTGCTTCGCCTTCTTCTTCTTCTACGCCGCGTCGCTCAGTGGCGTGCAGGCCTTTGCGCCCGAGGCCGCCAGGCTGCTGCACGGTGTGCCCGAACACGCCGCGGCGATGTGCCTGACGATCTACATGCTCTGCAGCGCCGGTGGCATGGTGGCCGGCGGGTTCCTGGCCTCGGACCCGGCGCGCTGCGAACGCATCGTCGGCGTCGGCTTCGGGGTAGCCGCCTCGATTGCGCTGCTGATCGGCTTTGCCGACGTGCCCGCGCTCGCGGTGCCGGTGCTGTTCGGTGCGATGGGCTTCGGCGCCGGCATCGCCGGGCCGTCGCGCGACCTGCTGGTCAAGCGCTCGGCGCCCGACAACGCGACCGGGCGTGTCTACGGCGTGGTCTATTCGGGGCTGGACATCGGCCAGGCCATCGCGCCGCTGGTGTTCGGCAGCTTGATGGACCTGCACCAGCCAGCCATGGTGTGGTTGGGCATCGCGCTGGTTCAGGCGGTGCTGATCGTCAGCGCCTTCAATGTGCGGCGGGTTCGGCGCACGAACCTGGCGCCGGCGGCGGCCTGAACCCGCAGGGGCGTCAGACCACGCTGCGGTGGCGCGCGATGCAGGTGTCCAGCACCTCGCCGCCTTCGCGCTTCCACCAGTTCTGGGCCGAAAAGATCTCGACCTCGCTGTAGCCGGCAAAGCCCGCGCCCTCGACCCAGCCTCGGATCAGCGGGATGTCGATCACGCCGTCGCCCATCATGCCGCGGTCGTTCAGCAGGTCGCGCGTGGGCGTGAGCCAGTCGCACACATGGAAGGCGAGCAGGCGCGCGCGTCCCGCGCGCGCGATCTGTTCCTGAAGTTTCGGGTCCCACCACACGTGGTAGACGTCCACGGCGACGCCCAGTGCCGCCTTGCCCGTGGCTTCGCGGCCGCCCGGGTCGAGCGCGTCGCAAAGGTCCAGCGCGTGCTCCAGCGTGTTGACGCAGGCGCGATCGGCCGCGTAGACCGGGTGAAGCGGTTCGATCGCCAGCGGCAAACCGACCTCGCGTGCGTACGCCAGCGTTGCGGCGATGCCGTCGCGCACGTCGTTGCGCGCGGCGAACAGGTCCTTGTGTTCGGCCCGACCCTGCAAGGCGCCGGGCAGGCCGCCGACCACCAGCACCAGGCAGGGCGCATTCAGCGTCTTCGCTTCGTCGACGGCGCGGCGGTTGTCGTCCAGCGCAGCTTGCCGGCCGGCCGGCGTCGACGCCGGGAACATGCCGCCGCGGCAGTAGCCCGAGAGTTCGAGGCCAGTGTCGCGCAGCAGCGTGGCGACGCGCTCCAGCCCGACCGCTGCCACCTGGTCGCGCCACGGCGAAATGGCGCGGATGCCGCGTTGCGCGCATTCGGTGACGATGCGGTCGAGCGGCCACTGCGCGCGCACGGTGGCGGTGTTGATGGACAGCCAGCGGTGGTTGGCGGAGAAGTCACGCATCGTGAACACCGTGCAGCGCCAGCAGCGCCTTCATGCGCTGCGCCGCCAGCGCCGGTTGTTCGATCAACCCAGCCGCGTCGGCCAGCTTGAACAGCTCGGCGAAGTGCGGCATCGAGCGTGTGCTCTGCTGGCCGCCGACCATCACGAAGTGGTCCTGGTGGCCGTTCAGCCAGGCCATGAAGACGACGCCGGTCTTGTAGAAGCGTGTCGGCGCGCGAAAGATGTGGCGCGACAGTGGCACCGTCGGCGCCAGGATCTGATGAAAGCGTGCTTCGTTGCCAGCCGCCAGTTCAGCCAGCGCCGCGCTCGCGGCCGGCGCGATGGCGTCGAAGATGCCCAGCAGCGCATCGCTCTGACCGTGGATGCGCGCCGAGCCCGCCCCGTCGCCTGCGATCAGCTCGGCATAGTTGAAGTCGTCGCCGGTGTACATGCGCACGCCCAGCCCATCCGGCCCGCCGGTGGCCGGCAGGCGGCGCCGCATCGCGATCTCCTTGTCCTTGTCGAGCAGCGAGATCTTGATGCCGTCGACCTTGGCCGGGTGGGCTTCGATGACCGACAGCGCCGTGGCCATCGCGGCATCGACGTCGCCGCTGCCCCAATAACCCTTCAAGGCGGGGTCGAACATGTCGCCGAGCCAGTGCAGGATCACCGGCTGGCGCGCCTGGCGCAGCAGGCGGTCGTAGACGCGCTCGTAGTCGGCCGGGCTCGTGGCCACGCGCGCGAGCGCACGGCTGGCCATCAGGATCAGCCGGCCGCCGAGCTTTTCGATCGCCGCCATCTGTTCTTCATAAGCGCGGATCACATCATCGACATCGCGCGCCGCATCAGGCGCCAGGTGATCGGTGCCGCAGCCCGAGGCGACCAGCGCGCCGGGCACATCGCGCGCCGCATCGAGCGAGCGGCGGATCAGCTCCAGCGAGGTCGGCCAGTCCAGCCCCATGCCGCGCTGCGCGGTGTCCATCGCCTCGGCCACACCCAGGCCCATGGACCACAGCCGGCGCCGGTAGGCGATGGTCGTGTCCCAGTCGATGCTGCAGTCGAGCCACGGGTCGTTGGCAGCGCGTGCGTCGGCCACCACGTGGGCGGCCGAGAAGGCGATGCGGTTGAAGGCGGGCTTGGCCGGAGCGCGCCAAGGCGTGGCTTCGCTCAAGGTGTAGCGTTCGAAGCGGCCGTCGGCCGTCGGCAGCGAGAGGTTCAGTGCCATGGTCGCGGCTCCCGTCAGATCGCCAGCGCCGGCACATCGACCCAGCGCCGTTCCTTCCAGCTTTTCAGCGCGGCCTCGACCAGTTGCACGCCCTTGGCGCCTTCGGGCAGGGTGAAGCGGTAGGGCGCGTCCTCAGCGATGTGGCGGATGAACGCCTCCCACTGAATCTTGAAGCCGTTGTCATAACTCTGGCTGTCCGGCACCTCTTGCCACTGATCGAGGAAGTTCATCGTCTGCTTCACGTCCGGGTTCCAGACCGGCCGCGGCGTCGTCACGCGGCTCTGCGCGCGGCATTCCTGCAGCCCGGCCACGGCCGAGCCGTGCGTGCCATCGACGTGGAAGGTGACAAGGTCGTCGCGCCGCACGCGCGTGGCCCAGCTCATCGTCAGTTGCGCGACCACCGGCTCGCCGTTGTGGCCCTTGAGTTGCGCGGTCGCATAAGCCGCGTCGTCGGCGGTGCAGGCGTAGGGCTGGCCGGCTTCGTCCCAGCGTTTGTCGACGTGGGTCGCGCCCAGGCAGGTGATGGACTGCACCTCGCCGAACAGGTTGTCGAGCACGTAGCGCCAGTGGCACATCATGTCGAGGATCATGCCGCCGCCGTCTTCGGCGCGGTAGTTCCAGCTCGGGCGCTGGATCGGCTGAAGGTCGCCCTCGAACACCCAGTAGCCGAAGTCGATGCGCACGCTCAGCATGCGGCCGAAGAAGCCCGCGCGGCGCAGCATGTCGAGCTTGCGCAGGCCCGGCAGGAAGAGTTTGTCCTGCACCGCGCCGTGCTTCAGCCCCGAGGCCTGCGCGAGCCGGCAGACCTCGACCGCCTCGTTCAGGTTGGTCGCGATCGGCTTCTCGCAGTACACGTGCTTGCCGGCGCGGAGGGCCTGCGCGAGCAGGGTCGGGCGCATCTGCGTGGTGCCGGCGTCGAAGAACACCGTGTCGTTCTTGTTCGCGAACGCCGCTTCGAGGTTGGTGCCGTGGCGCGCGATGCCGTGCGCCTTGGCCAGCGCCTCGATCTTCTCGGCGTTGCGGCCGATCAGGATCGGATCGGGCATGACCTTGTCGCCGTTGGCGAGCGTCACGCCGCCTTGTGCGCGGATCGCGACGATCGAGCGGATCAGGTGCTGGTTCATGCCCATGCGGCCGGTCACGCCGTGCATGATGATGCCGAGGTTCTTGGTTGTCATGCTGCTGTCCTGCTGGTTTCGATGCCGTTTCGTTGACGCGTCACTGCGTCGGCGTGAGGCCGGCGGCCTTGACCAGCGTCGCGTTGTTCGTCACCTCCGACTTGATGTAGGCGTCGAACTGCTCGGGAGGCATCGTCCATGCATCGGCGCCGAGTTGCAGGAAGCGCTCCTTGACCTCGGGCTGCGCGAGCGCTTTGACCACCTCGGCATTGAGCCGGTTGACGATCTCGCGCGGCGTCTTGGCCGGCACCATCATGCCGATCCAGAAGTTGAACTCGCTGCCCGGTACGCCGGCCTCCGCCGTGGTCGGCACATCGGGCAGGGCGCTGGCGCGGCGCGAGCTGCCCACGGCGAGCGGCACCAGGGCACCCGATCGGATCTGGCCGATCACCGGCGCGATGGGCGAGAAGTAGTAATCCACGCGCCCGGCCAGCACTTCGCTGACCGCCTCGGCCGAGCCCTTGAAGGGAATGTTGGTGGCGTTGATGCCGGCGGCGAGCTTGAACTTCTCGGCGTTGAGGTGTGTCGCGCTGCCCTGGCCGGCCGAAGCGAAGTTCAGGCCCGCGGCGTTGCTCTTGGCCGCGGCCACCAGTTCGGCGACGGTCTTGATGTTCTTGCTCGGCGCGATCACCAGCACGTTGGGCGTGGCCGAGATCGGCGTCACGCCGGCAAAGGCGGTGAGCGTGTCGAAGGGCAGCTTGGCGAAGGTGCTCGGGCTCACCGTGTGCGAGCTCGAATGGACCATGATGGTGTAGCCGTCGGGCTCGGCGCTGGCCACCAGCGCCTGGCCGATCGTGCCGCTGGCGCCGCCCTTGTTCTCGACCACGAGCTGCTGGCCCAGGCTGGCGGCCATCTTGTCGGTGATCGCGCGGGCGATGATGTCGGTGGTGCTGCCGGCGGCGAACGGCACGATCACCCGGATCGGCTTGTTCGGATAGGCGGTTTGGGCAAGGGCGAATGCCGGTGCCAGGGCCGCGATGGCGGCCAGCGTCAGCACGAGACGGCGCGGCAGGGTGGGGTGAGAGTGCATGGAGGAGTCTCCTGTCGGTTGAATGAATGAACGTGGCCGGCCGTGGGTGACCGTGGCTGACCGTGGCGAACTGTGCCTCATGGCTGCATCGCCTGAAGGTCCCGCCACGAGGGAAACACGGCGCTGGCGAAGCCCGGCCGGTGCAGAGAGCGCAGGTCAAGGCGGCCGTCGCGCACGTGCAGGTGCACGCGGCCGTTGCGTTCGGCGTACAGGCCCGGGTGTGCCGCGGCGAAGGCGCGTGCTTCTTCTTCGGGCGCGACGCCGAAGCCGTCGACATAGTGGTGCCCGTTGCGTTCGATGTGCGTGACGCCCAGGCTGGCGGCGAGCAGGCTGTCTTGCTGCACCGCCAGGCCGGCCTGGCAGGTCAGGTCTTCGCCGGACAGCAGCAGCCGCTGCGGCTCGCGCGCCACGCGCACTGCGTTGTGCAAGGAGCGGTAGATGCCCTTGCAGGCCTTGCTCGAGATGCCGCGGTAGCCGAGTGCCAGGCCTTCTTCCAAGGCCTCGGCGTGGTCGTCCGACTCGTCCAGGATGATCGGCACGTCGATGTCGAGCCTGCCCAGGTCTTGCTCCAGCGCCATGCGGCGCGGCAGCGGCTGCTCGAGCAGCAGGGTGCGCTGGCGCAGCGTTGTCAGCGCGGGGGTGGCGGCCATGCGCTGCCAGAAGTCTTCCAGCGCCAGTGGATCGGTGAACGATTCGTTGCCGTCCAAGGTGACGCGCCAGTCATTCGCGTGGGTCTCCAGCACCTCGGCGATGCGGCTGAGGCGCTCGATGTCGGCATCGGTCTGGCCTTGCAACTTGAGCTTGAAATAGCGCAGGCCGCAGGCGGCGATCGCGTCTTGCAAGGTGGCGGGCAGGCCGTCGGCGGGGTCGGCGCCGGGGTCTGCCGGAGTCAGCCGGTCGGCCAGGCCGACGGTGTGACGCAGCCAGACTTCGGAGGGTGCGACCAGGTCCAGTTGCGCCGCAAACGGGTCGCCCAGCACACCGGTTTGCACGCCGTGCACCCACGACCGGTCGGCGGCGCGCAAGGCCGCGTCGGCCACCGCCTTGTCGAGCAGCGCGGCGCCGAACTGCGCGGCCAGCCGTGGCAGACCGAGCGAGACACCGTGTTCGATCGCCAGTTCGCCCTGCGTGGCCGAGAGCAGCCACGGGCTCATCGGTGCGTCGGCGCGGCTGTACACATCGCGCGCAATGCGCAGCGCCTCGCGCAACTGCTCGAAGTTCTGTTCGTGGGTGAGCTGGGGCGATTTGTCGAACCACTTGGGCACCATCAGCTCGGCGGTCGCGCCGGTCACGCGGCGTCCGCCAAACTCGGCCTCGACACGCACGAACGCCTGCGGGCAGCGCGTAACAGTCGCGGCACCGAAGCGGAACGGCAGCCGCAGGGTGACCGGCCGCTCGAACAGATCGACGCTGCGCAGCTTCAACGCAACGGCGCTCATGCGGCTCCCTTCGTGGCTTCGAGCAGCCCGCGCACATGGCCGGCGCAGTACGCGGCGCACGCCAGCGGGTCGGGTTGGTAGTCGAAGGGCTCCACCGCGAGCCAGCCGGTGTAGCCCAGCGAGCGCAGCGTTCGGATGGCCGGCGCCTGCGGCGTTTCGCCCTGGCCCGGGCCGCGCCGGTTGCGGTCGTTCAACTGCACGTGGGCGATGTGGCCGCTGGCGACATAGCGGTTCAACAGCGCCGCCGGGCTGACGGTTTCAGATAACGAGGCCGAGCTCATGTCGAGCATGGTGCGCAGTGCCGGCGAGCCGATGCGGTCGACCACCGCCGCCGCTTCGGCCAAGGTGTTCATCACCGGGGTTTCGCTGGCGGCCAGTGGCTCGATGCAATACAGCACGCCGGCCGCTTGTGCATGCGGCGCCAGTTGCGCCCAACCGGCTTCGGTTCGGGCCAGCGCATCGGCGACGCTCTGCCCCGGCGCCGGTGAACGCTGGCGCGGCGAGCCGTGCACCAGCACATCGGCACCACAGGCGGCGGCAAAGTCGATCAGTTGCTGCAAGAAGGTGACGGTGCGGGCGTGCAAGGCGCTGTCGGTGGTGGACAGCGACAAGCCTTCGGGTTGCACCAGCAGCCAGTGCAGGCTGGAGATCGCCAGGCCATGCGCTGCCGCGCTGGCTTTCAGGCGCAGTGCATCGGCGCGGGTCAGCGTGCGCGGGTCGTCGGCCAAAGTGAAGGGCGACACCTCCAGCCCCTGGTAACCCAGCGCCGCGGCGGTGCGGCACTGTTCTTCGAAGCTCAGGTGGCGCAGCACCTCGTTGCACAGGGCCAGCTTCATGCCGTCGTCTTCCAACCCACCAGCGAGCGGATGCGCGCCCACAGGCCATGCACTGCGCGGTTGAACGCCGGCACGTACATCAGCATCGTCAGGATCGTGACGGCCGCGAGCAGCGCGCAGATCGGCCGCGTGAAGAAGGGGATGAAGTCGCCGTCGCTGAGCGTCAGGCCGCGACGCAGGCTCTTGTCCAGGATGTCGCCGAGCACGAGCCCGAGCACGAACGGCGGGATCGGGTAGCCGCGCCGGCGCAGCAAGAAGGCCAGCACGCCCACGACGAGCATCAGGTAGACGTCGAACATGCGCGACGCGATGGCGTAGGAGCCGACCGTGCAGAGCACGAAGATCATCGGCATGATGATCGAGCGCGGGATGCGCACGATCACCAGCAGCGGTTTCACCAGGAACAGCCCGAAGAACAGCATGCCCAAGGTGGCCAGCAAGGTCATCGCCACCACGTCGTAGACGAACTGCGGGTTGTTGATCATCAGCATCGGGCCGGGCTGCACGCCGTGGATGATCATCGCGGCCATCAGCACGGCCGAGGGCGCCGAGCCCGGAATGGCGAGCGCCAGCGCCGGGATGATGCCGCCCGGGATCGACGCGTTGTCGCCGGTTTCGGCGGCGATCAGGCCTTCGATCGAGCCCTTGCCGTACTTCTCTTTCTCCTTGCTCACGCGGCGCGCGGCGGCGTAGGACGACCACGCCGCCATGTCCTCGCCGACCCCCGGCAGGATGCCGACGTAGACGCCGATCACGCCCGAGCGCAGGATCGTCTTCCAGTACACCAGCACGTCGCGAATGCGTGGCAGCACCGAATCGACGGCGTTGAGGGTCGCTCGCTTCACCGGCTCGGCGAGCACGCTGAGGATCTCGCAGAAGCCGAACGCGCCGATCAGCGCCGGGATCAGCGAGATGCCGCCTTCGAGGTCGTGCACGCCGAAGGTGTAGCGGTTGACGGCGTGCAGACCATCTTGTCCGATCAGCGTGACGAACAGGCCGATGAAGCCCATCAGCCAGCCTTTCAGCGCGTCGGCGCCGGCAATGCTGCCGGACATCATCACGCCAAAGAACGCCAGCCAGAAGAGCTCGAACGAGCCGAAGGACAGGGCGACCTCGCCGAGCGTCGGCGTCAGCAGCGCGAGGCAGACCACGCCGAACAGCGAGCCGAGGACCGAGCCGGTGGTTGCGATGCCCATGGCGCGCCCGGCCTGGCCTTGCAGCGCGAGCTGGTGGCCGTCCAGGCAGGCCGCGGCGTTGGCGGCGGTGCCGGGGATGTTCAGAAGGATGGCGGTGCGGCTGCCGCCGTAGATGGTGCCGACGTAGGCGCAGATCAGAATCAGGATGGCGTCGTTCGGCGGCATCTTGATCGTCAGCGTGGTCAGCAGGGCAATCGCCAAGGTGGCCGACAGGCCCGGCATGCAGCCGATCAGGATGCCGGCCAGGGTGGCGCCGAGCGCGTACACCAGCGGCCAGAAGGAGAAGAAGCCGACCAGCGAGCGGCCGAGCATCTGAAGGCCGTCAAACATGGCGGCTTCGGGCGCAGTGTGCGGTCATGGCAGGCGGACGAGGAAGAGCGTCTGGAATATGAAGGGCACGACCAAGGCGCCGCCCAGCGCCACCGCAGCGGCGACCAGCAGGCCGCGCACGGTCTGCCCGGCATCCCGCCGTTCGCGCCACTGCAGCAGCGTGATGTGCGTGAACAGGTAAATGCCTGCCGCCAGGCCGAAGTGCAGCCCGTGGCCGACCAGCCCGACTGCGAACCCCAGGCACAGCAGCAAGGTCAGGCCAACGCGCCCCCAGTCGGAGCTGCCCTCGTCCTCGGCGAGTGCCGGCGCGCGCAGCGCGCGCAACGCAATCAACACCCCGCAGATCGCGATGATCACGCCGAGCACGCCGGGCAGCAGCCCCGGCGCAGCGAACCATTGCACGCCCTGGGCCTCGAGCCGGTCGATCTTGAGTGCGCCGACCGTGATGGCGGCGCCGAGCACCACCCACATCGGCCCGCCAAGGCGGTCGGACCGTGAGGGCAGCGCGCTGGCCGATGTGGCGCCGCTCATGCTTCAGGATCGGATCGGAGGCCCGTGGGGTTTGCGGGGCTCAGGGCTTGGCAATGCCCAGCGTCTCGGGCGAAACCTTGGTCTTGCCGCTGTCGTGCATCAACCAGGCGTTGGCCGCGATGGCGGGCGCGGCCGCCTTCTGCGCGTCGTCGCCACCGACCGGCTGAAACAGCGCGCCCCGGCTGACGGCGTACTTCTTGAGCGCTTCGCTGGACTTGATGTTTTCGTTCCAGGCCTTCGTGATCGTCGCGACCACCTCGGGCGGCACGCCCTTCGGGATGAAGATGCCGAAGTAGTTCGTCGCGACCTTCAGGTTGGGCAGCGTCTTGGTGATCGGCTCGATCGTGCCGAAGCCTTCGAGCTCGAGCGCCTTGTCGCTCACCGCAGCGAGCGGGCGGATGCGTTTGGCGCGAATGTGGTCGGCCTGCTCCACCGCCAACTGCGTGGTCACGTCGGTCTCGCCGGCCACGGTTGAAATCACGGCCGGGTTGCCGCCGTCGTACGGCACGTGTCGGTAGGTCACCCCGGCCGCCTTGGTGAGCAGCTCAATTGCGTTGAAGCTCGACGAGGCGACGCCTCCGGTGGAGACCTTCACCTGGCCCGGCTTGGCCTTCATCGCTTCGAGCAGTTGCGCCATCGACTGGTAGGGCGTGGCAGCGTTCGCGCCGACGACCGGCACGTTCGCCACGCTGAGGAACAGGTGCCAGTCTTTCGCCGCCACGTCGAGCATGCCGAGTGCCTGGTAGACGCCCAGGTCCTGCGCCGCGCCCGCCGCCCAGGTGTAGCCGTCGCGCGGTGCTTCCCACACGCTCTTGGTGCCGATCGAGCCGGAGGCGCCGGGCTGGTTCACGATCACGATCTTCTGGTCGAGGATCTTTTCGAGTTCGGCCGCCGTCACGCGGGTCACCTGGTCGGTCGAGCCGCCAGCGGCCCACGGCACGATCAGGTTGATGGGCTTGTTCGGCTTCCACTGTTGGGCGTGGGTGGCGAACGTCAGGCTCAGGCCCGCGGCGAGGGCGAGGCTGGTGCGGATGAAGTGGCGCTTGTGCATGACTGTCTCCTTGTGTGGAATGGCGGGTCGAAACAAGAGAACTGGCTAGACCGGGGCGGGATCGGGCACCTGGCGCAACACGCCGCACATGCCGAGCACGGCCGGGGCTTCGTCGCGCAGCACGCCGGCAGCTTCGGGCGGCGCCGGTACCGGCTCGCGCAGCCGCGCAAGTGAAAGGCGCAGCCACTGCGCCGGGCCGCGGTCGATGATCGATTCGTAGCGTGCTGCATGTGCCGAGGCGAGTTGGCGGTGCAGCTCGACAAAGCGCCGGAGTTCGGCGGCGTACGCGGCGCGGTCGGCGCCCCACAGGTGTATCAGCTGCGAGTAGGCAACGACCGAGGCATCGCGCCTGCGCAGCGCGCCGTCCAGGCCATCGGTCCGGGGCAGTGCCCGCAGGCGTTCGAACTCGATCGGATCGGCATCGACCGCGGGGCCGAAGTAGATGCGTGCGTCGCCCCGCTCGGCCAGGCCGCTGTTGCTCATCAACGCCAGGATGTCGAGGCCCGATTCGTTGACCGAGCGGTGCAAGGTGCCGGGCCCGAACTGGACGAAGTCGCCCGGCTCCAGCGGCACGCGCCGAAAGCCCTGTTCGACGTCGTGCAACTCCAACGCGCCGCGGCCGGCAATCACGTAGTAGGCCTCGTCGGTGAAGGCATGCACGTGGGCGCAGCCGCTGAACGTGCCGTCGGGCGCGCGCCGCTGGTCGTACACGCGCAGACGGGTCAAGCCGATTCCTGCCAACAAGCCGCTGCTCATGTCGTCATGCCTGGGTCGCCTTGCGTATTCAAAGGATGGTGAATTCTTCAGCGGAGTCCCGCATCAATCCCTCAGGACATACCCGAGGATCACATCGCAAATGTGCGAGAGGCGTTCGTTGCGCGCCTTCGGTGAGAGCAGGTTGCGTCCGAAGATCGCCGACAGCGTGTGGTTGTTCGACAAGTAGAAGTACGAAAGGCCGGCGATCGAGATGTAGAGCTGCACCGGGTCGATGCCGCCGCGAAAGACGCCGGCGATCCGGCCGCGCTCGAGGATCTCGCCGAGCGTCTGCACCAGCGGCGAGTTCATCTCGCGTGCGCGCTTGGACTGTTCGAGGTGGCGACCGCGGTGCAGGTTTTCGCTGTTGAGCAAGGTCAGGAACTCCGGGTGCGCGAGGTAGTAGTTCCAGGTGAACTCGGTGAGCCGGCGCACCGCCTCGGCGGGCGCCAGATCGGTGAGGTGGAGTTGCTGCTCGGCGGTGCGGATGCTGCGGTAGGTGTCCTCCAGCACGGCGAGGAACAGGCTGTCCTTGTTTTCGAAGTAGTGGTAGATCAGGCGCTTGTCGACGCCCGCCCGTTCGGCGATGCGTTCGACACGGGCGCCGCCGAGGCCGTGCTCGGCGAATTCGTCGCGGGCGGCCGCCAGCAGCGCCTGCTGCGAGCGGTCGGCATTTCGCTGGCGGGGTTCGGGGGCGGGAGTTTTCGGGCGCGGCATGCAGTCATAATTCACCAACTGTTGAATTAAGGCCACGAGAACAAACCCTCGATCGGGGCATGTCGGATCGGGGCATGTCGATAATGCAGCGTCGCTACCGAGAGCCCGACGATGAAACAACGTTTAGCCGGCCACGCCCTGGTCGAAGCCCTGATCGAGCAGGGCGTTCACACCGTGTTCGGTGTCCCTGGTGAAAGTTTCCTCGCCGCGCTGGATGGCTTTCACCAGCACAGCGAGAAGATCCGCTTCATCGCCTGCCGGCAAGAGGGCGGCGCGGCCTTCATGGCCGAAGCGCAGGGCAAGCTGACCGGCCGGCCCGGCATCTGCTTCGTCACGCGCGGGCCGGGGGCCACCAACGCCAGCATCGGCCTGCACACCGCCTTCCAGGACAGCACGCCGATGGTCCTGTTGATTGGCCAGGTGGCGAGCGAACAGCGCGACCGCGAGGCTTTTCAGGAGGTGGACTACCGGCAGATGTTCGGCCCGGGCACCCTGGGAATGGCCAAGTGGGTCGGCGAGGTGCACGACCCGGACCGCCTGCCGGAGTACGTGGCGCGCGCCTTTCACACCGCGATGCAGGGCCGCCCCGGCCCGGTGGTGGTGGTGCTGCCGGAGGACATGCTGGCCGCCACGAGCGACGCCGCGGTACTGCGGCGCGTCGAACCCGCGCTGGCCTGGCCGGCGCCCGGTGCGCTGCGCGAGGTGCGCAACTTGCTGCTGGCGGCGCAGCGGCCGCTGGTCATCGCTGGCGGCAGCGGCTGGGATGCCAAGGCGTGCGAAGCACTGCAGCGTTTTGCCGAGGGCTGGAACCTGCCGGTCGGCTGCGCGTTCCGCTTCCAGGACCTGTTCGACAACCGGCATGCGAACTACGCCGGCGATGTCGGCATCGGCATCAACCCCAGGCTCGCCAAACGCGTGGCCGAGGCCGACCTGATCCTGGCCATCGGCCCGCGCCTGGGCGAGATGACGACCGGCGGCTACACGCTGTTGAAAGCCCCGCGGCCGGCGCAGAAGCTGATCCACGTGCATGCCGGGCCGGAAGAGTTGGGGAGGGTGTACGCCGCCGACCTGTTGCTGCAATCGTCGATGGCCTGTGCCGCCAAGGCGCTGGAGACGCTGGCGCCGCCGACCTCGTTGCCTTGGAACACGTGGACCGAAGGCGCGCACGCCGACTACGAAGCCAACCACGTGGCGCAAGCGGTGGCGCCGCTGGACATGGCCGAGGTGATCAAGACCATCGCCCGCCTGGCGCCCGCCGACAGCGTGCTGACCAACGGCGCCGGCAACTACAGCGGCTGGCTGCACCGCTACTACCGCTACCCGGCGCTGCAGCACGGCGGCCGCACGCAGCTCGCGCCGACCTCGGGCGCGATGGGCTACGGCGTGCCGGCTGCGGTGGCGGCGTCGCTGCTGTACCCCGACCGCACGGTGATCAACATCGCCGGCGACGGCGACTTCCTGATGACGGGCCAGGAGCTGGCCACCGCCACCGGCTACCGCGCCGGCACGGGCCGCGGCAAGCTGATCGTGATCGTGGTCGACAACGGCACCTACGGCACGATCCGCATGCACCAGGAGCGCGACTTCCCCGGCAGGGTCAGCGGCAGCGATTTGTTCAACCCCGACTTTGCCGCCCTCGCGCGGGCTTACGGCTTCGACGCGTCTTGCTTGACCGAGACGGCGCAGTTCGAGCCGGCTTTCGCCGCGGCGCTGAAGAGCTCCCGGCCGACCTTGCTGCACCTGAAGCTGGACAGCGACGTGAGCACCACGCGCACCACGCTGGGCGCCATCCGCGAGGCGGCGCGCAAGCGCGCGGCGGCATGATGCGCGCCGTTGCGGCGGGCGCGATGCTGGCGGCAAGCCTGTGGGCCGCGCCGTGCTTTGCCGCCGACAGCGTGCTGGGCCTGTGGCGCGTCGAACAGGCGCGCAGCGAGCCCATTCTCGACAAGCGCCGCGCCCGCATCGACTTCGGTGCCGACGGCCGCCTGACCGGCCACACCAGCTGCAACACGATGAGCGGCAGCTACACGCTCGAAGGCCAGGTGCTGAAGGTCGGCCCGCTGGTCACCACCCGCATGGCTTGCGCGCAACTGCAGATGGAACAGGAAGACCGCATCCTCACCGCGCTCGAACTGGCGGTCAGCGCCAGGGTGCGCGACGACGGCCTGCTGGAGCTGCGCGATGGCGACGGCCGCGGCCTGTTGCGCGCCACCCGCTTCGCGCCGGGACAGTGAAGGGCCAGTGAATTTCGGTCGGGGGCCGATCAGGAACGCGATCGCGCGGCGCCGCGCAGCATCAGCACCACGCCCGCCAGCACCACCGCCGCGGCCAGCCACTCGAAGCCGGTCACCACCTCACCCGCCACCGCCACGCCCAGCAGCATCGCGATGACCGGGTTGACGAAGGTGTAGCTCGACGCCAGCCCGGCGCTGGCGCGCGCCAGCAGCACCAAGTAGGCGTTGAAGGCGATCAGCGAACCGAACACCACGAGGTACAACCAGGCCGCCGCGGCGACCGGTTGGGGCGGCCACTGCGGGCGCTCGCCGGCGATGGCGCTGAAGGCCAGCAGCACCACCCCGCCGCAGACCATCTCGCTCGCAAAGCCCATCGCACCTGGGGCGAGCGGCAGGCTGCGCTGGCTCAATACGCTGCCGATCGACCAGGTGACGCAGGCAATGGCGATCGCCGCCAGCCCGGCCGGCGAAGCCTGGAAGCCTGCCCCCTGCGTCAGCAGCAGCACACCGGCCAGCCCCATCGCGATGCCGGCCGCTTCGAGCCGGCCCGGCTTCACGCCCCACAGCAGGTTCAGGCCGGCAATCATCAACGGCGAGACGGCGATGAAGGCCACCACCAGGCCCGAGCCGACCGTGACCTCGGCCACCGCCGTGCCGCCCATGCCGCCGCCGAGCATCAGGGTGCCGAGGATCAGCGCGTTGCGCCACTGGGTGCGGTCGGGCCAGGGCGCGCCGCGCCAGCGCATCCAGGCCAGCAGCAGCACGCCGGCACAAAGAAAGCGCGTGCCCATCTGGAAGAAGGGCGGGAAGCTGATCAGCGCGTACTTGATGGCCAGGTAGGTCGAGCCCCACACCAGCCAGGTGGCCGCGAGGCACAGGATCAGCAGGGGCGGCAAAGGCAGCCTGGGCGTGGTGGACACAGGTGAAACGATGGAACTCATGCTGGGATGGTATGAAAGTAATGCATTCAAGGCCATGGCATGTTCGCGCTTTCGATCGCACAATGCCGTTGATTTCAAGGACTTCGAGGGGCTTGACCTTGAGCAATGAACTGGACCACCACGACACCCGCATCCTTGCCGAGCTCCAGGCCGATGCCCGTTTGACGATGGCCGAACTGGGCCGCCGCGTACACCTGAGCCAACCGGCGGTCACTGAACGGGTGCGCAAGCTCGAGGCCAGCGGCGTCATCAGCGGTTACCGCGCCACGGTCGATCTGGCCCGGCTGGGCTACGGCATTCGCGCCATCATTCGCGTGGCGCGCTGCGACTACGCGCGCATGGTCAAGTTGATTCAGCAGACCCCCGAGTGCATCAATGCCTACAACGTGACCGGCGAAGACAGCTGGGTGCTCGAGATCGCCGTCATCGACGTGGCCCACCTCGACTCGGTCGTCAGCCGCTTCTGCCTGTTGACCGAGACCGCCACCTCGATCATCCTGAGCACCACGCGTGAACACCAGCCCATGTTGCCGCCACGCGCCGAAGATGTGAAACCGCCGGCCAGAAAGGACCTGAGTGCCTGGAGCCGACGCCCCTGAACGCTGCGCTCGCGTAGCGCAGCGCCTCGAAGCGCTCCGGCAAGGCCACGCCGACGATCAGGCGGGCACGGCCGGCAATCCGCTGAGCGCCATCGCCAGCTCGGCTTCGTCGTAAGGCTGGTCGACCAGCTTGCCGGCGCTGTAGTTGCTGTAGGCCGACATGTCGAAGTGGCCGTGGCCGCACAGGTTGAACAGGATCACCTCGGAGCGCCCCTCGCGCTTGCAGCGCAGCGCTTCGTTGATGGCGCCCAGCACCGCGTGGTTGGCCTCGGGTGCGGGCACGATGCCTTCGCTGCGCGCAAAGGTCACGCCAGCTTCGAAACACGCAATCTGGTGGTAGGCGGTGGCCTCGATCAGGCCGAGCTGCTGCAGGTGCGACACCAGCGGCGCCATGCCGTGGTAGCGCAGCCCGCCGGCGTGAAAGCCCGGCGGCGTGAAGGTGGAGCCCAAGGTGTGCATCTTGGTCAGCGGCGTCATGTGCGCGGTGTCGCCGAAGTCGTAGGCGTACCTGCCGCGCGTCAGCGACGGGCAGGCGGCCGGCTCCACCGCGACGATGCGGCGCTGCTTGGTCTTGCCACCGCCGCGCAGTTGCTGGCCGATGAACGGGAAGGCGATGCCCGCGAAGTTGGAGCCGCCTCCGGTGCAACCGACGATCACGTCGGGGTCGTCGCCGGCCATCTCGAGTTGCAGCATCGCCTCCTGGCCGATGATGGTCTGGTGCATCAGCACGTGGTTCAGCACCGAGCCCAGCGCGTACTTGGTGTCGTCGTTCGTCGCCGCGACTTCGACCGCTTCAGAGATCGCGATGCCGAGCGAGCCCGGGTGGTCCGGGCGTTGCGCCAGGATCGCGCGGCCGGCGTTGGTCTCGTTCGACGGCGACGCGATGCAGCGTGCGCCGTAGGTTTCCATCAACGCACGCCGGTACGGCTTCTGGTCGTACGACACGCGCACCTGGAACACCGTGACCTGGATGCCGAACAGCGCGCCCGCAAATGCCAGCGACGAACCCCACTGGCCGGCGCCGGTCTCGGTGGCGATCTTCTTGATGCCGGCCTGGCTGTTGTACCAGGCCTGCGGGATGGCGGTGTTGGGCTTGTGCGAGCCGGCCGGCGACACGCCTTCGTACTTGTAGTAGATCCTGGCCGGCGTGCCCAGCGCCTTCTCCAGACGGTGCGCGCGGATCAGCGGCGAAGGGCGCCAGAGGCGAAACACATCGCGCACCGGCTCGGGAATCGGCACCTCGCGCTCGGTGCTGACCTCCTGCATGATCAGCTCCATCGGGAACAGCGGCGCCAGATCGTCCGGGCCGATCGGCTGCAGGGTGCCCGGGTGCAGCACCGGCGGTGCCGGCTTCGGCAGGTCGGCGGCGATGTTGTACCAGTGCTTGGGCATCTGGCTCTCGTCGAGCAGGAACTTGGTCTGGGTGCTCATGAGGGTCCTCGGCGCGGTGGTCGGTGATGGGCCATCAAGGCCCGGGGCGAGGATCGTACGACCGGCATCGGCGGGCGCGAATGCTCGCTTGCCCGAGGCAGACGCTCAGGCAGGTGAGATCAGCGCTTCAGCAACTCCAGCGCGCGATCCATGCCACCGGCCATGATCGAGATCATGGCCTGCTCGGCCACCGCCGGCTTGGGGTGGTAGGCGATGCTCAGGCCTGCCACCGCCATCATCGGCAGGTCGTTCGCGCCGTCGCCCACGGCGATCGCCTGCGCCGGCGAGATGCCCATCAGCTCGCACACTTCGAGCACCACGCGGCGCTTTTCGGCACCGTCGACGATCTCGCCCCACGGCCGCTCCAGCAGCAACCCGGTCAGGTGCCCGTCGTGCACGTCGAGCATGTTGGCGCGCGCGAAGTCGAGCTTCAGCCGGTGGCGCACGCGCTCGCTGAAGAAGGTGAAGCCGCCCGACACCAGCAAGGTCTTCAAGCCGGCGTCCTGGCAGGTCCGGACAAAAGTTTCGACCCCCGGGTTGAGCTGCAAATGGCGCGCGTAGACCTGCTCCAGCGCGGCCACCGGCACGCCGCGCAACAAGGCCAGCCGGCGCCGCAGGCTGTGTTTGTAGTCGGTGATTTCGCCGCGCATCGTCGCTTCGGTGATGGCCGCGACCTCGGCCTTGCGGCCCACCACTTCGGCGATCTCGTCGATGCACTCGATGTTGATCAAGGTCGAGTCCATGTCGAACGCGACCAGCTTGAAGTCGGCCAGGCGCAGAGGCGGCGTGAAGCCGCGGACAAGCAGGCCGGCGGAGATTTCCTTGGCGACGGTTCGCTCGGGGGTGGGGTCGGAGCGGGGCATGGGTCAGTTCGCCTCGAACCAGTTTTCAACACGCAGCCCGGGGACGCGTTCGAAATGGCGGACGTTGCGTGTGACCATCGTCATGCCGTGCACTTGTGCCGTCGCGCCGACCATCAGGTCGGACCACTCCAGCGGCTGACCGGCACGCCGCAAGGCCGCTGCAAGGTCGGCCCCGGCCAACGCCACGGTGGCATCGATCGGCAGCCACTGCACGAGGGGCACGATCCTCTGCTCGATGCGTGTCCAGAACGTGTCGGCGTCATCGCGCAGGCGCGCACCCAAGCGAAGCTCGTAACGGGTTATCTCCGACGCGAACCGCAGCGCTGGCGCGGTGGTGTGCAACAAGCGCGCGACGCTCAGGTTCGGCCGCGGACGCAGAACCTCGCTGAGAACGTTGGTATCGAGCAGGAACAAGACAGCGCGGGCCCGTGCAGGTCAAGTCGGCTTGCGGCGCCGCGGTGCCGCAGGATTGGGACGCTGCGGGGCGGTGGGCAGGCCGGCGATGGACTCGCGCAGGCCTTGCTGGCCAAGGCGCTCGTTGCGAACCTCGTCGAGCACTTCGAAAAATCCATCGTCGTCGATGCCGTTCGGGTTGAACCAGCTGCCGTCCGGTTGCTGAATGAGTTGCGCCTTGAAGGCCTCCCACTCGTTCGGTTGTTTTGCGGCCTCGCGTGCCGCTGCCTGGTCGGCGGCCAACTTGGCATCGATGGCCTCGGCCACCAAGTCTCGCAAGGGGCGGCCCTGGTGGGCGGCGGCGGCCTTGGCGCGGCGCAGCAGCGGCTCGGGCAAGTCAAAGGTGGTTTTCATGCTGGCAGTATTTACGGTTCGGAAGCATCCGTCAAGAAAGAGGAAGGGGCCATGTCGATCAGTTTGTCGCGTCGGCTTCGGCCTGCTTCGGGCTTCCCAGCGAACGCAGCACGTCGCGAACCAGTTGCGCGCGGTCCTTCGGGTCGGCGATCTCGCGCTCGATGCGCAGCTTGTCGTTGCCGGCCAGCTTGATGTGGCGGTTCTTCTGCACCAGCTCGATGATCTTCAGCGCATCCACCGGCGGGTTGGGGCGGAAGCTGATCACCATCAGCTTGGGCGCCGCATCGATCTTGGTCACGCCGTAAGGCTTGGCCAGCACGCGCAGGCG
Organism: Methylibium sp.; assembly: GCA_031414975.1. GTDB lineage: Bacteria > Pseudomonadota > Gammaproteobacteria > Burkholderiales > Burkholderiaceae_C > LGRD01. The sequence goes on along the minus strand of JANOQS010000177.1, from coordinate 3,610 downwards.
GTGCACGTCGAACAAGGTCTGGCCCTGCGGCGGCAGCTTGCCGAAACGGTCGGTGATCTCCTCCAGCATCGCGTCGATCTGCTCCGGCTTGGCAGCAGTGGCAAGGCGCTTGTAGAGGTTCAGGCGTGTGTGAACGTCGCCGCAGTAGTCGGTCGGCAGCAGCGCCGGGGCGTGCAGGTTGATCTCGGTCGTCGCACTCAAAGGCGACAGCAGGTCGGGCTCGCGCCCGGCCTTCAGCGAGCGCACCGCTTCACCGAGCATCTCGTTGTAGAGCTGGAAGCCGACCTCCATCATGTTGCCGCTCTGGTTCTCGCCCAGCACCTCGCCGGCACCGCGAATTTCCAGGTCGTGCATCGCCAGGTAGAAGCCGGAGCCGAGCTCCTCCATCTGCTGGATCGCCTCCAGTCGCATCGAGGCCTGCTTGGTCAGCCCTTCGACGTCGGGCACCAGCAGATAGGCGTAGGCCTGGTGGTGGCTGCGGCCGACGCGTCCGCGCAACTGGTGCAGTTGCGCCAGGCCGAACTTGTCGGCCCGGCTCATCACGATGGTGTTGGCGGTGGGCACGTCGATGCCGGTCTCGATGATCGTCGAGCACAGCAGCAGGTTGTGGCGCTGGGCCACGAAGTCGCGCATCACGTGTTCGAGCTCGCGCTCGGGCATCTGGCCGTGGGCGATCGCGATGCGCGCTTCGGGCAGCAGTTCGGCCAGCTTGTCGCGCCGGGCCTTGATGGTTTCGACCTCGTTGTGCAGGAAGTACACCTGCCCGCCGCGCTTCAGTTCGCGCAGTACCGCTTCGCGGATCGTGCCGCTGGTTTCGGTGCGCACGAAGGTCTTGATCGCGAGGCGGCGCTGTGGAGCGGTGGCGATGACGCTGAGGTCGCGCAGCCCTTCGAGTGCCATGCCCAGGGTGCGCGGGATCGGCGTGGCGGTGAGCGTCAGCACGTCCACCTCGGCGCGCATGGCCTTGATGGCTTCCTTGTGGCGCACGCCGAAGCGGTGTTCCTCGTCGATCACCAGCAGCCCGAGGCGCTTGAACTTGACGCTCTGGCTGATGAGCTTGTGCGTGCCGACGACGATGTCGATCGTGCCGTCGGTGATGCCTTCGAGTGCAGCCTTGATCTCTTTGGGTGAGCGGAAGCGCGACAGCTCGGCCACCTTGACCGGCCACTGGCCGAAGCGGTCGCTGATGTTCTGGAAGTGCTGCTCGGCCAGCAAGGTGGTCGGCGCCAGGATCGCCACCTGCTTGCCGCCGGTGACGGCGACGAACGCGGCACGCAAGGCCACTTCGGTCTTGCCGAAGCCGACGTCGCCGCAGATCAGCCGGTCCATCGGCCGCGGCGACACCATGTCTTGAATCACCGCGTGGATCGCGGCCTTCTGGTCCGGCGTTTCCTCGAAGCCGAAGCTGGCCGAGAACGCCTCGTAGTCGTGCGGCGAGAAGCGGAACGCGTAACCTTCGCGCGCGGCGCGGCTCGCGTACAGCGCCAGCAGCTCGGCAGCAGTGTCGCGCACCTGTTCGGCGGCCTTGCGCTTGGCCTTTTCCCACTGGCCCGAGCCGAGCCGGTGCAGCGGTGCTTCTTCGGCACTGACGCCGGTGTAGCGCGCGATCAGGTGCAGTTGCGCGACCGGCACGTAGAGCGTCGCCTTGTCGGCGTACTCCAGGTGCAGGAACTCGCTCGCCCCGCCTTCGCCCTGGCCGAGGTCGATGTTGCGCAGCCCCACATACCGGCCGATGCCGTGGTTGATGTGCACCACCGGGTCGCCGACCTTCAGCTCCGACAGGTCCTTGATCAGCGCATTCACATCGCTGACCTGCTCCTGCTTGCGCTTGCGGCGCGCGGTCGGGCTGGTGGCGAAGAGTTCGGTTTCAGTGACGAACTGGATGCCGGGTTCGACCCAGCGGAAGCCTTCTGCGAGCGGTGCCACGGCAATCGCGAAGCGTTCGTCGCTCGCCTCGAATTCGGCCAGCGACGCGACTGTGGGAGGCTCGATGCGGCTGTCGCGCAGCAATTCCAGAAGGCTTTCGCGCCGGCCTTCGCTCTCGGCGACGATCAGCACGCGTTCCTTCGAGGTGCCTACGTGCACCTGCAGCTTCTTCAACGGCTCGGTCGCGCCGCGCTCGACGCTCAGGTCGGGCAGAGGGCGGGCCCAGGGCTCGTCGGCCTCGGCACCACGCAGCGCCAGCACCGCATGCTCGCCGGCCAGCCCGAAGAACTCCTCCGGCTTCAGGAACAGCTCTTCCGGCGCCAGGATCGGCCGCTCGCGGTCGTGTTGCAAGAAGCGGTGGCGCTCGCGCGTGTCGGTCCAGAACTTTTTCAGCGCCTCGTCGATGCTGCCGTGCAGCGCCACCGTGGCATTGCGGCCGAGGTAGTCGAAGATCGTCGCGGTGGTGTCGAAGAACAGCGGCAGGTAGTACTCGATGCCGGCCGTGGCGATGCCGGTGCCGACGTCTTTGTACAGACGCACCTTGGTCGGGTCGCCTTCCATCTTCTCGCGCCAGCGGGCGCGGAAGGCGGCGCGCGCGTCCTCGTCCATCGGGAACTCGCGGCCCGGCAGCAGGCGCACTTCGGGCACCGGGTAGAGGCTGCGCTGGGTGTCGGGGTCGAAGGTGCGGATCGAGTCGACCTCGTCGCCGAACAGGTCCACGCGGTAGGGCACGGCCGAGCCCATCGGGAACAGGTCGATCAGCCCGCCGCGCACCGCGTACTCGCCCGGCGACACGACCTGGCTCACGTGGGTGTAGCCGGCGAGAGTCAATTGCGACTTCAGCGCGGCTTCGTTGAGCTTTTCCTTCTGCTTGAAATTGAAGGTGTACGCGGCCAGGAAGCTCGGTGGCGCCAGGCGCACCAGCGCGGTGGACGCCGGCATCAGGACCACGTCCACGTCCTCCGCACTGCCGTGTTGCAACAGGCGCCACAAGGTGGCCAGCCGCTCGGAGATCAGGTCCTGGTGCGGCGAGAAGGTGTCGTAGGGCAGCGTCTCCCAGTCGGGGAAGACCGCCACGCGCAGGCCCGGCGCGAAGAACGGCAGTTCGGCCTCGAGCCGTTGCGTGTCAGCCGGCTCGGCGGTGACGATGGCGGTGAGCTTCTTCTGCGCCGTCTGCGCCTGCGCAAAGCGCGCCAGCAACAGGGCATCGGCCGAACCGACGGGGCGGGGAAGGGTGAAGCGCTTTCCGGGGGCAAGGCTGGGGAGTTGCATGCGGGATGCAGACAGAGGCAGATGAGGAACGGGACAGAAATGGCAAATCGCCCCGCGGGGTGGTTCCCCCGGGGCGATCGAGTGGGGCGATTATAGAATTCGCGCCTTCATGTCTGCTGCCCGCCCGATCGCCGAAACTGCTGCGCTGTATGCGCTGGTTCCGTGCGCTGGCGTGGGTGAACGGGCCGGCACCGGCGGCCCGAAGCAGTACGCAAACATTGCAGGGCGCAGCCTGGTGGCGCACACGCTGGACGCACTGGCGCGTGTGCGCCGGCTGACTGCGACCCTGGTGGTGTTGAGCCCGATCGACACCGACTTCGAACGCCATGCCGCGGGATTCACCGGCTGGGTCGCGCGCTGCGGCGGCGCCACGCGTGCGCAGACCGTTGCCAACGGCCTGCGCGAGCTGCTC
>JANOQS010000176.1:0-1871 GCA_031414975.1 Methylibium sp. | reverse complement strand
ATGGGACGCGGGCGAGCAGCTGCTTCAATCGGGCGGGGGCGACACCGGGCCGCTCACACCGGAGGCCACCGCGCAACTGCGCACGCGGATGGCCGCGATCGGTCAACAGCGCCAGCATCTGCAGCAGCGGCTGCGTGAGCGCTTCCCGGGCTACGAGCAACTGCAAAGGCCGCCACTGCCCGACCCGGCCGCCGTTTCGCAACGCCTGGCGCGCGACGAGGCGATGCTGGTGCTCGTGCCCACCGATACGTCGCTGCTGGCGTGGACCCTGAGCGCCGACGAACTCCCCGTCATGCTTCGGCTTCCGGTGTCGCGCCGAACGCTGCAGGCCCTGGTTCAGCGCTTGCTCGCCGACGTGAGCCCGGGCGGTACCCGGCTGCCACCCTTCGACCCCGCGGTGGCCCACGAGCTGTACCGCCTGGTGATCGAGCCGCTGTTGCCGCGCTTGCAGTCCAAGCAGCAACTGATCATCGCCGCGTCGGGTCCGCTCGCGGCCCTGCCGTTTGCGACCTTGGTGGCCGCCCCGCCGGGCAGGGGCGCGCCCGATTGGCTGGTGCGGCGTTGGGCGTTGGTGCAGGTGCCCAGCGTGGAGTCCTGGCTGAGCCTGCGGCAGCTGCCGCGCGGGCGTGCCGCCCCGGAGGCGCTCGCGGGCTGGGGCGACCCGGCTTTCGACTTCAAGTCGGTCCGCGCGGCGAGCGGTGCGTCGAAACCCCGCCCCGCTCAGCGTGCCAGCGTGGCTGCCGGCATGCGCTATGAAGAACTGCCACCGCTGCCCGACACCCGAGACGAACTGCTGGCCATCGCGGCCGCGCTCAAGGCCGATCCGGCACGCGACCTGCGCCTCGGCCCCGAGGCCACGCGCGAAAGTGTGCTGGAGGCCAGCCGAAGCGGTGAATTGGCACGCAAGCGGGTCGTGGCCTTCGCCACGCACGGGCTGATGGCTCGTGAGGTGCCTGGCCTGCTCGACCCCGCGCTCGCTCTGGCAGCGCCGGCCGCCGGCTCGGGCTTCGAGGCCGGTCTGCTGACGCTTCAGGATGTGTTGAGCCTGAAGCTGAATGCCGACTGGGTATTGCTTTCGGCCTGCAATACCGCATCGAACGACGGAAGAGCCGAGGAGGTGCTGAGCGGCCTGGCGCGCGGGTTCTTCTATGCCGGTTCTCGCAGCCTGCTGGTAACGCAGTGGGCGGTCGAAACCGAATCGGCTCGCATGCTCACCACCCGGGTGTTCGAGCACCATGCCGCGCAGCCGCTTGCCAGCAAAGGCGAGAGCCTGCGCCAGGCCATGCTCCAGGTGATGGCGCTACCGCAGTTCGCGCATCCGATGTTCTGGGCACCTTACATGCTGGTGGGCGACGGGGCTCGATAGACAGGGCCGTTCAGGGCTCGATCGCCAACCCGAGCACCACGGCACCACCCCCGATCGTGCCGATGCGCGTGGCCGCGCCGCTGGCCAGGTTCACGCGGTACAGCACCGAGGTGCTCGCACCGGCGGGCGTGAGTGCGGCGTAGGCGGCGTTGTTCACGTCGCTGATGTCGAACGAGGCGCGCTCGAAGGCGCCGGCATTCAGCGGCCCCACGGTGTAGAGCCGCCCGGTGTTGGGCGACACCGCCGGCGCCACGCCTTCGCGCGTGCCCTGCGTGAGCAGCAGGCCCTGGCGTGCGTCGATCGCGAAGTTGGTGGTGATCTTGTCGTTGTCCTTGTTGTAGGTGTAGCCGGCCGAGACCAGCGCGGCCGGCTTGCCGGCGTTCACGTCGGCCGCGTCGAAGGCCGGGTCGGCGTCGATCTGCAGGCCGTCGACGTTGGGGTTGGCGTCGACCACCGCGCCGGTGTCGGGGTGCAGGCGCAGGTTCAGGCCGGCGTCGCTGACCAC
>JANOQS010000175.1:0-2233 GCA_031414975.1 Methylibium sp. | reverse complement strand
TCGCTTCATGCGCGTGCACCGCAACGCGCTGGTGGCCCGCTCGGCGGTGCGTGCGCTGCAGCGCCGCGTGATGCCGGGCGAGGGCGACGATGAAGGCGGCGAGAGCTGGGCCGTGTGCATCGCCCCGGTGGACGAATGGCTCGCGGTGTCGCGCCGCCAGGTGGCGGCGGTGCGTGAGGCGCTGGTGGCGGCGGGGCGTTGAAGGCGTGAAGCGAAACGTCTGGGCCGCCGTGCTGGTTGCGAGCCTGCTGGGTTCGGCGTGGTTCGGGTTTCGCGGCTCACTCCAGGGTGGGCCGGAACAGGCCGCCGTCGGCCCTGCGGATTCGGGGCGGGGAGGGCGGTCGTCCGTCGCGTCTGTGCCGCTGCCCGCGCCCACGGCCGCTGCCCACCCGCCGGCCGACGCAGAGAGCCGCAGCGCGTGTGGCATCGAGCCCGCGCGAGCCGCATCGGCGCCGTTGCCCGAGGCAAGCAACGCGGCCGGTGAAGCGCGTGCCGCGCAGGTGCTCGAGCAAACCCTGGCGGCGATGCAGACCAGCGCCGACCCGCGCGCCCGCGCCGCCGGCCTGGTGTTGAAGCCCCTCATCGCCGAGCTCGAAACGGTCCGCAAAGACAATCCGGTGGCGCCGTGCGAAGCGAGGAACTGCATTCCGATTCCACCACTGGCAACGCCGGCCGGCCGGCCCTCGATGGCCGCGCCCGATGCCGAATCGGCCGGCCCGTTCGACGCCGTGGCCCGCCTGGCGGCCAGCAGCACCGATCCACGCGTCTACGCCATCGCATTCCATGCCTGCAACGGCCCCAACACCCACACCCAGCGCGGCGGGGCGTGCCGGCTCATCACGGCCGCGCAATGGGCCCGGCTCGACCCCGGCAATGCGGTGCCTTGGGCCTTTGTCGCCGCCGCGGCGCAAGCCCAGGGCGATGTTGCTGCGGTGAATGAGGCCATGCACCAGATCGCGCAAGCGCGCCGCAGCCGGCACGGCTGGGGCGAGTTGCCGAACCTGGTGTTGGCCCATGCGCCCGCCGAAGCGCAAGCGCTGAAAGCAACGTACGAGTTGATCGTGTCGGTGATCGGTATCGAGGCGATCTGGGTCATCCCGGGTTACCAGACGATCTCGCCGTTCTGCAAGGCCGAAGCGCTGGCCGACACCAACCGGCGCGAAACCTGCGGCCGGATTGCCGAGCTGCTGGCCGAACACTCCGACACGCTGCTGGACCGCAGCTTCGGCGCCAGCCTCGGCAAGCGCGTCGGCTGGCCTGCAGAGCGCACCGACGCGATGCAGGCCGAGTTCGCGACACTGTCACAAAAGGTGGCCGATGCCGGCGTCGACCCGGACCAGCCAACGTGTGCGGCGCTGCACCGAAGTGTCGACTACATCCGCAGCGTGGGTGTCGACGGTGAACTCGGTGCGATGCGCCGAATTGGGGCGCGCCAGTAAGTCGAGCGGTGCCGTCAAAGTTAAGGGCACGCCTGGGTGACAAGCCGCGGGCCCCGAACTATCCTGCCCGGTCCGTCCGATCTTCATCAGGAGAGCACCATGGCCACACGACCCCACGTCTGCGTTCAACGCCCGCTGCCCGCGGACATGATGAAGTTCCAGTCCACCGTGCGGCGTGGCGGCGCCACGCGTGCTCTCATTCCGATCGGCAAGTTGTGGATGAACGGCACCACCTTGCGCGTGCGCTTCATCGGCGGCACGGCCACGCAGCACGCCAAGGCCAAGGAACAGGCGCTGTGGTGGACGCAGCACGCCAACCTCAGGTTCGATTTCAACAATGCGTCGGACGCCGAGATCCGCATCAGCTTCGACACCAGCGACGGCGCGTGGTCGTATGTCGGCACCGACAACCGCGGCATCCCGCTCGACCAGCCGACGATGAACCTCGGCTTCATGGACGGCGGTACGGCTGGCCACGAGTTCGGCCACGCCATCGGCCTGGCGCACGAACACCAGAACCCGGCTGGCGGCATCGAGTGGAACGAGGCGGTGGTGCTTCGCGAGCTGGCGGGCCCGCCGAACAACTGGACCGAGGCGATGGTGCGCCACAACGTGCTCAACAAGTACAGCGTCGATCAGATCAACGGCACCACCTTCGACCCCGACTCGATCATGCTGTACTTCTTCCCCGGCAGCTGGGTCAAGAGCGGTGTCGGCACCAAAGAGAACGAGGTGCTGTCGGCCACCGACAAGGCCTACATCGCCAGCGCCAAGGCCTACCCCAAGACCGCACC
>JANOQS010000174.1:0-8288 GCA_031414975.1 Methylibium sp. | reverse complement strand
GAGTAGACGGTTTCGATCACCGTGGCCGGCGCACTGGCGGCCTCCGCCACTGCCGACGCTGCATCGGCAGCCGGCACGGCGCGTGAAACCGTCTTGCCGGCGTTGAACAGGTCGGCCGGAATGAAGTACAGCGCCGCCGCCGCCAGCATGATCAGCACCGGCGCCCACACCACGGGTTTGGCCAGCACCGACCAGTCCATCGGCAACAAACCCACCGGGCGCTCCCGAAAGGGCGTGTTCAGGCCCTGGTTCATGTGGTCCAGGCCCAGACCCCGCCCCTGCGGGAGCAGGGCCATCACCGGTGCGGGGTCGATGCGCAGGCTGCGGCACACGCTTTGTGCCAGCGCCCGCGCGAACGTGGCATCGTGCAGTTCATCGAAGCGGTCGGCCTCGAGCAATTCGAGCTTCTGCGGGGCCACCTTCATCGCCGCGGCCAGCGCAGCAATCTCCAGCCCCTGGGCCTGACGGGCCTGGCGCAACAAGGCGCCAGCGGATGCAGCGTCGCCGCCGGTGCCGGCCTCACTCATTGAACTGTCCCCGATCGAACAGGCCGGCCTCGCGCGAGGCCGGGAAGCGGTTGCGCAGCAGCCGGCCCGCTTCATCGAGCGCGTCCTGGTTGCCCAGGCGCTTTTCGATGCGAGCCGCCAGCCACAGGGTCTGCGCGCTGGCCACCTCGGTCTGCAGGTTGACGCGCCGAATGAAGCCGCGCGCACGTTCCAGGTCGCCCTTGCGATAGAGCACTTCCGACAGGTTGACGGCGGTGGCCGGGTTGCCAGGCTCCATTTCGTAGGAACGCAGCAGGGTTCGTTCGGCCTCGGCCAGGTTGCCGGCGTAAGCGTGGCACACACCCTGGGTCAGCAGGGTGCGCGCGATGTCACGGTACTGCGGCACGGCCATCAGCTGTTCGAACTGCTGGTTCGCTTCGGCGTAGCGCTTTTGCTGGCACAGGTACCAGCCGAAGTTTTGCATCGTGTCGGTGTCGCGGTTGTTGATCTGCAGCGCGCGCCGAAAGCTCTCTTCGGCCAGGCGCTCGTCGCCCAGGCTGGCGTAGATCAGGCCACGCAGGTTGTGGGCCTGGCCAAAGTTGGGTTCAGCCACCAGCGCGAGCTTGACCTGATCGAGCGCGGTCTCCATCTGCCCGCGCCCGAAGTAGGCTGCGGCCAGTTCCAGCCGAACCCGCGCGCGCTTGCTCGACTCGCTTTCGTCGGACGCGGTAATGCGGTCGCGCGACTCGCCGGCCGGCGTGGGTGGGGGCGCCGGCGGCGGCATCACACAGGCTGCCAGCGCCAACGCGCAGAGCAAGCCCGCCAGAGGGCTGCGCCCGATCACCGGTCGGCCCCTTGCAAGGCTGCGCCGCGCCGCAGCCGGATCGGCGCCCGCGTCATGCGCGTTTCGACCCGCGTGCGGTCCTGCACCTCGCCGGCCAGTTGCCCGCAAGCGGCAGCAATGTCGTCGCCGCGCGTCTTGCGCACCGTGGTCACCAGGCCGGCGGCCTGCAGCAGGCGCGCAAAGGTCTGCACCCGCTCCGGCGCCGAGCGCTTCAGGCCCGACTCGGGGAACGGGTTGAAGGGGATCAGGTTGAGCTTGCAGGACACTGGATCACGCCCTGCCGGCTGCACCAGCGCGATCAGTTCGCGCGCATGTTCGGGCGTGTCGTTCACACCGTCGAGCATGCAGTACTCGAAGGTGATGAAGTCGCGCGGTGCCTTGTCGAGGTAGCGTGTGCAGGCGGCCAGCAGTTCGGCTATTCCGTACTTGCGATTCAGCGGCACCAGGTCACTGCGCAGCAAGTCGTTCGGCGCATGCAGCGACACGGCCAGCGCAACCGGGCAATCGTCGCGCAGCCGGTCGATCATCGGCACCACGCCCGAGGTCGACACGGTGACGCGGCGGCGCGACAAGCCGTAGGCATGGTCGTCGAGCATCACGCGCAGCGCCGGCACCAGCGCGGCGTAGTTCTGCAGCGGTTCGCCCATGCCCATCATCACCACGTTGCTGATGACGCGCTCGCCTTCCGGCAGCGCCAGGCGGCGGCGCAATTCATGCTCGGCATACCAGAGCTGTGCCACGATCTCGCCAATCGTGAGGTTGCGGCTGAAGCCCTGGTGGCCGGTCGAGCAGAAGCGGCAACCGACCGCACAGCCGGCCTGCGACGATATGCACAAGGTGCCGCGGTCGGCTTCGGGGATGAACACGGTTTCCACCGCGTCGCCGCCGCCCACGTCGAACAGCCACTTGATCGTGCCGTCGCCGGCGACCTGCTCGCTGATGACCGGCAGCGCCTTGACCTCCGCAATGCCGTGCAGCTTGTCGCGCAGCGCCTTGGCCAGGTCCGACATCTGGTCGAAGCCGCCGGCCCCGCGCTGGTGGATCCAGCGGAACAACTGGGTCGCGCGGAAGCGCTTTTCGCCCAGGCTCTCGCAGAACGCAGCCAACCCTTCGCCGTCGAATTCAAGCAGGTTGACTGCGCTGGTCATGGTTTGGGCCTCTGTCGCCGAGGCACTTTTTGCGCCGCCGTTATGCCGCTTTTGCGCTTCAGCGGCTGTAGACGTTCATGCCGGGGAAGAAGAACGCCACTTCGACCGCAGCGGTCTCGGGCGCGTCGGAGCCGTGCACGGCGTTGGCGTCGATGCTGTCGGCAAAGTCGGCGCGGATCGTGCCCTTGTCGGCCTTCTTCGGGTCGGTGGCGCCCATCAGTTCGCGGTTCTTGGCAATCGCGTTCTCGCCTTCCAGCGCCTGGATCATCACCGGGCCCGAAATCATGAAGGACACCAGGTCCTTGAAAAATGGGCGCGCCTTGTGGACCGCATAGAAGGCTTCGGCTTCGCTGCGCGACAGGTGCGCCATCTTCGCGGCGATGACCTTCAGGCCGGCGCCTTCAAAGCGGGCGTAGATCTGGCCGATCACGTTCTTGGCAACGGCGTCGGGTTTGATGATCGAAAGCGTGCGTTCGATGGCCATGTTTTTATCTCCTGAAATCAAGCACTTGGCGAAGCTTTGGATTGTAGCCCGTGAAGTCCGGTCGGGGACTCAACGGCCTCGGCGCCCGCCACCACCGCCACCACCACCCCCGTAGTTTCCACCGCCACCTCCGCCACCGCCGAAGTTGCCACCGCCACCGCCACCACCACCTCGGTTGCCACCGCGGTTGCCGCCACCACCGCCACCGCCGCCGCCACCCCCTCGGTTCTTGCGATGGAAGGCATCGGCCCCGATGAAGCCCATCGAGGTCTGCAGGGGATCGGGCTGGGCCGGGCCGGAGCCCTTCTTCGGGCCTGGGCTCGGCGCGCTGCCGCCGGCGCCGAAGCCGCCGCCGCCGCGGCCGAAACCGCGCCCGCCGGCAGGGCTGCGCGGGTTCTGCACGAAACGTTTGTCGAAGGTCTGTTCGAGCGGGTTGGGAATCGAGCGCGGATCGAAGTCGATGTCGGCATCGTCGTTGTCGAGATCGCGCCCTCTGTCTTCGACCTGAGGCGCGGCATTCGGCTGCGGCTCGTTGAAGCGCCCCGGCGGCGGGCCGTTGCGGTTGCCGCGCTCGTTTTGACGCCCGCCTTGGCCCCCCTGACCGCCGCCCTGGCCGCCCGGGCCACCTTGTCGATCATTGCGCTGCTTCTGCTGGCCGCCCTGGCGCTGCTCGTTGCCGCGCCCGCCGGGCTGGCCGTCGCGCTGCGGTTGTTGGCCACGGTCGCCGCTGGCCAAGCGCCGGATCGCGCGCACGTCGCCGTCTTCGAGGTCGACCCACACGCCGCGCTTCAGGCCGAGCGGCAGCACGACGGTGCCGTAGCGGATGCGGATCAGGCGGCTCACGGTCAGACCCACCACGTCGAACAGCTTGCGCACCTCGCGGTTGCGCCCTTCGGTGATGACGACGCGGTACCAGTGATTGGCGCCCTCGCCGCCGCCTTCTTCGATCGAGCGGAAACCGCACTTCTGGCCTTCGACCATCACGCCTTCGAGCAATTGCGCTTTCTGCTCGGGCTCGAGCACACCGAGCACGCGCACCGCGTATTCGCGCTCGACGCCAAAGCGCGGGTGCATCAACTGGTTGGCCAGTTCACCGGAGTTGGTGAACAGCAGCAGACCTTCGGTGTTGATGTCGAGGCGCCCGACCGATTGCCACTTGCCCTGCTGAAGGCGCGGCAGGCGGCGGAACACCGTCGGCCGGTTCTGCGGGTCGTCGTGCGTGACAATTTCGCCGACCGGCTTGTGGTACGCAATGATGCGCGCCGGCAGCGGCATGATGCGCACCTTCACCGGCTTGCCGTTGACCTTGATCTGATCGCCGAACGAAATACGCTGGCCGATGTGAGCCGGCTCGCCGTTGACGGTGATGCTGCCGTCCAGGATCAGCTCTTCCATGTCGCGCCGCGAACCGATGCCGGCCTGCGCCAGCACCTTGTGCAGCTTGGGCGCTTCGGGCTCGGGCGCCAGCACGCGCTTGGGCGCGCCGGTGTCGGCGGCTTCAGCGCCTTCAGCCGCTTCAGCGCCTTCAGCCGGTTCAGCCCCCTCGGCGGATTCGGCCCCCTCGGTGCGCTCTTCGGTCGGGGCTTCGGCCTCCGCGTCGAAGTCGCCCGACAGCACCTGTGCGAACCGGGCGCCCGCCTCGACGGCCGCGGCCACCGGAACGGCCGCTTGTTCACCGCCCTCCGGCGTGCGGACCGAGCCGTCCGCATTCAATTCGCCGCCACGGTCGCCGCGTTTGCGGTCGCGGCGGTTGCGGCGCCGGCTTCTCGGTCCGTCGGGCTGGCCGTCGGGCTGGTCGTCGGTCGCACCGCCGGGTGGGCCGTCGGGGGTGTCGCTGGCGCTGCCGGCCTGAACGTCGCTCGGGCGGTCGTCTCGGGGATCGCTTGGGGCATCCCTTTGGACCTCTCTTTGAATGTCCCTTTGTGCATCGCCTGCCGGCACATCCGCCACGGCGGCAACCGCCGCGGGAGCTTCAATGTTTGAGGGAGGGACGGAAACCGCCACGGCAGCCGGAGCCTCGGCCGCTTCGGCCGCTTCGGCCGGTACAGCACGCTTGCGCCGGGGCTTGGCGACCGCAGGGGCGGCCTCCTCCACCGCGGCGACGCTGACTGGGGCTGCCACCTCGGCCACGACGACCTTCGGTGCGCGCGGCCGGCGCGCGGGTTTGGCCACCGCCTCGCCAGCGTCGGTGGGGGCGCCGTCCGCTTCAGGCGACGAAGGGGAATCTGGGTTGACGTTCATGCGTTCGGTTCCGTGGGCGCGGCGTCGGCCGCAGTCTCTTGAGGCGGGGTTTGCAGCGCGGGGGCGCTCGGAGCGGGTTCGGTGTCGGTTTCGGTTTCGGCTTCGGTTTCGGGGGCGACCGTGGCAGCTTCAACGACAGTGGCGGCTTCGTCGAGCGCCAGGCTGGCCTGCGGATCGAGCAGTGAAGCCTGCTGGGGCAAGGCTTCAGACAGCATGGCCGCAGCACCATTCGCACCGTCACCTTGCAGCAATGGCAATTGCGCCAGGCTGGCCAGGCCCAGGTCATCGAGGAACTGGCGCGTGGTGGCCCACAGCGCCGGGCGGCCGGGAGCCTCGCGGTAGCCGATCGCCTCGACCCAGCCGCGGTCTTCGAGTTGCTTGACGATCTGGCTGGCCACCGTGACGCCGCGAATGTCTTCGATGTCACCACGCGTCACCGGCTGGCGGTAGGCAATGATCGCCAGCGTTTCCATCACGGCACGCGAGTACTTGCTGGGCTTCTCGGGGTTCAGCCGGTCAAGGTATTCACGCATCTCGGGGCGGCTCTGGAAACGCCAGCCGCTGGCCAGGGTGACGAGCTCGACGCCGCGCCCTTCCCAGTCGCGCCTCAGGTCATCGAGCATGGAGCGCAAGGTGTCGGCTCCAAGTTCTTCGGCAAACAGCGCCCGCATGTCGCGCACAGGCATGGGCTGGTTTGCGCAGATGAGCGCGGTCTCGAGGACGCGCTTTGCATCCTGGGTATTCATGGACTTTGATTCACATCCTCGGCCGGGGTCGCTCTTGGGTCGCTCTTGGGTGCCTCGGCACACAGTTCGGGGTACAGGTTCGGGTCGATCGACGGGGGCCAGCACCCGCTTCGTGTGTGGGCTCTTTAGTTCGGTGCTGGTGGGTTGGCCACGCTTCTCGCGTGCAACCCGGTCATCACGCCCTGGGGTGCGGGACGCCTCTTGCCGGCTGGGTGCGTCTGCCGGTCAAGCTGACGACGGCGGACTCGGCACGTGTGCCGACAAGAATTCGGTGCCCATTGTACCCAACCCGGCGGTCGGCAATGGGCCGGTTCAGCCTTGGGCAACCAGGGTTTGCCAGGCCGCCGCCAGATCGGCGGGTGCCGGCGCTTCGAAAACCATCGCCTGGCCGCCGATCGGGTGCGCAAACGCCAGCCGCATGGCGTGCAGTGCCTGGCGCGCCATGCCGAGCGCGGGCGCACCGCCATACACCGCGTCGGCCACCAGCGGGTAACCGCGCGCCGCGAGGTGAACCCGGATCTGGTGTGTGCGCCCGGTGTGCAGTGTGCAGCGCAGCGCCGAGAAAGCACCGGAAGCGCTGGACTGGGCAACCCGCTCGACATCGGTACGCGCCGCGCGCCCCGAGCCGATCACCGCCATGCGCACGCGCGACTGCGGGTCGCGGCCCACGGGCGCGTCGATCGAGAAGCGGCCCGGCTCGACACGCCCGTGCACGATCGCCAGGTACTGGCGGTGCACGTCGCGCGCCGCGATCGCACGCGACAGCGCCGTCACCGCCGGCAAGGTCTTGCCGACCAGCATCACGCCCGACGTGTCCTTGTCGAGGCGGTGCACGATGCCGGCGCGCGGCAGGCTCGCGGCGCCGCGGTGGTGGGCCAGCAGCGCGTTCAGCAAAGTGCCCGACCAGTTGCCGGCCGCCGGGTGCACCACCATGCCGGCGGCCTTGTTCAGCACCATCAGGTGTTCGTCCTCGAACAGCACGTCGATGGGCAGCGCTTCGGGCCGGAACGCGCGGCTCTCGGCCGTAGGCACCAGTTCGACCTCGATCAGCTGACCCGAGCGCACCTTGCGCGACGCGGTGGCCAGCACACTGCCATCGACCCGGACATGACCTTGCTCGATCAAGGTCTGCAGGTGGCTGCGCGAGAACTCCTCGGCCATCGCCACCACGGCCTTGTCGAGCCGTTGGCCGTGCAGCGCCTGCGCCACCACGGCGGTGCGGCGCTCCGGTGCGTCGTTCCAGGGGGCGTCCGGAGCGTCGCTTTCGGGCGCTGCGTCGTCCTCGGGCTCGACCCCGGCAGCAGTGGGCAAATCGGTCTTCGGCAAGGGCACAACCCTATAATCGCGCTTCATTTTTTGACAGGACGGGTGGCCCCGGCACACCCCGCACGCATGGTTTCGATTCGAGTGTTGGGCAAACCCTGGGCCGCAGTGTCGATGATGTTGGCGCTGCTGACGTTGGTTGGCGGCTGCAGTTCGACACCCAGGGACGAGACCTCGGCGTGGACTCCGGAGAAATTGTATTCAGAGGCCCGCGACGAAGCGAACGCGGGCAACTACGAACGCGCCGGCAAGCTGTTCGAACGCCTCGAAGGCCGCGCCTCGGGCACGATCCTGGCGCAGCAGGCGCAACTTGAGCGCGCCCACATCCTGTACAAGACCAACGAAAAGGCGCAGGCACTGACCGTGCTGGAGCGCTTCATCAAGCTGCACCCCACCAGCCCGGCGTTCGACTATGCGCTGTACCTCCAGGGCCTGGTGAACTTCAATGACAACTTGGGCATCTTCGGCGGCATCTCCAAGCAGGACCTGTCCGAACGCGACCAACAGGCATCGCGCGATTCGTACATGTCCTTCAAGCAGTTGACCGATCAGTTTCCGCAGTCGCGCTATGCCGAAGACGCGCGCGTGCGCATGAACTACATCGTCAACTCGCTGGCGGCCTACGAGGTGCACGTGGCGCGCTACTACTTCCGGCGCGGCGCATATGTGGCGGCCGTCAACCGGGCCCAGCAGGCGGTCAAGGACTTCCAGGAATCGCCGGCCGCCGAAGAAGCGCTGTTCATCATGATCCAGTCCTACGACCGGCTCGGCCTGGCCCAGTTGCGCGACGACGCCGACCGCGTGCTGCGCAAGAACTTCCCGCAGACCTCCTTCAGCGCCGCCAGCCTGGGGCCCAAGCAGCGCTCGTGGTGGCCGTTCTGAAGGCAGGCGTCAAGGCACCGGTGGCTGCTCGGCCAAGCTGAGCAGCCAAGCCAGCGCCTCGTCCTCGGTCGCGAGCCGCGTCATCGGCGGCATCGCCTGGCACAGGCGGCGGCCGTAGTTCATGCCGGCCAGGCG
>JANOQS010000173.1:0-6311 GCA_031414975.1 Methylibium sp. | reverse complement strand
GATCGTGTCGATCGCGCGCCTGAACGCCGGCACCAACTCGCTCGGCACCGGCATGGAGCTGTACGTCATCGCCGCGGCCGTGATCGGCGGCACCGCGCTGGCCGGCGGCAGCGGCTCGATCGTCGGTTCGGTGCTGGGGGCGCTGATCATGCAGAGCCTGGACAGCGGCATGCTGCTGCTCGATGTGTCCATCGGCCACCGCATGGTCATCATCGGCCAGGTGCTGATCGCCGCCGTGGTGTTCGATGTGCTGTACCGCAAGTGGACCGGGGAACAATGAGATGAGTACCTCCACACCAAGCAAAGCGCCGCTGGTCTCGCTGCGCAACATCTGCAAGGCGTTCGGCGGCGTGCACGCGGTCGAGAACGCCAACGTCAACCTGCACCCCGGCGAGGTGGTGGCGCTGCTGGGCCACAACGGCGCCGGCAAGTCCACCCTGATGAAGATGCTGGCCGGCGCCTACCCGATCGACAGCGGCGACATACTCATCCGCGGCGAGAAGGTGCACATCCGCAACCCGGCTGATTCACAAGGGCTGGGCATCGAGACCATCTACCAGACCCTGGCCCTGGCCGACAACCTCGACTCGGTGGCCAACCTGTTCCTCGGCCGCGAGATCCTGACGCCGTGGCGCACGCTTGATGACCTGCGCATGGACGCCGACGCCCGCAAGGTGTTCGCGCGCCTGAACAAGAACTTCCAGAACTTCCGCGTGCCGGTGCGGCGCCTGTCGGGCGGGCAACGCCAGACGGTGGCCATCTCTCGCGCGCTCTACTTCAACGCCAGCATCCTGATCATGGACGAGCCCTGCGCCGCGCTCGGGCCTGAAGAAACCCGCATGGTCGGCGAGCTGATCAAGCAGCTCAAGGCCGAAGGCGTGGGCATCTTCCTGATCAGCCACGACATGCCCGACGTGTTCGGCCTGAGCGACCGGCTGGCCGTGATGAAGAACGGCAAGATGGTCGGCACCTACAACACCAAAGACGTGAACGAGGACGAGGTGCTGGGCATGATCATCCTGGGCAAGCGGCCCGAGGGCAAGGTGCAGGCGGAGCGGAACGAGGGGTGACCATCGGCACCATCAGCTCGAAACCTCTGCGGCGGCCATGATGGCACCGACGTTTCCCGGTGCGAAGAATGTCGCCGGTGAGATCGTCCCGGCGTTCATGCGCACGAAGTCGTCCATCGCCTGTTGGTTGCCGTGGATGGCGCCGAACAAGCGCTGCAACTCGGGCGGCGGGGGCTCCAGGGCGGCCAGCTGGCATGTGAACTCGTACATCGGCAGAGCATGCTCGTCGCGAGCGCGCTGGCAGCCACTCATGGCGCTTTCGAAACTGCGGCTTTCGCTGAACGCTTCGTCGAGTGCAATCGCGCAACGTTGGGCGTCGCAGAATGCGTCGGTGATGCCTTGCGCAGTGATCGGATCCTTGTTGTAGCCCGAATCACCCACCAGTGCCCAACCGGGACCGAAGGGCTTGCGGAAGAAGTTTGGCACCGCTGCGCCGGCAAAGCGCGTTTCACGTCGTGCGCCACGGACCCGTTCGGCGAAGGCAGGCGCGAGTTCGAGCGTTCTCAGGTAGTGGCCCTCGATGTCGCTCTTGTTGGCATCGAACTCGGCGTGCGGCCATCCGGCGATGACCAGCGTCAGGCCGTCGTGAGTCGGCACGGCCGCGAACCCGCGATGCGGCCGGATGTAGATCTCGAATCGGCCCTGCATCGGCAAGCCGCTCCAATACGAGTAGTAGCTTGCCAGCAGCGCAGGCTTCTGGTGGTACTGCTCGGGCAGGACGGCGCCGGCAACGACCGAGTTCCGGCCATCCGCGCCGACGACGACCCGGGCGCGCTCTTCGACGACATTGCCGCCCTTCGAGTGGCCGCGGATGCCGACCACGCGGCCTCCTTCGGTGACGATCGCGTCGACGGTGAATCCTTCACGAACCTCTGCACCGGCCGCGGCTGCCGCGTCGACCAACAGCTTGTCCAGGATCGTCCGCCGAGGGCAGTAAGAAACCGGGGCGTCCGCGCTGCCTGGGCTTCCGGCGATCGTGAATGGACCGAAGTCGAATGCGTAGGTATGGATCGGCGGGCATCCCGTCGCGACCAGGCCATCGAGCAGCCCCCACTTGGCGAGCATGGCCGCGCCCATGGGATGCACCACATGCGTCGACAGCGTGTCGCTCGGAAAGCTTGCGCGGTCCACGACCAGCACCCTGTAGCCCATGCGGGCCAGCAGCATGGCCGTCGGCGAGCCGGCGCAGCGCGCCCCCACGATGATGGCGTCGTAGGCCTTGCTCATGTCACTCTCCTGTTTCGGCAGCGTTTGAGAAGGCTGCACCTTACGTCGGCCGGCAGCGGCAGAGAATCCAGTGCACGGGAGATGGACTGTTTCTCCGCAGGAATGAGTGGCACCATTGCGCATGGACCGCCTCCTGAGCATGCAAGTGTTCGTCAGGGTCGCGCAGCACGTCGGGTTTGCCGCTGCCGCACGCGATCTCCAGATGTCGCCTGCGGCTGTCAGCAAGCATGTATCCGCGCTTGAATCGACTCTCGGAACGCGCCTGTTCGATCGAACCACGCGGCGGGTCGGGCTCACCGAGGCCGGCCGCGTCTACCTCGAGCGGTGTCTCGAATGTCTGCACGCCCTCGACGATGCCGACGACTCGATGCGCGAGCTGGCGAAGGCGCCGGCGGGTTTGCTCAGGGTGACTGCGCCGATCGACTTCGGCCACAACATCGTGCCGGTGCTCAGTGAGGTGATGGCGGCCTATCCGAACATGGTCATCGACCTTCGGCTTTCGAACCGCGTCATCGACATGGTCGAGGAGGGCATCGACGTGGCCGTGCGCGTGGCCCGTTCGCTCGAAGGGCAGTTCGTCGCGCGGCCGTTTGCGCGTGCCCGCCTGGGCGTCTTCGGTGCGCCGGAGTACTTGCGCCAACACGGCCGCCCGCGCCGGCCGGACGACCTGACAGCACACCGCAATCTCGTCTTCACCGAGCCGCGGCCGATGCACGAGCTGCTGTTCGTTCGCGCCCACCGCGAGGTCCGTGTCAAGGTCACGGCGGTGATGCTGAGCAACAGCGGCGAAGCGCTGATGGCCGCTGCGCGACGGGGCATCGGGCTCGTCGTGGCGCCGAGTTTCATGGCGCGCAGGGACCTCGATGCCGGGCTCCTCGAACCGGTCCTGCCGGACTGGTCGCTGCCGGAGTTCGGCGTGTTCGCCGTCTACCCGCATCGACGCTTCGTCTCGCCGAAGGTCCGGGTCCTGCTCGAAGCGCTGATGGCGCATTTCGGCGACGGAATGCGCGACCCCTGGTGGCCGGAGGCGCTTTCCCAGCCGGTGGCCCAGCCGGGGGTTCGTGCTCGCACGAAGCGACGCACGCGACCCGCGTGAGCGCTATCGCCCGCACCTTCGCCGGCCCTGGGCGTGGCGGGCCGCAAGTGCTTGGTGGAAATCGGCCTACAGCGCCATCGCCGGCCGCTGCGCCATCGCCGCGCGCCAGCGCTGCAGGTGCGGGTGAGAGTCGCCGGGTTTGACCTTGACCACACGCGCAAAGTCCACCGCCACGACGGCAGTGATGTCGCAGATGCTGAAGCGCTCGGTGGCGATGAATCCGCGCCCGGCCAGGCGATCGTTCAGCACGACAAAAAACTGTTGCAGGCGTGCCAGCCCGCGTTGGCCCAGCTCGGGGATCTGCGCATAGTCCACCGGCCCGGCCAGCGCCCGGTTGGCCATGGCCGGCGAGCTGTTGCGCATCGACTCGGCGATGGCCAGCAGGCCTTCGAACTCGATGCGCCAGTTCCAGCTCGCGATCTCGGCCCGCTCCGCCGGCGTCACGCCCAGCAACGCCGGCTGCGGAAAGCGCGCCTCAAGCCAGGCGGTGATCGCCGCGTTGTCGGTGAGCAGCAGCCCGTCGTCGGTTCTGAGCGCCGGCACGGTGCACTGCGGGTTCAGCGTGCAGTAGGCGTCGCTCAGTTGCTCGCCACTCCGCAGGTCCACGGGGACGGTCTCGTGCATCACGCCCTTCTCGGCCAGCAGGATGCGGGCGCGGCGTGGGCTCGGTGCGGTGGCACAGTCGTAGAGGGTGATCATCGTCGCGATCCTCCGGTCGATGGAATCTGGCGTCAACCCGGTGCGGCCAACTTGTCCTGCGTGCGGGTGTCGAAGTCGCTCGCGTCGTGGCGCTCGTGCAGCTGGCTGGCCGGCTGGCCCCAGGTGCGGTTGACCATGCGACCGCGCTGCACCGCCGGGCGCTGGGCGATGCGGTCGGTCCAGCGCTGCACGTGTGCGTACTCCTTCACCTGCAGGAATTCGCCCGCTTCATAGAGCAGCCCCTTCACGAGCGCGCCGTACCAGGGCCACACCGCGATGTCGGCAACCGTGTACTCGTCCCCGGCCAGGTAGGCGCTCTCGGCCAGGCGCCGGTCGAGCACATCGAGCTGGCGCTTCACTTCCATCGCATACCGGTCGATCGCGTATTCGATCTTGCTCGGCGCGTACGCATAGAAGTGCCCGAACCCGCCGCCCAGAAACGGCGCACTGCCCATCTGCCAGAACAGCCACGACAGGCACTCGGCACGCGCCGCGCCGGCCGTCGGCAAGAAGGCGCTGTCGAACTTCTCCGCCAGATGCAGCAGGATCGCGCCCGACTCGAACACCCGTGCCGGCACCGGCCCACTGCGGTCCAGCAGCGCCGGGATCTTGGAGTTCGGGTTGACCGCCACGAAGCCGCTGCCGAACTGATCACCCTGGTTGATGCGCACCAGCCAGGCGTCATATTCGGCGCCGTGGTGGCCCAGGGCCAGCAGTTCTTCCAGCATCACCGTCACCTTCACGCCGTTCGGCGTGCCGAGCGAATAAAGCTGCATCGGATGGCGCCCCACCGGCAGTTCCTTGTCTTGTGTCGGCCCGGCGATCGGCCGGTTGATGTTGGCGAACTGGCCGCCGTTGGCCTTGTTCCAGGTCCAGACCTTTGGCGGTGTGTACGGATCGGTCATGCGGCGGGCTCCGTTGGGCGGCAAGCCAGCAGGTTAGCGGCACGGCCGCCGACAGGTCGCCAAAGGGTCACTCGGGTGTCCAGGGGTCGACGAGTTCGATGCCCGTCCCGTTGAAGTCGCGCACGTTGCGGGTGGCCAGCAGGAAGCCGTGGGCGGCGGCGATGGCCGCGACTCAACGCATTCAAACGCATTCATCTCGCTCCGTCCAGCCCCTCCGCGATCGCCCGCACCCGCGCCTCTCGAATGGCTGCGCCGATCTTCGGGCCGTCCAGCCCGCGTGCGGCGCCGTCGGCGGCGATCGCCGCCGTGTCCATCTGCGCAAGCGCCAACCCGCGCGACAGCCGGTCGCGCTGCGGATAGGGCAGCTCCTCCATCCCCAGCCGTCCGCGCGCATCGCACTCGCACGCCAGCAGCGCCTCCGCAAATCGCTCCGGCCGGCGCAGCGCATCGCAGCGTTCGAGCAGGCGCAGCACCGCCGCGGCATTCAGCTCGCCGCTGCGGTGCACGTTGCCGTGCTCGGCGGCGACGACCTCGGCGAGTTCGCGGCAATCGACGGGCACGCGCAGGCGCTCGCACAGCTTGCGCAGCAGCTTCACGCTGCGCTGCTCGTGGCCGATGTGGCGCGGCCATTCGTCGGGAGGCGTGCTGCCTTTGCCGAGGTCGTGGCACAGGCAGGCAAAGCGCACCGGCAGGCTGGCCTGCAGGCGCGCGCTCATCTGCAGCACCATCATCAGGTGCACGCCTGTGTCGACCTCGGGGTGGTGTTCGGCGCGTTGCGGCACGCCCCACAGGCGGTTCACTTCGGGCAGCAGGCGCGCGAGCGCGCCGCAGTCGCGCAGCACGTCGAACATTCGCGGCGGGTGGGCTTCCATCAGGCCGCGCGACAACTCCTGCCACACGCGCTCGGCCACCAGCGCGTCAACCTCGCCGCTGGCGACCATCGCGCGGCACAGTGCCATCGTCTCGTCGGCAACGGTGAACTTGCCGAAGCGCGCCGCGAAGCGCGCCAGGCGCAGGATTCGCACCGGGTCTTCGGCGAACGCGGGCGAGACGTGGCGAAGCAGCTTGTCGGCCAGGTCGCGCTGCCCGCCATGCGGGTCGACGATGGCGCCGCCTTCGTCCTGCGCCATCGCGTTGATCGTCAGGTCGCGGCGCGCCAGATCCTGCTCGATGGTCACGTCGGGCGCGGCGTGGAACGAGAAGCCGGCGTAACCGGGCGCGGTCTTGCGTTCGGTGCGCGCGAGCGCGTATTCCTCGCCGGTGGTCGGGTGGATGAAGACGGGGAAGTCGCGCCCCACCATTCGGTAGCCAGCG